>LSKJ01000283.1 GCA_001557035.1 Rhodospirillaceae bacterium CCH5-H10 | reverse complement strand
GGGTGCAGGAACGAGCAGCACGGCATGGGGAAGCAGCTCAGGCCGCCATAGAACTCGCGCGGCAGTCGCATCGAGTGAGGGGGCGCAGGCGAAAGGAAAGCCCCCAGTTGCCTCCTACCGTCTCCGGGCTCAACTCTGACTCCTCCGGATCTTCGTCGATCCGGTCGTACTCTTCCCGGTAGGCCGGATTGCGTCGCAGGAATTCCCACGCGAACCCGGCACGATCGAGGTCCTTCAACGCTTCGACATAGTCGGGCGACCTCCAATCGGGTCTCTTGGACATCAAAGACTCCGTTACGCGAACTC
>LSKJ01000282.1 GCA_001557035.1 Rhodospirillaceae bacterium CCH5-H10 | reverse complement strand
GCCACACACCCGTGCCGGAGACGCCCTACCAGAAGGCCGCGCAGGTCTGGGACGATCGGATCGGCTCGGCCCGCGTGCAGGCCCGGAACTGGCGCCTGATGGCGTTCGGTTGCCTGGTCCTGGCCGCCGGTCTTGCCGGTGGGCTCGTCTCGCAAGCGGCGAGGGGCACGATCACGCCTTGGGTCGTCCAGGTCGACAGGCTTGGCCAGGCGCAGGCGATCGCACCGGCAGACGCCTCCTATCGGCC
>LSKJ01000281.1 GCA_001557035.1 Rhodospirillaceae bacterium CCH5-H10 | reverse complement strand
AGATCATGGACGGCAAGATAAAGCGGGTGGCCCCGCTGCCGTCGCTGCGCTCCTAGAGGCTTGTCTGCACGTTGTTTTTTGAGACCGCTGCGCTGGCTCTTCGCGACAGACATGCGTCTCTTAAAACAGTTTTCTCTTTGTATTCAATGCTCCGAGCGCCATCGCTTCTGGGACAGCCCCTTCCATTGCTACGCCGGAGATACCTTTTCTACGCCATGAAGCGAGCCCCGCGTTCTGACGCTTGCGGCGCTGCGTTTTGCTGCCAATCGTTATGCCATGTCGCGTGATGACGACGATTTCCGTCTCCGGCCCGGAAGGATCCAGGATCGCGGCGACGCGCGGACCGGGAGACGCCGCGCCGGGAGCCAAGGTGGCCGTGCGTCTAATTTCAACGGGCAAATTCAGCAGGCTATTCGACGGGCTGGCGGCAATCCCTCTCGACTGGGCGAGGCTGGGAAGGGCGGCGGCCGGTTCAACGAACGCGGGCGCGGGGCCTCGGTGGCTGCGGCGCTGAAGAACCGGAAACCCTGGAGCCACGACGGTGGCGTCCGCACACGGTCACGGCGGGTCGCGATCAAGGCTCGGGTCGTGAAGCTCAATCCCCAGTCCGGTGCCACCCGAGGGCGGCAGTTCGTCAGTGGCAAAGCCATCGACGCGCATCTTCGCTATTTGCAGCGCGATGGCGTGACAAGGGACGGTGAGAAGGGTCAAGTCTACTCGGCCAGCCAGGACGTTGAGGATGGTCGTGCATTTGTGGAGCGGGGCCGGGAAGACCGCCACCAGTTTCGCTTTATCGTGTCGACGGAGGAGGGTGTCGAGCTCTCTGACCATCGCGCGACCACCCGCGAACTCATTAAGCAGATGGAGGCCGACCTTTGTACCAGCCTCGACTGGATTGCGGTCGATCACCACAACACCGGCCATCCTCATACTCACATCATCGTTCGAGGAGTGACCGACGATGACAAGACTCTCAACATCGCTGGCGATTACATCGCCTATGGCATCCGCGAGCGGGCTAGCGACATCGTAACCCGGGAGCTCGGCCGTCAGACCGAGCACGAAGTTTCGCGCGGCTTGGAGAGTGAGGTGGATGGCGACCGCTTCACACGCCTCGACCGCATGCTGCTCGCCGAGCAGCGGAGCCGAAACGAGTTTACCGACCTGAGGCCAGACCAGGACATGCTCGAAAGCCTGCGACAAAATCGGGCGCTGCTGATTCGGCGGGCGCGCAAGCTGGAGCGCATGGGCTTGGCCACCGAGGTGGAGCCAGGCCGGTGGACAGTATCGCCCAGGGCCGAACCCGTCTTGCGGGAGCTGGGAGAGCGTGGCGACATCATCAAGGCCATGCATCGGGCACTGGACCGCGAAGGGTTGGCGCACGCCCGCTCAATCGCAGGCTATGTCCTCCATCGCGAGGAGATGACCGCACCGATCGTTGGTCGGGTGCTCGACAAGGGGCTGGCGGGCGACGAGATGGGCGAGCGCGTGGGGCTCGTCGTCGACGGCGTGGACGGGCAAGTCCATCATCTCGAGATGGATCCTGCCGCAGTGGAGAATATTCAGCGCGGCATGATCGTGACGGCTGGTGCCGCCGAGACGGGACCGCGCGCATCGGACCGCAATATCGTGGCCATTGCCGGAGAGGAGGGGATCTACAGGCCGGCCGCCCATCTGGAGCAGGCTGTCGGCACCGTCGAACGCTTGGGCGGCGATCCTGCGGCCTACGTCCGGTCCCATGTCCGGCGCCTGGAGGCGCTGCGACGGGCCGGCCATGTCGAGCGGATCGATGCCGACCACTGGCGCATTCCCGCCGACTTGGCCGAGCGCGGGCAGGCATATGACCGCGCGCTGGACCGCGCGGCCGGTCGGGTGACCGTCCTCTCGACGTTGGGGCTCGACCAGCAAGTCGGCCATGATGGCGCGACGTGGCTCGACCGAGAGTTGGACGCTCGTCAGCGCACCGTTCTGGCAGACGACGGATTTGGCCGGGAAGTGACGGCCGCGCTGGCCAGGCGTCGGCGATGGCTGGCTGACAAGGGGTATGCCACGGAAGTCGGCGACGGGCGGATCCGGATTTCTCGCGTCGTGATGCAGCGACTTGAGGTTCGTGATGTCGAGCGCGTCGGCCGCGCGCTCGCCGCCGATCGGGGGCGGGAATGGCAGCCCGCCATTGCGGGGAACCCTGTTGCCGGGACGCTGGTCGGATCCACGCAGCTTTCGAGTGGACGGTTCGCCATGATCGACGACGGGCTCGGCTTCAGCCTGGTTCCGTGGCGGCCCGCGCTCGAACAGCATGTCGGCCGCCTGGTGACAGGGGTGGCCCTGCCCGGCGGTGATGTCAGCTGGTCGCTTGGACGACGCCGAGGACTTGGGCTGTAGCTCGAAGAGGAAGCGCGTGGCAGGGCACTCCGCCAATTTGCACGCCAGGGCCGCCGCATAAGCGCTCTGCATGTCGCCGGCATTGAACCGATGGCAAGTGACCGCTTGATCTCCTCGTCATGTCTGCGACGAAGATCCTGTGGGGGCAGATCACCCTCGTTTTCGCAATCGTGCTCGTAACTGTATGGGCGTCAACGCAATGGACGGCCTGGCGGCTGGGTTACCAACCCCAGCTCGGGCCACCCTGGTTCGAACTCGCCCATGTCCCGATCTACTTTCCTCCGACCTTCTTCTGGTGGTGGTACGCCTTCGACGCCTATGCCCCCGCGATCTTCGTGGAGGGCGCCTGTATCGCGGCCTCAGGCGGCTTCATCTCGATCGGAGTCGCGATCGGCATGTCGGTCTGGCGCGCGCGTGAAGCGAAGAACGTGGCGACTTACGGTTCAGCTCGTTGGGCGACTGCAGTCGAGGCTCGCCATGCAGGCTTGATGGGTCCCGACGGCGTGGTGCTGGGTAAGCTCGGCGCCGACTACCTGCGGCACGAAGGACCGGAACACGTTCTCTGCTTTGCGCCGACGCGAAGCGGAAAGGGCGTCGGTTTGGTCGTGCCGACCTTGCTGACCTGGCCGGGCAGCTCGATCGTTCATGACATTAAGGGAGAGAATTGGGAATTGACCTCAGGTTTCCGGTCGCGGCATGGCCGCGTGCTGCTGTTTGATCCGACCAATGCGGCGTCCGCCGCTTACAATCCGCTGCTCGAGGTTCGGCGCGGCGAATGGGAAGTCCGCGACGTCCAGAACATCGCCGACGTGCTGGTAGATCCCGAAGGCGCCCTGGAGCGACGGAACCATTGGGAAAAGACCAGTCACGCCCTGTTGGTCGGCGCCATCCTGCATGTCCTGTATGCGGGAGAAGATAAGACGCTGGCGGGCGTAGCCGCCTTCCTGTCAGACCCGAAACGGCCGATCGAGACGACGCTCCGGGCGATGATGACCACAGCGCACCTCGGCGAGGCGGGTGTCCATCCGGTCATCGCGTCGGCCGCCCGGGAACTGCTGAACAAGAGCGAGAATGAGCGCTCGGGCGTGCTCTCGACCGCGATGTCCTTCCTCGGCCTGTACCGCGACCCCGTCGTGGCTCAGGTGACCCGTCGTTGCGACTGGCGCATCCGCGATCTCGTCGAGAACGAGCGACCGACGACCCTTTACCTCGTGGTGCCGCCGTCCGACATCAGCCGGACCAAGCCGTTGGTGCGCCTGGTCTTGAACCAGATCGGCCGCCGGCTGACCGAAGAGCTGCACGCCAAGGGGCGGCGGCACAGGTTGCTGCTTATGCTCGACGAGTTTCCTGCTCTCGGGCGCCTGGACTTCTTCGAGTCGGCACTGGCTTTCATGGCCGGTTATGGATTGAAGAGCTTTCTCATCGCCCAGTCGCTCAATCAGATCGAGAAGGCCTACGGTCCCAACAACGCCATCTTGGACAACTGCCATGTCCGTGTGTGCTTCGCCACCAACGACGAGCGCACCGCGAAGCGCGTCTCGGACGCGCTCGGCACGGCGACCGAGATTCGCGATGCGAGGAACTATGCCGGCCACCGGCTGAGTCCGTGGCTTGGCCATCTCATGGTTTCTCGGCAGGAGACGGCACGGCCGTTGTTGACGCCCGGAGAAGTCATGCAGCTACCGGCGAGCGACGAGTTGGTCCTGGTTTCCGGGTGCCCGCCGATCCGGGCCAGGAAGGCGCGGTACTACGAGGACCGGCAGCTCACGGAACGACTGCTGCCACCGCCAGAACCAGAACGGCTGGGAGATTGCGCCGTCACGCCGGATGATTGGAGTGCCAAGGCTGTTCCCGCAGTTCAGGCGGCACGCGGAGAGGGAACCGGCGGTCTTCAGGAAGGGCAGCCCGTCGACGATCCCGCTAATGGCGGCATTCGTCGGGAGCCGGAGCTTGCCGAGCATGAAGACATCGCGCCCGAGCCCGTCACGCCTTCGCCCGAGTTCGAGTTTGCCGAGGAGGAAGCCGACGAAGATGCGGTGCGAGCCCGCCGATTGCGCGCGACGGCTCGGGGGCTCGCCCGCCAGGCCACGATGGATCCTGGCGATGGAATTGACC
>LSKJ01000280.1 GCA_001557035.1 Rhodospirillaceae bacterium CCH5-H10 | reverse complement strand
GCGCCACCACGGGCGCGTCCTCGGTCGCGGGTTTGGCATCGTCGAGCGCCTTCGAACCAGAGAGCGTCGTCTCGCCCGCGACGTCGCAGAGGTTCTTGATCGAGACCGGGATGCCGGCGAGCGGCGACGGCACGAGGCCCGCCTTGCGCAGCGTGTCGCTCGCGTCGGCGGCGGCCAGCGCCTGGTCCTTCCAGACCTTCACGAAGGCCCGGCTGCCTTCGCCCTTCGGGTCTGCGATGCGCGCCAGCGCCTCTTCGGTGAGCGTGCGCGAGGTGGTGCGGCCGGCGGCCAGGTCCGCGGCGAGCTGGGTGATCGTCGGGTTGGCCATCGGGTTCCTTACTTGCCGCGGTTCTTGACGAGATCGTCGACCACCATCGGGTCGGCGAGGGTCGACGTGTCGCCCAGATTGCTGAAATCGTTCTCGGCGATCTTGCGCAGGATGCGGCGCATGATCTTGCCGGAACGGGTCTTGGGCAATCCGGGCGCCCACTGGATGACGTCGGGCGTGGCGATCGGGCCGATCTCCTTGCGCACCCAGGCGACCAGCTCCTTGCGCAGCTCCTCTGAGGATTGCTCGCCGGCCTTCAGGGTGACGTAGGCATAGATGCCCTGGCCCTTGATGTCGTGCGGGAAGCCGACCACGGCAGCCTCGGCCACCTTGGTGTTGGCGACCAGCGCGCTCTCGACCTCGGCGGTGCCGATGCGATGGCCCGAGACGTTGATCACGTCGTCGACGCGGCCGGTGATCCAGTAGTAGCCGTCCTCGTCGCGGCGCGCGCCGTCGCCGGTGAAGTACTTGCCGGGATAGGTCTTGAAGTAGGTCTCGATGAACCGCTGGTGATCGCCATAGACCGTGCGCATCTGGCCGGGCCACGAATTGATCAGGCAGAGATTGCCGGTGCAGGCGCCTTGCAGCTCCTTGCCCTCGGCATCGACCATCACCGGCTGCACGCCGAAGAACGGCCGCGTCGCCGAGCCGGGCTTCAGCGCCGTCGCGCCGGGCAGCGGCGTGATCAGGATGCCGCCGGTCTCGGTCTGCCACCAGGTGTCGACGATCGGGCAGCGGCTGTCGCCCACGACACGGTGGTACCAGAGCCAGGCTTCGGGATTGATCGGCTCACCGACCGACCCCAGCAGGCGCAGGCTCGCGCGTGACGTCTTCTTCACCGGCGCCTCGCCCTCGCGCATCAGCGCGCGGATCGCGGTGGGCGCGGTGTAGAAGATGTTCACCTGGTGCTTGTCGATCACCTGCCAGAAGCGGCTGGAATCGGGATAGTTGGGCACGCCCTCGAACATCAGGGTCGTGGCGCCGTTGGCCAGCGGTCCGTAGAGGATGTAGCTGTGGCCGGTCACCCAGCCCACGTCGGCGGTGCACCAGTAGACGTCGCCGTCGTGATAATCGAACACGTACTGGTGGGTCATCGACGCGAAGACGATGTAGCCGCCGGTCGTGTGCAGCACGCCCTTCGGCTTGCCGGTCGATCCCGACGTATAGAGGATGAAAAGCGGATCCTCGGCGCCCATCGGCTCGGGCGCGCAGTCGGCCGGCACCTTGGCCGCGATCTCGTGCCACCAGACGTCGCGGCCGGCGTTCCAGTCGACCTTGCCGCCGGTGTGCTTGACCACCAGCACCTTCTTCACGCCCGGCGCCTTCTTGAGCGCTTCGTCGCAATTGGCCTTGAGCGGCACGTGCTTGCCGGCGCGCAGGCCCTCGTCGGCGGTGATCACGACGTTGCTGTCGCAGTCCACCAGCCGGTTGGCCAGGCTGTCGGGCGAGAAGCCGCCGAAGACCACGGAATGGATGGCGCCGATGCGCGTGCAGGCCAGCATCGCGTAGGCGGCTTCGGGGATCATCGGCAGGTAGATGGTGACGCGGTCGCCCTTCCTGACGCCGAGTTCCTTCAGCGCGTTGGCCATGCGGCAGACTTCGACGTGCAGCTCGCGATAGGTGATCTTCTTGGACTTCGACGGATCGTCGCCTTCCCAGATGATGGCGGTCTGGTCGGCGCGCTGGGCGAGATGGCGGTCGATGCAGTTGGCCGAAACGTTCAGCACGCCGTCGTGGAACCAGCGGATGCGGACGTCGCCGTTGTAATCGACGTCGCGCACGGCCGAGGGGCTGTAGGGCTTGATCCAGTCGACCCGCTTACCGTGCTCGCCCCAGAACTTACCGGGATCCGTGACCGAGGCCGCGTACATCGCCTGGTACTTGGCGTCGTCTACATAGGCGCGCTTGGCCCACTCCGCGCTGACGGGAATCACCTCATCGGCCATGGCTTTCCTCCGGCTTCGGCTTTGTGCCCTGAATTAACTGCGTTTTTAGCGTGCGGCCGACAGGCTCGGCAATTCGACTTTAGGCCCTCACTCGGCGATCCAGGTCGTGAAGTCCGCGATCGGCGCGCGATCGGTGATCAGGCTGTTGGGCACCACGTCGGGATCGGCATGGCCGAGCGCCAGGCCGCAGATCACGATCTGGTCGTCGGGGATCCCGAGTTCGCGGCGCACGACATGCTGGTAGCGGCTGAACGCGGCCTGTGGGCAGGTGTGCAGGCCCTTCTCGCGCGCCAGCAGCATGAGCTGGTCGAGGAAGATGCCGCAGTCGATCCACTGGCCGTTGCCCATGCGCTTCTCGACGCAGAGGATCATGCCGACCGGCGCGTCGAAGAACTCGTAGTTCTTGCGGAACTGCTTCAGCATGCCGGCGGCGTCGCCGCGCGGTACGCCCAGCAGGGTGTAGAGCTGCTTGCCCACCAGCTTGCGGCGTGCGTCGTACACCGGCGTGAATTCCTGCGGATAGACGTTGTATTCCGCGCCCGGGCCGTTATCGCCGTCGTCCATCGCCTTCAGGATGGCGGCGGAGAGCCGCTTCCGCGCCGCGCCCATGGTCACGTAGAGCTTCCACGGCTGCAGGTTGCCGTTCGAGGCCGAGCGATTGGCGTTCTCGATGATCCATTCGACATCGGACTTGGCCACCGGATCGGCCTTGAAGACGCGCATGGAGCGGCGGGAGTTGATGGCTTCGGACACACGCATGGACGATTAGCTCCGGGTGAGATGACGACGCAGGAAGTCGAACAGCGTGCGCCGCGCGGCGGCGTTCTGCTGCTCGGTGAAATAGTGCGTGGCGCCGGGGACCACGACGGCCTCGGCGTCCTTGCCGTGATTGCGCAGCGCCTCGGCCATGGCAAGCGACTGCTCGACCGGGACGTTCTCGTCGCGATCGCCGTGCAGAAGGAGGACCGGCGCATCGATCTGGGCCACCCGCAGGATCGGCGAGCGCACCGGCAGGCCCTCGGGGCCGCAGAGATCGTCGAGATAGTCGCGCATGTAGGGGTTGGCCTCGCGCCAGCGGGCGAGATCCGTGGGCGCGAAGAAGGCGGCGACGGCGCGGATCGGCGGCTTGTGGGCAGCGGCGAGCAGCGCCACCTGTCCGCCCATCGAGGCGCCCACCAGTGCGATGCGGTCGCGATCGACGAGGGGCCGCTTGGCCAGCCAGTCGATGGCCGCCAGCACGTCGAGCGGCTGACGCAGGCCCTGGTCGTTCTCGCCCTCGGAGCCCAGCCAGCCGCGCAGCGACAGCGAGAGCGCGGCATAGCCGTTCGCCGCGGCGGCACGCGCGAGACCCACCATGTTGTGGGCGTGTCCCGCGAAGCCGTGCAGCAGGATCAGCGCCGGATAGGGAGGCTGGCCGGCGACGGGCTTGAAGAAATAGCCGCCCAGGCTGACCCCATGGCCGGGCACGCGCACATGCTCGGCATCGGGGACCTCGGGCAGGTCTTCCCAGCGGTGCATGACCTCGATGGGCACGCCGTCGGGATCGCGGAAGCCCACCGAGTAGTAGCCGGGCGCGAGATAGTCGAGTTCCTGCGGCGGCTGGATGATCTCCGCGCCGGCGTCGCGCAGCTCGGCGAAGACCTGGTCGACCTGGCCGCGGCTCTCGGCCGAGACCGCGAGCCACAGCGCGCCCGGCCCGTAGGAGATGCCGTCCTTGGCCTGGCGCATCACGAAATGGTCGTAGCCGCGCGACCACATCACCCGGTCGGGACTGGTCCAGACGCGATGGAAGCCCAGCATCGGCAGCCACAGACGGTGGAAGGCGACGGAGCGCGCGAGGTCGCTCACCTCGATGGCCGCCCCGGCAAAGGAAGAGCGCGGACGCATCAGGAGGGCTCGAGCCCCAGCGCCAGCAACTCGTCGCGCCGCAGATGCTGCTCACCCGCGAGGAAGAATTCGTCGAGCTGGGGCGGCTTCACCTTCGTGCCGGCCAGCATCGCATGGGCCTGGCCGCGATGGTGCGTCTGGTGCTGGAAGAGATGCTCCAGGATCGAGATGACGCTCGACGGCGGCGGCGTGCGGTTGGGCCGCGGCAGCGACAGGCCCTCGGCCAGGCTCGCCTCGGTCTGACGCTCGCAGAAGGCGAGCAGCCGGCGGTCGCTGGCGATCTGCGCGTCATAGAGCGAGGCGGCGTCGGGGAAATCCGGAATCGGATCGTGATAGCGCTGCAGCACCGTCGGGTCGCGGTGCAGCGCGTCGATGTAATAGACGTCGACCCAGAGGATGTGATTGAGCGTGGCGCGCAGCGAGGGAAAGAAACTCGTGCGCGGGGCGGCGAACTCTTCCGGCGTCAGCGCCTTGCAGGCCGTCAGCAGCCGGTGGTTCGCCCAGATGTTGTTGCGGGCCATGGCGACGGCATGGCCCGGAAGCCCCGTCGCCATGGTTCCGCGATCCGCCGGCGTCAGGCCGCGTGGGCCAGGTTGCGCAGCACGTAGTGCAGCACGCCGCCGTTCTTGAAGTAGCCGACCTCTTCCGCGGTATCGATGCGGCAGGTCAGCATGATCGTCTCCGACGCGCCGTCGGGGCGATGGATGGTCAGCGGGACGTCCATGCCGGGCTTCAGCTCGCCGTCGATGCCGCTCACGTCGAAGGTCTCGCGGCCGGTGAGGTTCAGCGTCTTGCGCGTCATGCCGTCCTTGAACTGCAGCGGCAGCACGCCCATGCCGACCAGGTTCGAGCGATGGATGCGCTCGAAGGTCTCGCAGACCACCGCCTTCACGCCAAGCAGGTTGACGCCCTTGGCCGCCCAGTCGCGCGACGAGCCGGTGCCGTATTCCTTGCCGGCGATCAGGACCTGCGGCGTGTGCTCCTTCTTGTAGCGCATCGCCACGTCGTAGATCGGCTCGGGCTGGTCGGTCGTGAAGTGATGCGTGAAGCCGCCCTCGATGCCCGGGACCATCTCGTTCTTGAGGCGGATGTTGGCGAAGGTGCCGCGCATCATCACCTCGTGATTGCCGCGGCGCGTGCCGTACTGGTTGAAGTCCTTGGCCTCGACGCCTTCCTCCATCAGGTACTTGCCGGCCGGGCTGTCCTTGCGGATCGAACCGGCGGGCGAGATGTGGTCGGTGGTGATCGAGTCGCCGAACTGGCCGAGCGGACGGGCGCCCTTGATGTTGCTGAGCGCCGACGGGGTCTTGCCCATGCCCTCGAAGTAGGGCGGGTTGCGCACGTAGGTCGATTTGTCGTCCCACGAGTAGGTCAGGCTGGGCTTGGTCTTGATGCCGCGCCAGAACCGATCGCCCTCGAAGACGTTGGCGTAGCGCTTCTTGAAGGCCTTGGCCGTGACGAACTTGTCGACGGTCTTGGCGACCTCGGTGTTCGAGGGCCAGATGTCCTTCAGGTAGACGGGCTTGCCGCCCTTGCCGATGCCGATCGGATCCTTGGTGATGTCGATCTTCATCGAGCCGGCCAGCGCGTAGACCACCACCAGCATGGGCGAGGCGAGGTAGTTGGCGCGGGTCAGCGGATTGACGCGGCCCTCGAAGTTGCGATTGCCCGACAGGACCGAGCTCACGACCAGATCGCCGTCGCCGATCGCCTTGGTGACGGGGTCGGGCAGCGGGCCGGAGTTGCCGATGCAGCTGGTGCAGCCGTAGCCGACCAGGTTGAAGCCGATCTTGTTCAGGTCCTTCTGCAGGCCCGAGGCCTCGAAGTACTCGGTCACGACCTGCGAGCCCGGGGCCAGCGAGGTCTTCACCCACGGCTTGACCTTGAGGCCGAGCTTCACCGCGTTGCGCGCGATCAGGCCGGCGCCCAGCATGACGTAGGGATTCGACGTGTTGGTGCAGGAGGTGATGGCCGCGATCACCACGTCGCCGTGGCCGAGGTCATAGTCGGTGCCCTCGCACTTGATGCGCTTGCCGTCGTCCTTGCGGTCGAACTCCTTCTCCATGTTCGCGACGAACTGGTGGGCGGCTTCGGCGAGCGGCACGCGATCCTGCGGGCGCTTCGGTCCGGCGAGGCTCGGCACCACGTCGCCGAGGTCGAGCGACAGCGTGTCGGTGAACACCGGCTCCGGCGACTTCTTCGAGCGCCACAGGCCCTGCTTCTTGGCATAGGCCTCGGTGAGCTTGGCGGCCTGGCCGCGGTTGGTGGTCTTGAGGAAGCCCAGCGTGATCTCGTCGACCGGGAAGAAGCCGCAGGTCGCACCGTACTCCGGCGCCATGTTGGCGATGGTCGCGCGGTTGGCCAGCGGCAGGTCCTCGAGGCCCTCGCCGTAGAACTCGACGAACTTGTTCACCACGCCCTTCTTGCGCAGCATTTGGGTGACGGTGAGCACCAGGTCGGTCGCGGTCGCGCCTTCCTTGAGCTTGCCGGTCAGCTTGAAGCCGACCACGTCGGGAATGACCATCGGCTGCGGCTGGCCGAGCATGGCAGCCTCGGCCTCGATGCCGCCGACGCCCCAGCCCAGCACCGCGAGACCGTTCACCATCGTGGTGTGCGAATCGGTGCCGACCAGCGTGTCGGGATAGGCAATCGTCTCCTTGCCTTCCTTCTTGGTCCACACGACCTGCGCCAGGTACTCGAGGTTGACCTGGTGGCAGATGCCGGTGCCCGGCGGCACGACGCGGAAATTGTCGAACGCCATCGAGCCCCAGCGCAGGAACTGGTAGCGCTCGAGGTTGCGTTCGTACTCGAGCTTCACGTTGGCGCCGAAGGCGCTCGAATTGCCGAAATTGTCGACGATCACCGAATGGTCGATCACGAGGTCGACCGGGACCAGCGGATTGATCTTCTTCGGATCGCCGCCCAGCTTGCCCATGGCGTCGCGCATGGCGGCGAGATCGACCACGGCGGGGACGCCAGTGAAGTCCTGCATCAGCACGCGGGCGGGGCGGAAGTTGATCTCCTTGGCGGAACGGCCGCCATTCTTGATCCATTCCGCGAAGGCCGCGATGTCGGACTTCTTGACCGTCGTGCCGTCCTCGTGCCGCAGCAGGTTTTCCATCAGGACGCGCAGTGAGAAGGGCAGGCGGGAGAGGTCGCCGACCTCCTTCTCGACCGCCTTCAGGCTGAAGTAGGTGTAGCTGCGGCTCCCGACCTTCAGCGTCTTGCGGGCTTTGAAGCTGTTGGGATGGGCGGCGGCCATATCTTTACTCCTGAAGGGTCGGTTCTATCCGGATGTGGGGCAAAATAGGGGCAGGGACCCTCACAGGCAATCGGGGATGCGGCTTTGGGGCCATTGTGCCAGATTGCCTGTATGCGACGTCGAATAGTCCAGTTGTTTGCGGTTTTTTCCGCCTTCCTCGCCTTCGCGGGAGAGGCGTCCGCACAGCGCAATGCGACTGAATCGTGGGACCCCTCGGCACGTGAGTTCCCGTCTGGCGCACCGCCCGCTCCATCCGCGCCCGGTGCGACGGGCGCGGCGGGCGGCAATTCGCTCGACTCGCTCAACAAGATCCTCTCCGCCTCCCAGCTCTCCGCCTTCGATCGTTCGATCTATCTCAGCATCCGGGCCTTCCAGCTCAGCCGACTGGGGCGCGAGGCGGAAAGCCAGAAGGACATCGCCGAGATGGGCAAGGTCCTGCCCGGCAACTGGCAGCTCGTCTTGTCCAGCACCATGCCCGGCCTGGCCGGAAGCGGGGACCGGGCGGCCGCGTTGCGCACCCTCGACAGCGCCCTCCAGCGAAAGCCCGGCGATCCCTCCCTGATGATGGCGCAGGCGCAGGTCTACATGCAGATCGCCGACTTCTCGCGCGCCCTCGGCCTGCTCGACACCGCCCTGGCGGCCGCCCAGACTCCCGTCGAGCGCCGCTCGGCCCTGTATTATCGCGGCCTCGCCAACTTGAATCTCGGCAACTTTCCGCAGGCCATCGAGGATTTCGGCGCGACCCTGGCGGACCGTCCCAATTTCAAGTCGAAGCAGGCGCCGCTCCTGTGGCGCTATGTGGCGCAGGTCGGCGCCAGACGCGACGCGCGCACCGCGCTTACCCGGGAGGTCGGCACGGAAAGCCTCAACGAGTGGCCGGGCCCGATCATCCGCTACCTGATCGGCAAGGGTACGGCCGGCGAACTCGAGGTGGCGGCCGAAACCGACGATGCCGCCAAGCGGACCAACGGCAAATGTCCGGCCGCCTTCTTCATGGGCGTGGAAGCGCTGCGGCGAGGCGAGAAGCAGCGGGCCCGCGAACAGTTCCAGCTCGCGCAGGCGCGCTGCCCGACCACCTCCGAATTCAACTGGGCCGCGTCGAGCGAGCTGAAGCGCCTCTAGAAATCGCTTTCCTCCCCATTCAGATGGGGGGTGGCGGCGTAATCGCCGACGGAGGGGTCACCTCTTTGCTCCGCCCATGACCCCATCGCCCCGTAAGACGGGGCACTTCCCCATTTGAATGCAGGGCTGTCCGGGGAAATGTACACGAGGCTTGGCATAACGCCTGACCG
>LSKJ01000279.1 GCA_001557035.1 Rhodospirillaceae bacterium CCH5-H10 | reverse complement strand
CGTCAGGCAGAAAATCCACTTATCCCACTGTTCAGATTTCCTGAGCCACCTCTCTCGTCTCTTCGCATTATGGCCGATGAGTCTTCGTCGGGAGTTACCACGAGCGCATAACTCCACATACGTTCTGAACTTGCGATCGAATGTCCCAGCAGCGAAGAAACATTGAGGGTGTTTAAGCTCTGTTCATCTTGATCGCGCCCTAGAACGCGGCGTCCGATTGCTCGCAGGCGATCAGCTAAGCCTGCGCGAACATCTGCAGCACGCGGGTGTTGCCGGACTACAGAACCAGATTGGATGGTGGCAACACGGAAAGGAGAGGGGGCGTTTTCCCCGGTAACGGTGTCAAGCGACTCATCAAACCGTAACGGTGGAGGAAACAGCAGCGACAGCGTGGTTGTTCGTGCGCTGAGATCGCGACCAAGCTGAAGAACGAAGTTATCATGATCCAGTACCAATGCCTGCCGATATCCTTGCCGAGCCAACCAGGCTAGAGCTTCACCGGCGCTTTGGTTCCGTTTGGCCAGCGCATGGTTGAGTTCGATTACGACGAGCGGATTGTGGTCTTGCAATGTTTTCTCTGCGCCGCGCAGAACTTCGAAATCAAAACTGTCGACATCGATCTTTAGACAATCGATGCGTGCAGGCCGATGCTCAGCGACGAAATCGTCAAGCCGATAGAACGGATACTCCTGAACGTCGCCTTCGCCACCCCACATCCGAAAAATGCGATCCTGCTGGACTCCGGTCGTCGCGCCCAAGGCTACCTGATGTACGTCGACGTTGCTGATTGCGTTGTGAGTCAGATTCGCCCGTAGCATCGTCGCGGTCGATGTGGGTTCGAAGGAGAATACCCGACCTTGCGGCGCCAACTGGGCGAACAGAATCGAGTAATATCCAATATTCGCGCCAATATCGAATATCCACCAATCCGGCCGTACGTTGTCGACGAACCAACGTTTTGTCTCCAGTTCGCAGAGAGGGTAGTAGCTGCGAAACTCCTCGTAGAAGGCAACAAGCTCGATGGCTGCCCTTCCGGGGATGATCGTCTCGATGGTTTCTGACATCTGTAATCCTGGCGCTTTGACTCCGTCGGCGGTTCCCATTACTTGCGGCCCCATCCGACCAATATCCAGCTCTTGCGTATCCAAAACATACGTTCGAATGCGGCAGTCCATTTTGCCGAATTCTCGACAAACGCCTGTACCACGCCGAGCGGCGCCAGGTTTTGGCCCAGTGTCGCGGGATCGGGACAGAAGTCGTGCCACACGCACGTTCCACCTGGGCGCAGTACCTTCAAGGCTTTCGCTGTGTCACTCGCGACGACATCCGGAGTATGCCCTCCATCGATCAGCACGGAATCGAAGGGAGCCGATTCGAAGGGTGAAGTATCGAAATCCCGGCTGTCACACAGAATTTGGTGTATGCGGTATTCGTAGCCAGCTTGGCGGTAGAGACGACCGATAAAAGGGCCGGCGTCTGTCGATTCATACAGTCTTGTCCCATCGCTGTTGGTCTCACCTTCGGGAAGGTTGACCGTCCAGATCTCTGCCTCGGTGGCACTCGCCACAAGTGCGGCTCCGAAACCCTCCCATGTGCCAAATTCCAAATGCCGCTTTGGGGCGATACCGCTCCATAAGGCTTTCAGAATAGGTGCGTCGTCAGTCTCCATTTTCCAATCGGACAACGCCTTGGCCGCGGAATTTGGTGGGAGGTTCGGCGCTTCCGTTGACCCGAGCAATGACGTGAGCTGATCGGCGTCGATGATCTCAAGAACACCCGTAGAATTATTGGGGTGCCGACCATCGAATGGATTATCCCAGACAGTCTGCGCCCAGGCCAGCGCGCGATCGAGCTCGGCAAGGGGAATCGTGGTGCCCCTTTCCAACCATGGAACGGGAAACGCACTGCCGGATTTTATGACCCGAGCCGATAAATCCAATAATTCAAACTCTGTCGCAACGCCATCGGCCGCCGTTGTGCGAAAGACGAGCGCACCTGCGTCGACGGGCTGGCCAACCCAGAGCCGAACCCGCTCGATAGAGTTGCCTGGAGAGACGACCCTTTCGTGAGAGACAAACCTGCTATCGTCTCTCGACGCAACGATAACTCCGAGGCGTCCCTTGTGAACACGCACTCGGCACTCCAAGATTAGAGCATCCCCATCCGAGATCTGCGCAAGTCGCGCCTGGTTGAGGTCATAGGAAACCGCATAGCCCCACTGGCTCGACGCACTCCTGACCCGTGCAAGCAAGGGCTGACCAATAATGCTTCGTACTAGGCGTACCACGCGCCACGCCGAGCGGTATTGAGAGCCGTTATGTAAAACTGGCGCGTGCGGGAAAAGTCTGCGGATCGTTGCGTCCATGGCCACGTCTTGGAGGTTCGAGGCACGCTATCAATCACCGCCGGGGACTGCCGTCAAACTTCGGACCCCCCGCGCTTCCGAATTAGGCCTCGCTTAGGCATCGAATCTATGGCAGTGATTGCTGCCGATGATCGACAGGTTCGCCGGACTCTTGCGCATTGTCGGGCGCCCACCTGAAGCGGCTGACGCCGCCGCTGGGTTCACGTTGCGCGAATTCCTAGCGGGCCACGGCATTGCCACGGAAGCGACGAGAGGCGTACGCGTCATCGGCAACGCACAGGCGTGGTCCTACCTGGTGACCTGGGACAACAATTTCTCTGTCCAACGGGCGCGCCAGGGCGGCTTGCATCTAGATCTCGAAATTGAGGTCCGCGCAGGTGAACTGGAGTTTGCGCTGCTCGCCTCAGATGGGAAGACCTTCATTTCGCAAGCCGAAGTTCGACATGGCCGAAGCCGGTTGGCGCTTGAGGCAAGGCAAGCGATTGATGTCTCGTCTTTGGTTCTTCGCAGTCGAAGTGAGAGTGCGGTGGATGTCGAGATTGCCGCGCTGAGCAGCAAGATCACGTCGGTTGATTCAGCAGGAGGGCGCGGGTTCCTTTGGAAGAACGCGATCGACGATCTGGCGACCGGCCTCGGCTCTTCTCAAGCTACCATCGTGGATGTCGGGGCAAACCGTGGAGACACTGTTGCTAGTTTCCTCGGTCGCTTTCCAAAGGCGCAGATTTGGGCTCTCGAGCCGCACCCGGCAACATTTGCCGGCATGGCTTCCCGTTTTGCGGGAGATACGCGGGTACGGCCCCGTAATCTGGCTCTAAGCGAACGGCGTGGGCAATCCGTTCTGCACAGCTACTCGAACGCAGCGATCAATTCCCTGTCTCGGGTCGCGGCCGGTGCCGAGCGGTTGATCGATGGCTCGGTAACCGCTGAGCCAGACATTGTCGTTGATCACCTTTCCCTCGGCGAGCTGTGTGCCACCGAGGGGCTCTCTGAAATCGATATTCTCAAGCTCGATACTCAAGGACACGAGTTAGATATTCTTCGAGGGCAGACGGATCTTCTACGAAGCGGGCGTGTCAAATACATCCTTTCCGAGCTTCTCTTTGCGCCTATCTATTCGGCGCAGGGAGGGGCGGGGCAGGTCATCGCTCTCCTCGAATCCTGTGGATATCAAGTCTTTGATTTTTACGACTTCGTATACGACGAACGCTCCGGACTTAAGTGGGGCGATGCTCTCTTTGTGTTCTCTGGGAGAGAAAAGTAACTAATGGTGACGTTACCGTGCCTTCGCTTGACGCAGTTGATCCTGTGCGTTAGCGGGGCAAATCAGCCCAAGCCGTTTTTATAGGCATTGTGGGGTTTGCTTCATGCCTGCAGATCGGGACGCTGTTTGGCAC
>LSKJ01000278.1 GCA_001557035.1 Rhodospirillaceae bacterium CCH5-H10 | reverse complement strand
CCTGCGGCCGCTCGCTATGGGCTCCGGGTACATCCGCCGGTCGCCCCTCCAGACCGATCAAATACTTGTAGGGATTTTGACACCCAATCGCTGATCGCGGCTGGGAAGTAAGCCGATGCGCTCGTTCTTGCTGCGCTTTCGGCAGGGTTTTCGACTGAAGCAGCGAGGTCGGCCGAAGACGGTTAATTTGTTCAAGGTGTTGTTCAATAATCGACACACGATCAGAAACGTTAAGTGATCGTGACTGCGGGCCTCCCGTTGATGCGCGCCGAGAAAAAAATCCCTGAATGCCACCCCGCGCGGTAGCCGCTCCCCACGCGTCTCGAATTTTGACACCGCCCCCACCGATGAACGGAATGGCGCGCGGGCGGGCCTCCGGTCGAAAGCTTGGGTGATCGAGATCATCATGATGTCGAGGATGCTCCCGAAGTGTTTGCAACGGATAGGGGCATTCGTTGCAAACCCACCCTCGCGGATCGTGAGACGCACGCCCTCACAGCGAATGGCCATCTGCATCGGCGCTCGACGCTGCCATCGCACCATCCTGCTGACCCTCACGAATTGCCCGATCCCGTGCGCGGTGTGTGTCGTATTCGGCACGCCATGCCGCCAGGAGGGGCTTCGGGATCAGCGGGTTGGTGCCCGCGCTGTCGGGTTGCAGGCCCCAGAAGCCAGGCCACTTCGATTTGCCCTCCCAAGGGCGGTAGCTCGCCAGGCGCTCTGCCCACTTCGCCGTGTCGGGCAGTTGCACCGCCTGTGGATGGCTTGGCTCGCTCTCTCGCGCGCGGGTTCTGAGGGTTCCCTGACGGTTCATGAAGGTTCGGCTCCCACCGTGGGAGGGGTCAGGGTCACGTTGGGAGGGGTGCCCGGTCACGTTGGGAGGGGTCTGGACCTCATTGGGAGGGGTCACGTTGGGAG
>LSKJ01000028.1 GCA_001557035.1 Rhodospirillaceae bacterium CCH5-H10 | reverse complement strand
CTTCTGGCCATAGGTGTCGGCCGCCCGGCAATCCTCGCCCACGTTCCAGAATCCGGCCGACACCTATGGCCAGAAGCATGCGCAGGAACAGTATCTCTGGCAGGTCATGCGCCGGATCGCCCAGTTTCCCTACGTACCCAAGGATGTCGGCCCGATCCGTGAGGCGGGCACGGTGCTGACACGGGTGACGATCTCGCGCGACGGGCGGCTGCTGAACGTTGCCATCGAGCGGTCGAGCGGGCTGCCCTCGCTCGACAACGGCGTGATGGAGACGATCCGGCGCGCCAGCCCCTATCCGCCGCTGCCCGCGGCCATCACCGGCAACAGCCACACGTTCCAGCTTCCTGTCAGCTTCAACTTCAACCAGCAGCGCTGACGGCCCCGGGCCTGCACCGATGCGGCTGGCCGAGCCCCGCCCCGGGACGTAAAACTCGGGAGCTGTGACCCACGACAGTATCATCCGGTCGCAATCCGGGCGCATGTCGCCGGCAGCCCTTGCCCTGGCGATCGGCCTGCATGTGCTCGTCGGGGCGGGACTGTGGTGGGCTTCGCCCCTGCGCCGCCTGGATCACTACGAGACGCCGATCATGATCTCGATGGAGCCGGCGCCGCTCTCGATCGGGAATACCGCGACACCGGCGGGCCTGCCGCCCACGAGCACACCATCCGCGATCCCGCCCACGCCGCCCCAGGCGGCGCCGGCCGAACCTGTGGAACCCACGCCACCTGAAGTCTCATCCCCGCCCAGCCAGCAGGCCGCTCTCGCGCCCGCCGAGCTGACACCTCCGCCGCCCCCCGAGCCGGCGCCCGAGGCCGCGCCTTCGCCACCCGAGCCGGTCGCCGCGATCCCGCCGCCGCCAGCGCCGGTGCCGGCTCCGGTTCCTGCACCCGCTCCTGCATCGGCCGAGAGCGCGATGCCGCTTCCCGCACCGGCCGAGACGCAGGCCGCCACGCCACCGCCCGAGAGGCCGAGCGAGGCCGAAACGGAAGCCACATGGCAGACCGACGCCTCGTCGTGGAAACCGCAGGTGACGCTGGAGCCCCAGGCGGAGATGCCGCCGCGACGGACACAGGTCCGCCCGGCCGCGCGCCCGCCGACGGCGCCGCGCGTGGCGCAGACGCCGGGCAAACGGCTGGAGGATTACCCGCCGCAGACCTCCAGCCTCGGCCCGCCGTCGAGCGGCTCGATGGACGGGGCGATGGCCGACGGCGGCGCGCGCAACGACTACCTTTCGCGCGTCTACCGCCACATCGAGCCCTATCGCAGCTATCCGGCAGCCGCGCGCGCGGGCGGGCAGCATGGCCGCGTCGTCACGCGCGTGACGATCAATCGCGACGGCGGCCTTGTCGATCTGCGGATCGACAATTCGAGCGGCTGGCCTCTGATCGACAATGCCGAGATGGCCGCGATCCGGCGTGCCATGCCGCTGCCGCCGGTCCCCGCCGGCATGCGCGGCGATCCGGTCGTGCTCGTCCTGCCGATGAACTACTGACGAGGGGCGTCGCCGATCAGGCGAAGTCGCCAGAGAGCGCCTGACGGACGTTGGCCGACATCACGGCCATGTGGCCGTAATTGGCGTGATCGAACCCCACGACGATGTCGCCGCTGCCGCTCTTGAACGCCTGGACCTGCCCGGCGGTGAAGGGAAAGCGGATGAACTGCACCGACGAGGCCTTGCCGTCGTCGCGCGACCGTTCCTGATCGTCTTCCGGCACGCCGCGGACGGTCTCGCCACCGACCCGGATGAAGGCCTTGTGCTCGACGCCGCCCAGCATGCCGAGCACCCGCGCGCGACGCAGCGGATCGTCGATCTCGAACATCACGGTCGCCACCAGCTCGCTGCCGGTGGGGATCAGCGGATTGTAGGCCGCGAGCTCGTCGGGGAGCTGCTCGGCACCGCCCTTTTCGATGAAGAGCATCTCGTGCACCTGGTGCAGCATCGTGTCGAACGATTCGAAGTAGAAGGTCGCGAACGGTCCGACTTCGAGGCGGCGGTTCTTCTTCACCTCCGAGATCTGGCGGCGGCGATCGGCCCTCAGCTTCGCATAGTCCGCCATCGCGATGATGTCGGACGGCTCGATCTTGCGCGCGGTCATGGCTTGTCCCCTGCCAGGCCGTAGGCCTGCGCGAAGAGTTCGATGGGATGGCTGGCGCGCGAGGGCTTCGGCACCGTGTCGCCCGCGGTCATCTCCATCACCTGCATCAGATGATCGGCCGCCAGCGGGCATTCCGAAGCGACGAAGCTGGTGTCGTTCTTGAGCGCGGCCTGCGCGGCCGGCTTGCCGACTTTCACCGCCGTCTCGAAATTCTCGGTGCGAGCGCCCCAGATACCGCCATGGCCGCTGCAGCGCTCGATCACCGCGACCTTCGTCTGCGGCACCAGCCGTAGCATCTCGGCGGCCTTCGCGCCCATGTTCTGCGCCCGCGCGTGGCAGGCGAGGTGGACGCTGATGCCGCCTTCCAGCGGCTGCAGGCCCGGTGCCAGGCCGTGCTTCTTGGCGATGTCGACGACATACTCGGAGAGGTCGAACGTGGCGTTGGACAGGCGCTCGATCGCCGGATCCTGCGGGCAGATCAGCTTCCATTCGAACTTCAGCATCAGGGCGCAGGACGGCGTGAGCGCGATGATGTCGTAGCCCTTGTCGACCCACGGCAGCAGGGCGGCCGAAACCTGCTTCGCCGCGTTGGCGACGGATTCGATGTCGCCCAGTTCGAGCTTCGGCATGCCGCAGCAGGCCGGATGCACGACTTCCGTCTCGACGCCGTTCATGGCCAGCACCGCCCGCGCCGCGGCACCGATGTCGGTGTTGTTGAAGTTCACGAAGCAGGTGGCATAGAGCACCGCCTTGCGCTTGCCGAAGGCCGGCGCCGCTTCGTTCAGCACGGCGCCTTCGCGGCGGGCGCGGATCTCGAAGGTCTCGCTGGCATAGCGCGGCAGGCGGGCGCCGTGATGGATGCCGGCGATGCGCTCCATGCTCTGGCGCGTCGTGGTGTTGTGCTC
>LSKJ01000277.1 GCA_001557035.1 Rhodospirillaceae bacterium CCH5-H10 | reverse complement strand
GATTCGGGTTTGAGTTGATCGAGTCGGACCACCTGCTTGATGGAGGCCGACTCGAGCTTGAGATGCTTCTGGGCGAGCAGTTCGACCCGCTCGGATTCGTTCAGGTGAGCCCACTCGACGCGCAGGATGTGCGTCGCCTGCTGGCTCGCGATGATCTTCTGGTTGGTGCGGTCGATGCGCTCCTCGAGGTCCTGCACCTTGTACTTCACGGTGAACAGTCCCACGGCGGTGGCGACGGCAGCGACGGACCAGAACAGGAGGCCGCGATGGATCATGCGCGGTCTCCCGCGCCAAGCTTCTCGGCGACGCGCAGGCGGGCCGAACGGGCGCGCGGATTGCCAGCGACTTCCTCGTCGGACGGCAGCACCGGCTTGCGCGAGAGATCGCGCAGCGTCGCGGCGCGGCCACCGGCGCTGGGCGGCGCATGGCGCGACGGACCCGGCGTGCGGCCGGCGCGGGCGCGGACGAATTCCTTCACGGCACGGTCTTCCAGCGAATGGAAGGATACGATCGCGAACCGGCCTCCCGGCGCCAGGACCTGCTCGGCGGCAGCGAGGCCGCGCTCGAGTTCGCCCAGTTCGTCGTTCACCGCGATGCGCAGCGCCTGGAAGGTGCGCGTGGCAGGATCGCTCTCGTCCCTGCCCTGCGGACCGACCGCGCGACGCACGATCTCGGCCAGTTCGCCCGTGGTTTCGATGCGCTTGACGCGACGCGTCTCGACGATGCTGCGCGCGACGCGCCGGCTGCGGCGCTCCTCGCCGTAGCGCCAGATGATGTCGGCGAGTTCGGCTTCGTCGGCCTCGTTCACCAGATCCGCGGCCGACTGCCCGTTCTTTTCCATGCGCATGTCGAGCGGACCCGACGCACGGAAGGAGAAGCCGCGATCGGCCTGGTCGAACTGCATCGACGAAACGCCAAGATCGAGTGCCACGCCGTCGACGTCCTCGACACCTTCTGCCGACAGGAGGTCGACCATGTCGCCGAAGCGGCCTTCGATCAGGCGCAGGCGCGGCGCGTAGCGTTCGGCGAGCGCCTTGCCGGCGGCAATCGCATCGGGATCGCGATCGATGGCAATCACCTGGCAATCGGCACGATCGAGCATCGCGGTCGTGTAACCGCCGGCACCGAACGTGCCGTCGAGATAGCGGCCGCCGTCGCGCGGCTGCAACGCATCGACGACCTCGCGGGCCATCACCGGAATGTGGCGAACGCCGATCATGCGTCGCCTCCGCTCATGCCACGCACGAACGCCGCCATCTTCTCGCGCTCGGCATCGCGACGCGCCTGCCAGCTGGCGGGATTCCACAGCTGGAACTTCTCGACCTTGCCGACCAGCATGACACCGTCGGTCGCGTCGAGCGTCTGGACGAACTCGGCCGGCATCGTGAAGCGGCCGTCCGGCTCCAGCGAAATGGTGCGCGCGCCGGCCGACAGATAGCCCGCCGGATCGAACGCCTCGTCGTCGAGGGCGACCTTCAGCGAACCTTTCGGCCCCAGCGCTTCGGCACGCACACGGTCCAGCATGGCATCGAAGCCCGCGCGGGAATTGCCGTTCACGAGGCCGGTAACCGTGGGGGAATGATAGAGCACGAACGCGCCACGATCGTCGGCAGGCAGTTCGTCGCGAAAAGCCGCGGGCAACAGAACCCGGCCTTTCTTGTCCAGCTTGATCAGGATCTCGGACCGGAATGCCACGGCCCATCTCCCCTCTAGACCCGTTGCAGGTGCCCCACGCCCCTGCGCCGCCTGTTACACGGGATACAATGGGATACCATGGGAAAGTCCGGGATGCAATTAGTTCAAGGAAGAATCCACAAGGAATCTGAAAGGCTTAGCCACAACATCTATTGTGCGCTCGCGGCGTGCAAACGCAAGGGATTGTGTTTTCGGTCCTTGTAGAGGAAGCAAAGCGGATCAGACGGCCTGTAAGCCGGGTTCTGTCCTCGCCCGAAAGCGATGGATGACCATTCCTCTGGGACGCCCGTTACCGGGCGCCTCGCGCGACCGACCCGGGCGACGACGCGGAAACACCGCTGCCGGTTGCCCGGCGTGCCGCCCCTATTTGGTCTTGCTCCCGGTGGGGTTTGCCATGCCGCTTCCGTTACCGGTCGCGCGGTGGGCTCTTACTCCACCGTTTCACCCTTACCGGCCTGGCGAGCCAGGCAGGCGGTCTGTTTTCTGTGGCACTTTCCCTGGGGTCGCCCCCGCCGGACGTTATCCGGCACCGTGTCTCCGTGGAGCCCGGACTTTCCTCACCCGCCCGGTCTCCCGCGCGAGTGCAGTCATCCAGCCGTCTGACCCGGCGCCTGACTAGGCCGCTCCCCCCACCCGGTCAAGCAGCCCGGCGAGCAGCGACTTGCTCTCGGGATCGACCATGCCGTCCACCTGGGACGGCCGGTAATGGCGCTGGAAGGCTTTCACGACCTCCCGCGGCGGCACGGCGAGCGGCGGGGCGTAGCCGAAACGCTGGAGCGCGCGCTGGAAATCGCCGTCGAGCGGCCGCGTGCCGGCTTTCGGCCAGAGGCCGATGCCCCGATCGGCAAGCGTCTTCCACGGGAATCGGCGGCCGGGGTCGACCTTGCGCTGGGGCGCGATGTCGGAATGGCCGACGACATTGCGCGGCACGATCGCGGGATGGCGCGCGACGATCTCCTGGCAGAGTTCGATCAGCGCCTCGATCTGCTCGCGCGGATAGTCGTGACGATCGCCGTGCAGGTTCACGATCTCGATGCCGATCGACGTGCCGTTCAGGCCCTCGCGCCCGCGCCACCAGGATTTTCCGGCATGCCAGGCAGTGCGATCCTCCGGCACCAGGCGATAGGCGGTTCCATCGAGGTCGAGCACATAGTGCGCGCTGACACGAAGCTCGCGCTCCCGGTCGCGCAATATGTCGAGCGATTCCTGGAGTGGCAGCTCGGTGTAATGCAGCACCAGGATATCGACGTCCTCGCCGTCGGGCCTCGGCGCATGATTGGGCGACGGCAGGTCGACGAAGTTCACGCTCAGGCCGGCACGAGACCGCGCTGCCTGCGCAGCCGGTCATAGGCATCGTTGATCAACGCGAGCTTGCGATTGGCCATCGCGATCGCCTCTTCCGGCAGGCCCTGCGCCATCAGCCTGTCGGGATGGTTGGCACGCACCTGCCGCAACCACGCCTCGCGGATCTGCTCGTCGGTCGCCAGCGGATCGATGCCCAGTACGACGCAGGGCTCGCACTCGACCGTGCCGAGCGCCGCTGCCTTGGCGCGCTCGAAACGCGAACTGGGCAGGCCGAAGATGTTCGCGACCTTCGCGAGATAGTCCGCCTCCGGCGCACCGATCCGGCCGTCGGCCTGCGCGATGCTGAACAAGCCCTCGATCACGTTCTCGAGGATTTCGGGAGCGTCTGGAAAGAGTGCCGCGACCTGGCGAGCATAGGTCTCGAAGCCGCCGGCGTCGCGCTTGGCGAGATCGAAGAAGCGCTGGACGTTCGCTTCTTCACCCGGAGGCACGTGGAAGAAGTCGCGGAAGGCCGCGACCTCGGTTTCCGACACGTCTCCGTCGACCCTCGCCATCTTGGCGCCGAGCGCGATCACGCCGATCGTGAAGCCGATCTGGCGCAACCCAGGATGCCCGCCATCGTCGGCCGGCGGCGAGGACAGGCCGAGCAGCTCGGCGATGCCGAGCCCGTTCATGCCTTCCACGATTCTGTCCCAGACTTTCATGCTCGCCTTATATCACCAATGAACCGATCGCGACGCCGACCAGAAGCAGCAGGGCGAGCCGGCGATAGAAGGCCTCGCTGGCGAGCGGAAAGAGGCGCTCGCCGACGAGTCCCCCCAGGACGATCGCGGGCGCCAGGAACAGGGCCTGCACGCCGGTGCTCCAGCCGATCAGGTCGCGCGACACGAAGGCCGTGAGCGCCAACAGGTCGACGAACACGAAATAGGTCGTGAGATTGGCACGCACCGACGCCGCCGAATCGGTGCCCGCAAGGTAGTAGAAAGCGATCGGCGGTCCTGCCATGCCCGAAAGTCCATTCAGGAAGCCGCTGGTCGCGCCGGCCGCAAGCGTCGTGCCGGCGTTCGGACGGCCGGAGAACCGCCAACCGCTGGCGAGCATGGCGACGGCACCCAGGATGATGGCCGAGATCGCCCAGCGCATCGGCTCGGGCTCGACGGCCGTCAGCACGAGATTGCCCAAGGGCACGCCGACGGCGGCCGCCAGCAGCAGCAGGCCGATCCGCCGCCAGTCGACGAGTGGCAGGACGCGCGGCACCAGCGGCAGCGCCACCGCGATCTCCAGCAGCAGGCAGAGCGCGATACCCACCGCCGGCCCGTAAAGGGCCGAAAAGACCGGCGTCATCAGCATCGCCGCGCCAAAACCGGCGAAGCCTCGCACCATGCCTGCAATGCAGGCAACGGCGGCACAGACAAGGAAGGGAGCGCTCAACAGGTCGGGCATCGCGGGCCGGACGCTAGCATTGCCGGAGCGGCAGGTGCGCATCATATAATGGAGGTCATGCCCTCAAAGAATCTTGCGGTTCCAGCCATCCCGCTCCTGATGCCGTACATCCAGCGGCGGCCGGAGCTCGAAGGCGTCACGCCCAAGCCCTACAAGCTCGTGTCGGATTACACGCCGGCCGGCGACCAGCCCGAGGCGATCAAGCAGCTCATCGCCGGCGTCGAGGCCGGCGAACGCGACCAGGTGCTGCTGGGCGTCACCGGCTCGGGCAAGACCTTCACCATGGCCAACGTCATCGCGAGCCAGGGCCGCCCGGCGCTGGTGATGGCGCCCAACAAGACGCTGGCCGCGCAGCTCTACGCCGAGATGAAGGGGTTCTTTCCGGAGAACGCCGTCGAATATTTCGTGTCGTATTACGACTACTACCAGCCCGAAGCCTACGTGCCGCGTACCGACACCTTCATCGAGAAGGATTCGTCGATCAACGAACAGATCGACCGGATGCGCCATTCGGCGACGCGCGCGCTGATGGAGCGGGACGACGTCATCATCGTCGCCTCGGTCTCGTGCATCTACGGCATCGGTCCGCTGGAGAACTACCAGGCGATGACCTTCCGCCTGCACAAGGGCCAGAAGATCGACCGCTCGACCCTGCTCCGCCGCTTCGTCGAACAGCAGTACAAGCGCAACGACAACGCCTTCCAGCGCGGCACTTTTCGCGTGCGCGGCGACACGATCGACCTGTTCCCGGCCCACTACGAGGACAAGGCCTGGCGCTTCGAGATGTTCGGCGACGAGATCGAATCCATCACCGAGTTCGATCCTCTGACCGGCGACAAGACGATCTCGCTGAACGACATCATCGTCTACGCCAACAGCCACTATGTGACGCCCAAGCCGACGATGCAGAAGGCGATCGACCAGATAAAGGCCGACCTGAAGCAGAGGCTGGAGGAATTCAACCGCGCCGGCCGCCTGCTCGAAGCGCAGCGGCTGGAGCAACGCACCAATTTCGATATCGAGATGATGGAGACGACGGGCGCCTGCGCCGGCATCGAGAACTATTCGCGCTATCTCACCGGCCGCAAGCCGGGCGAGCCGCCACCCACTTTGTTCGAGTACTTCCCACAGGACTCGCTGCTGATCTGCGACGAGAGTCACGTCACCGTGCCGCAGATCGGCGGCATGTTCCGCGGCGACTTCAACCGCAAGAGCGTGCTGGCGGAGTTCGGCTTCCGCCTGCCCTCCGCGATCGACAACCGGCCGCTGAAGTTCGAGGAATGGGACGCGCTACGCCCGCGCACCACCTATGTCAGCGCCACGCCCGGCGACTGGGAGATGGAGCGCACGCAGGGCGCCTTTATCGAGCAGGTCATCCGCCCGACCGGCCTGATCGATCCGACCGTCCTTGTCCGTCCCGTGGAGAAGCAGGTCGACGACCTGATTGCCGAGTGCAAGGACTGCGCGAAGAAAGGCCAGCGCGTGCTTGTCACCGTGCTGACCAAGCGCATGGCCGAGGACCTCGTCGAGTACATGCACGAGTCCGGCATCCGATGCCGCTACCTGCATTCGGATATCGACACGCTGGAGCGCATCGAGATCATCCGCGACCTGCGGCTCGGCGCCTTCGACGTGCTGGTCGGCATCAACCTGCTGCGCGAGGGCCTCGACATTCCCGAGTGCGCCCTCGTCGCCATCCTCGACGCCGACAAGGAAGGTTTCCTGCGCTCGCCGACGTCGCTGGTGCAGACGATCGGTCGCGCCGCCCGTAACGTCGAGGGCCGCGTCATCCTCTATGCCGACAAGATGACGGACTCGATCAAGTATGCGATGGCCGAGACGGATCGTCGTCGCGCCAAGCAGAAGGCCTACAACGAGAAGCATGGCATCACGCCGGCCTCGGTGAAGAAGAACATCGCCGAGATCCTGCAGTCGACCGCCGAGCGCGATCACTACACGGTCGATACCGGCGTGTCGGGCGACGTGCATCTGGTCGGGCACAATCTCCGCACCCACATCGCCGAACTCGAGAAGCGCATGCGCGCCGCCGCCGCCGACCTCGAATTCGAGGAAGCCGGCCGCCTGCGCGACGAGATTCGCCGCCTCGAAGCGCACGA
Organism: Rhodospirillaceae bacterium CCH5-H10; assembly: GCA_001557035.1. Taxonomy (GTDB): domain Bacteria; phylum Pseudomonadota; class Alphaproteobacteria; order Reyranellales; family Reyranellaceae; genus Reyranella. Next base: position 1,478 of record LSKJ01000277.1, on the reverse strand, counting down.
ACTCGAACTGCCGGGCCAGGCCGCCAGCGCCAATGTCGGCGTCCATCTTGGCAAGATGCAGCATTCCAGGGTCTTCCGCGGCGTGCGGACGGGCTCCGGTGGACGCGGCAAGCCCGCGCGACGCAGCGGTCGCTAGGAGATCACGGTGCGCTTCAGCCCGGTCGCGGTTCTTCTCTTCTTTCTCTGCATCGGGCCGCTGGCGGCGCAGGACCGCGAGCAGATGGTGCGCCTGCCCGGTCCCAACGGATCGACCCTGGTGGCCACGGTGATCCGGCCGCCGGGCGAGGCGAAGAGCCCGCTGGTCGTCATCAACCACGGTTCGCCGGCCGACGGCTCAAAGCGCTTCAAGATGGAACGGCCGCGCTACACGGCCCTTTCGTCGTGGTTCCTGTCGCGCGGCTATGTCGTGGCGTTGCCGCTCCGGCGCGGCTACGGCGAGACCGGCGGAGACTGGGCCGAAGGCTATGGCCTGTGCGACGCGCCCGACTATTACAGGGCCGGCCTCCAGGGCGCCGCCGACATCCAGTCCACCATCGACTTCATGCGCACGCAGCCCTACGTCGCCGCCGATCGTACCGTCGTGGTCGGCCAGTCGGCCGGCGGCTGGGCGACGGTCGCGCTGTCCAGCCGTAACCCGCCCGGTGTGGTGGGCATGATCAACTTCGCCGGCGGTCGCGGCGGCCACCAGAAGCTGGCGGGCGGCGGCATCGGCAACTGCACGCCGCGATCGCTCGTCGAAGCCGCCGCGAAGTACGGCGCGACCGCGCGGGTCCCGATGCTCTGGATCTACACCGAGAACGACAGCTTCTTCGAGCCCTCTCTCGCCAAGCGGATGGTCGAGGCCTATGACGGCGCCGGTGGCAAGGCGGTGTACAAGCCGGTCGGAGCGTTCGGCCGCGATGGACACAGTCTTGCCGGCGCGAGCAACGGCAATTCCGTCTGGTCGCCTCTCGTCGAGAGTTTCCTCGCAGGCCTCAGGTAGGTCGCTATAGTCGCGGGCGCCATGTCCGCCACGCCATCCAGTGTTCGCCGTTATCTCGTCGCCCTCGTTTCGCTGACCCTCGTCCAGGTCATCTCGACGATGGTGTTCAACCAGGCCTCGGTGCTGGCCCCCGCCGCCGCAGACGAGTTCGGCGTCGCAGCGGCCGACGTCGCCTACTATGTGTCGATCGTCTATCTCGCGGCGATGATCTCGACCGTGGGCGGCGGCACGATCACCCGCCGGCTGGGACCGATCCGCTTCATCCAGACCGGCCTTGCCATCGCGGCGCTGGGCTCCTTCGTCTTCGCCACAGGCGGCCTGGCAATGGCTGCCCTCTCCGCCTTCATCGTCGGCCTTGGCTCCGGTCCTCTCACCATTGCGAGTTCGCACATCCTGGCCCGCGTCTCGCCGCCCCGCCTCGCCAACGTCACCTTCTCGCTGAAGCAGAGCGGCGTGCCGGTGGGCTTTGCGATCTGCGGCGCGGTACTGCCGACCC
>LSKJ01000276.1 GCA_001557035.1 Rhodospirillaceae bacterium CCH5-H10 | reverse complement strand
GTCTCGGCGATCCCCGCCAGCGCGGCCTCGGGGTCGCGGCCCGCGAGGCCCGTCGCCGGATCGTGCACCAGGCTGCGGACCTCAGCAGCAAACCCGGTGTCGAGCCGGCGCGCCAACGTCTCGTCGGCCTGCAGGCTGAGCGGGTTGTCATCCCCGAGGCCGTCGAGCGGCCATGGGTCCGCGATCGGCGTGGCCGCCGAAATTGACGCCGATAACCAGTCGGCCCGCCAGCATCTGGCGCACCCGGTCTACGACGCCGGCGCCGATGCCGCCCTCGTCGATGAACACCGCCGCCACGCGATGCTGCATCGCCCGCTCCGCCACCTTGCCCGACAGGACCATGAGGTCGCTGACGCGCAGCTTGATGGCGGGCACGGTGCGCGCGTCGCGACCGCGGCGGAACCAGATCGCGCTCTGGTCGTCGCCGCCGCGCGCGCAATCGACGCCCATCACCAGCGGCTGGCGGAGATGGCTTTCGGCGGGACGGCGCGACGCCTCCTCCACGGTCTCGCTGTCGATGAACTGCATGGCGCCACCCCTCGGAAACTCGCCCCTCACGCGGACGCGGAAGAAGTCGCTGTCGTCGCCATAGTCGGCGGCCCAGCGCGCGATCTCGTCCTTGTCGGTGAGGGAAACCTTGCGGCCGTCGACCTGATGACGATGCCAGCGGTGACGGAAGCGGCCGAAGCATTCGCGGAAGCGGCCGGTGTTGCGCGTCGGATTGCCGGTCGCCAGCCACAGGATCTCGGTGTCGCGGTCGGTCAGCGCGCCCTCGATCGTATCCCACACCGGATCGGGAATGGCCGAGGCCTCGTCGAAGGCGACGAACAGGCGGCGGCCCTGGTTGTGCAGTCCGGCGAAGGCCTCGGTGGTACGCAGGCTCCACGGCACGGCATCGATGCGCCAGGTCCGCTCGTGCGCGGGATCGACGCTGTGGATCGCGGTGGCCGAGACCTCGAACCAGTCGGCGCAGGCGGCCAGCCGCAGCCACTTGGTGAGTTCGGGCCAGGTCTTGGTCTTGAGCTGCGTGGCGGTGTTGGCCGTGACGATGCCGCGCGTGTCGCGGAAGGTGGCGAGCGCCCAGACGATGATCCAGGCCACCAGCGCCGACTTGCCCACGCCATGGCCCGAGGCGACGGCGATTCGGATGGCGTCGGACGCGCTGCCAAGCGAACGCCCGATCTCGGACAGCAC
>LSKJ01000275.1 GCA_001557035.1 Rhodospirillaceae bacterium CCH5-H10 | reverse complement strand
TTCGTCGGCCGATTCGTTCTGCTACGTGCCCTCGCCGATCAGCAGCCCGCACATGGGCGACATCGTGCGCGGCAAGCCGGCGACCTATGCGAGCTTCGACCTCCGGCCCTGCGAACTTCCGCCCGACTGGCGCGCCGGCTACCGCGCTCCGTGGAGCCTGCAGCAGGAGGCCGAAAAGGCCAGGATGGCCATGTAGCTCGGCGGGGCAGCGGGAGTGGCGGTTTTCGGCTAGTCTCCCGGTATGATCGACAAACTGGAATTCCTGCTCGCGCTCTCCCAGGAGCGGAATTTCAGCAAGGCGGCCGAACTGTGCGGCGTCACCCAGCCGACTTTCTCCGCCGGCATCAAGAGCCTCGAGGACATGCTCGGCGTGATGCTGGTGCAGCGGACCTCGCGCTTCATCGGCTTCACGCCCGAAGGCGATCGCGTGCTCGACTGGGCACGCGGCATCGTGGCCGACACGCGCGCGATGCGGCAGGAAGTGACGTCGTTGCGAAAGGGGCTGAGCGGCCGGCTGCGCATCGCGGCGATTCCGACGGCGCTCGCGATGGTGTCGGCGCTCACCACGCCGTTCCGGGCGCGACATCCCAACGTGAAGTTCACCATCCTGTCGCGAACCTCGGTCGAGATCCTGGCGATGCTGGAGAATCTAGAGGTCGATGCCGGCCTGACCTACATAGACAACGAGCCGCTGGGGCGGCTGCGGGCGGTGCCGCTCTATACCGAGCAGTATCGCCTGCTCACGTCCGAGAACAGCCCGCTCGGCGATCGCGACAGCGTCACCTGGGCCGAGGTCGGCCGCATCCCGCTCTGCCTGCTGACCCCCGACATGCAGAACCGGCGCATCATCGACCAGCTTCTGCACGAAGCCGGCGGCCAGGCCGATCCTACGCTCGAATCGAATTCGATGATCGTGCTGTTCTCGCATGTCCGGACCGGCCGATGGGCCAGCGTGATGCCGCAGAAGCTGGCCGACACGCTGGGCCTCACCGAGCATCTGCGCTCGATTCCGATCGTCGAGCCCGACGCGACGCACTCGATCGGCCTCGTCGTACCCCGGCGCGAGCCGATGACCCCTCTGGCGAACGCCCTGGTGGCCGAGGCCAACCGGCTCGCCGGTCTGACGGGTGATCTCAAGTCAGAAAGTGGCGATCGATAGGTTTGTTCTATCGCACCACCGAACACCTTTATTGAGACCGACGCCTCGTCCGCCGAGCATTCTCCCAGCAAAGCCGGGCGGAGTTCAGGTGTCGATGCGGTGGGACGAAGCCGATGCGAGCGAAATCGTCCGCCGGCATGAGGGGCGGGAGGGACGCCTGCTGCCGATCCTGCACGACATCCAGGCGTCGTTCGGTTGCATCCCGGAGCCGGCAATCGCCTTTCTGGCGCAGGCGATGAACGTCACGCGCGCCGAGTTGCACGGCGTCGTCTCCTTCTATCACGATTTCCGCGACCGGCCGGCGGGCCGTCATGTGCTGAAGATCTGCCGCGCCGAGGCCTGCCAGTCGATGGAGGGCGAGGGCCTCGCGCGTCGCCTGCTGGATCGCTTCGGCCTTGAATGGGGCGGCACGACGGCCGACGGCAGGGTCACGGTCGAGGCGATCTATTGCCTGGGCCTGTGCGCCTCCGCACCCGCGGCGATGCTCGATGGCGAGCCGATGGCGCGGCTGGACGACGGCTCGATCAGCGAGATCGTGCGCGAGGTGTCGCGATGACGATGCGCTTCTTCGTGCCGCGCGATGCCGCCGCCCGGGCCTTCGGCGCCGACAAGGTGGCGGCCGCGTTGCACGACGAGGCTCGGCGGCACGGCATCGAAATCCAGATCGTGCGCACCGGTTCGCGCGGCTTGTTCTGGCTGGAGCCGATGGTCGAAGTCGAGACGCCGGATGGGCGCATTGCCTTTGGCCCCGTAAGGCCAGGCGACGCGCCGGGCCTGCTGACAGGTGGTGCCGGTCATCCGCTATATCTCGGCCGGCCCGAGGACATTCCTTTCCTGAAGCGCCAGACGCGGCTCACCTTCGCGCGCTGCGGCATCGTCGATCCACTGTCGCTCGCCGACTGGCGCGCCCATGGCGGTGGCCGCGGCCTCGAACGCGCC
>LSKJ01000274.1 GCA_001557035.1 Rhodospirillaceae bacterium CCH5-H10 | reverse complement strand
GGGCTTCGTCCGGGCCGAAGCGAAGAGGAAGCCCGGCGTACCGCCGATCGGCGCCGCGCGGCTTGCGGAAGCCATGGGTGAATTGCAGTCGATGAAGGGCGAGTTGCTGGCCTGTCTACGCGACTATGAGGCTGCAGCCGGATCCGGCGATGCGCTGTCCGCGCTGCCGTTTGCGCTCGCAATGAACAACCTCAAGATGCTCAGCTCCCGGAAGGTGGTGAGTATCGTCGGGGAGGCCATGCTGATCTGCGGTCTTGAAGGCTATCGCAACGATTCGGCCTTCAGCATCGGACGCCTGCTGCGCGACGCCCATTCGGCGGTCGTGATGGTGAGCAACGACCGCATCGTGGCGAACAATGCGGGCCTCGCCCTGGCGCTGCGGGACGATCCGGGGCTGCTGGCGTGACAGACCCCGCTGCCGCCTACAAACAATTCCGGGATGATCTGCTGCAGCACGGGCTGCTGATTTCCATGGGCGTCGACGGCCTGTTCGGACGCAGCGGGACCTTCGAGAGGATCGTCGAGGGACTCAATGCGGCGATCGGTGCGGTGGGCGATGCGGATCGGCCCGAGGTCATGCGGTTTCCGCCGGGGATCGGCAGCCTGCAGCTCGAGAAGAGCGGCTATCTGCGGAACTTCCCGCACCTCGCGGGCACGGTGGCGAGTTTTTCCGGTGGCGACGAAGATCACCGCATCCTGCTCGACAGCCTGTCGAAGGGCGACGACTGGTCGGGTATGCAGCGGCCGACCGGCGTCGCCCTGACCCCGGCCGCCTGTTACGGAGTCTATCCCGTCGTCGCATCGCGCGGACGAGTGCCGGCGCAAGGGGCCCTTGTCGATGTTTACACCTGGTGTTTCCGGTACGAGCCCTCGATCGATCCGGCGCGGATGCAGATGTTCCGTCAACGCGAGCACGTCCGTATCGGCTCGGCGGAGCAGATCGAATCCTTTCGCGAGACGTGGATGGAGCGCGCGCGGTCGCTGGTAGAATCGCTGGGATTGCCGCTCGCGATCGAGGTCGCGAGCGATCCCTTCTTCGGCAGGGCCGGTCGTATTCTTGCAAGCAGCCAGCGGGAGAAGAGTCTCAAGTTCGAGTTGCTGGTGCCGATCGTGGCGGCGGCACCGCGCACGGCCTGCGTCAGCTTCAACGATCATCGCGATCTCTTCGGAAGAGCCTGGGCGATCGAGGCGTTCACGGGCGACACGGCCCATACGGCATGCGTCGGCTTCGGGGTCGAGCGGCTGACGCTCGCGCTTCTTCGCCATCACGGCTTCGTTCCCGGCGACTGGCCGGCCGGCGTGCGCAATGTCCTCGGACTCTGACGGCGTCGACCTGCTGGGCATCAGCCCGGCGACATGGCGCTCCAGCGCCCTGCACGGCGGCGACCGGATCTGGCCGGAGACCAACTGCTACGTCGACCTCTGGATCGAACTGCTGCCGGCTCTCGGCCATCCCGCCGAGGCGGCGCTCTCCTTCACGGTGTTGCAGGATTTCGAAGGAGACCACTTCACCTTCTTCAAGTTCCCGCTCGAGGACCTGCAGCGCCTCTTCGGCCTTTCGGTTCAGGAGCTGCCGATCTTCGATTCGGTCGAGGCGCAGTCGATGGAACAGCTCCGGCGCGGCCGGCCGGTGCTGGTCGAGGTCGACGCCTTCTGGCTGCCCGATGCCGGCGACGCGTACCGGAAGGCGCATGTGAAGACCAGCATCGCGGTGATCGCGCTCGATCCGCGGGAAAGGCGGCTGGGTTACTTCCACGGCACGGGTTACTACGAACTCGCGGCAGCCGACTATGACGGGCTGTTCCATGAGCCGGTCGTGCTCTTTCCCTATGCCGAATTCGTCAAGCGGGACGGCGTGGCTCTCACCGGCCCGGCGCTGGTGGAAGCGTCCGTCGCCCTGCTGCGGGGCCATCTCGAGCGCAGGCCGCGCCGCCATCCCATCCGCGAATGGCGGGCGGCGCTGCCGGCGCTTCTGGAAGGGCTCGCGCATCGCGGCATGGGCCATTTCCATCTCCATGCCTTCAACGTGCCGCGACAACTCGGCGCCAACTTCGAGATGCTGGGGACCTATCTCGATTGGCTGGGTGCCCAGGGTCTGGATGGACTCGCTCCCGCAGCCTCGGCCAGTCGTCATCTCGCCGAGGCCGCCAAGGCAGTCCAGTTCCAGCTCGCGCGGATGGTCCATCGCCGCAGGTTCGACGCCGGTGCCGTGGATCTTCAGCCGCTGGAAGCCGACTACGATCTGATCTTCGCGACGCTCGGGGAACGGTTCGACTGATGGCGGGATTTGCGCCCCTCGGCGGCCAATGGCGTCTCGCCTGCACCGCGCCGGGTGTCGTGTCCCATCCGAGCGCGCTTTCGAGCGTGACCGACTGGATCGGCGCGGTGGTGCCGGGCACGGCCGCCCAGGCATTGCGCGACGCCGGCCGCTGGACCGAGGAGGATCCGGCGCCGCTTCACGACAAGGACATCTGGTATCGCACGTCTGTCCGCGGCAGCGGGCGACGCGTCCTGCGTTTCAACGGGCTCGCGACCCTGGCCGAGGCCTGGCTGAATGGCCGATCGATCCTCGTTTCGGACAACATGTTCCTCGCGCACGAGGTCGAGGTCGATTTCGACGGTGAGAACGAGCTCGTCATCGTCTTCCGCTCGCTCGATGCCGAGCTGGCGCGGCGCAAGGGCAGGGCGCGATGGCGGACCACGCTGGTCGCCAACAACGGGCTGAGGCACGTCCGCACGACCCTGCTGGGCCACATGACCGGCTGGCAGCCGCCGGTCCATGCCGTGGGTCCCTGGCGCGGCATCGAAATCGAGGAACCGGCGGGGCCGCAGCGCGTCACGGTCGTCGAGGTTCGCGCGACGCTCGATGGTGCGGACGGACTGGTCCGCGTCACGCTCGACATCGGCGATCGCCTCGATCGCCCGGCAGCGGTGCTCGACGTCGGCGGTGTGACGGCGCCTCTGCACTGGACGGAAACGGGCAGGCTCGAGGGCAGTCTGCGCCTGCCCGAAGTCGAGAGATGGTGGCTCCATACCCATGGCACGCCTTTCCTCTACCGTGCCTGCGCCCGGATCGGCGAAATCGAGGTCGACCTCGGGCGGGTCGGTTTCCGATCCGTGGAGATCGATCGGGGACCGGACGGGCACGGCTTCGGGTTCCGCATCAACGGCCAGCCGGTCTTTGCCCGCGGCGCCTGCTGGAGTGCGGCGGACCTCGTGACGCTGGCCAGCGACCGCGAATCGCTTCTGCCGTGGCTGCGACAGGCGCGCGACGCGCACATGAACATGATCCGCGTCGGCGGAACGATGATCTACGAGAGCGACGCGTTCTTTGCCCTGTGCGATGAACTCGGCATCCTGGTCTGGCACGATTTCATGTTCGCCAATATGGATTATCCGATCGGCGATCCTGCGTTCCGGGCGAGCGTCGAGCGGGAAGCGCATCAGTTCCTCTCGCGCGCACGGATGCATCCTTCCCTCGCTCTGCTGTGCGGCGGCAGCGAAATCGCCCAGCAGGCTGCGATGCTCGGCCTGACCCCAACCCTCTGGAGCGGCACGCTCTACGACGAGATCCTCCCGGCCATCGCGAACTCTCTCTGTCCGGATGTTCCCTATCTCGCGCAATCCCCCGAGGGTGGCGACTTGCCGTTCCAGGCCGATGCCGGCGTTTCCCACTATTACGGAGTCGGAGCCTATCGGCGGCCGCTGGAGGACGCGCGCCGCGCCGGCGTGCGCTTCGCATCGGAATGCCTGGCCTTCGCCAACGTGCCCGCCGGTCCCGTACGGTCGTCCGACATGGTCCCGAGGGATCGCGGTGCCGAATGGGACTTCGCCACGGTCCGCGACCACTATCTTGGCCTGCTGCACGGCGTCGACGCGGCGCGGCTCCAGGCCGACGACCCTGCCCACTACGGGCGGCTCTCGCGTGCCCTGACCGGCGACGTGATGGAAACCGTGATCGCCGAATGGCGCCGTCCGGCGTCTCCCTGCAACGGAGCGCTCGTCTGGATGCTCAAGGACCTCAGCCCCGGGCCGGGCTGGGGCGTGATCGCTTCCGATGGCAATCCCAAGCAGGCATGGCATGGGCTGCGCCGCGCGTTCAGGCCGGTGCAGGTCGTCGTGACTGACGAGGGGCTGAACGGGCTCGGCGTGCACTTGATCAACGACACCGCCACGCCGGTGCACGCAACGCTGTCACTCGTCTGCCTCCAGGCCGGCGACGTCGTGGTGATGCGACGCGAGCGCGAGGTGACGCTGCCGGCCCATGGCGCCCGGACGCTGAGTTCCGCGGAGATCGTCGGATCCTTCTTCGACATCACCTACGCCTATCGCTTCGGCGCGCTCTCGCTCGAGGTCGCGGTCGTGACCTTGTCCGACGCCGTCACGGGCGCGCGGCTCGCGGAGGCCGCGCACTATCCGCTGGGCCGCGCCGCGGTCGCGCATGATCCCGGCCTGTCGGCGACACTTCAGCGCGAAGGGGCGGAATGGGCCGTCATCGTCCAGGCGACCAGATTTGCGCCCTGCATCCAGATCGAAGCGCCGGGCTACCGCGGCGAGGACGAAGGGTTCTTCCTCCTGCCGGGAGAGCGGCGGCGCCTTGCGCTGGTGCCGACCGGCAAGGAAAAGGGGCCGCCGGCCGGCGAGGTCGTGTCGGTCGCGTCGCGATCGGATCGGACCGTAAGCGTGCGCTTCGGTTAGCGCGCGGCGCCGGAGGCCCGCATCTTTTCTATCTCGGCCTCGCTGTAGCCGGCGCCGGCAAGAATTGCGTTCGTATGCTCGCCCAGGGTCGGCGCGTGGGTCTCGACTTCCCGTTCGCCGCCGGAGAACGCGTTGGCCCGACGCGATCGCCGGATGCGGCCTTCGCTGGGATGATCCTCGGGCTGGAAGAAGCCGACGTCGCCGAGATGCGGATCGGTCAGCAGGTCGTCGATCGTGTTGTAGCGGGCCGCCGGCACGTCGGCCTTGTCGAAGATCTCCAGCCATTCCGCGGTCGTCTTCTGCGCAAGGCCCTCCTTGCGGACGACGAAGTAGGCGGCGGCGTTCTTCGTGCGCGAGGCGGCGCTGTCGAAGCGCGGGTCGGTCTTGAGTTCCGGCCGGCCGATCGCCTCGAAGAAGGCGAAGGCCTGTTGATTGGTGTTGGGGCCGACCGTGATGTAGCCATCCCTGGTCGGCAGCGGCCGGTAGTCCGGGCTCAGCAGGCGATTGTCGCCGGTGGGCCCGACGGGCGGATCGAAGGTCGCCGCGCCCAGATGCTCGCTCGACACGAACGAGGCCATGTTCTCCAGCATGGGCACGTCGATCGCCTCGCCCTGGCCGGTCTTCTCGCGGCGATAGAGCGCGAAGCCGATGCACTGGGCGGCGATGAGGCCGGTCGTGTGGTCGCTCATCACCATCGGCACGAAGCGCGGCTCGCCGGTGGCGCGTTCGAGCGTGCCGGCGACGCCCGACAGGCTCTGCACGATCGGATCGTAGGCGGGGCGGTTGTAGTAGCGACCGCCACGGCCGAAGGCGAGGATCGAGCAGTGGATCAGCTTCGGATTCTTCTTCGACAGGCTCTTGAAGTCCAGCCCGGCGCGCGTCAGCGCCTCGGGCCGCACGTTGCTCACGAACACGTCGGCCTTCTCGATCAGGCGATGCAGCGCCGCCAGCCCGTCCGGGTTCTTGATGTCGAGGACGATCGACAGCTTGTTGCGGTTGAAGTTGATGAACTTGCCCGACATGCCTGGATTGCGACTGCCCTGCGCCATGGTGCGCAGGAGGTCGCCGCCCGGCGCCTCGACCTTGATGACCTCGGCGCCATAGTCGGCCAGCGTGCGGGTGCAGATCGGCCCGACGACCACCGTCGTCAGGTCCACGACCTTCACGCCCGAGAGCGGACCACCGCTCACGCCGCGAACTCCAGGTCCATCTCGCCGCACAGCACGCCGTTCTTGTCGGCGGCCCACAGCTTCAGCTTGCCATCCTTCTGTTCCTCGCCGCGCACCTCGATCAGGTCGCCGACCCAGAGCGGATGGACGAGGCGGGCGGTGTAGCCGGTCAGATTGCCTGTCGCGTGCTTCAGCGCCGCGTCGACCATCAAGTGCATGGACAGGCCGCCGTTGGAGACGATCGCCGGATAGCCTTCCTCGCTGCGTGTGTAGTCGCCGTCATAGTGGATGCGATGGGCGTTCCAGGTGATCCCGCCGTAGCGGAAGTTGAGCGTGTTGGTGAGCTGCGTCGTCTCGGTCCAGGCCTGGTCCGTGCGCGCCTGGGTGGCCACCGTGGCCGTGGTCTTCTGGCCCGGCGGCACGGCGGGACGATAGATCGCATCGAACGTGTCGGAGGCGATGGTCTTGCCGCCCTGTTCGATCGTGTGGCGCATCGTCAGCACGAAGATGTCGCCCGAGCGGCCGGTCTTGGGGACGATGTCGGCGACCTCGGCCTTCTTCACCGCGGGTTCGCCGGCCTTGAGGCGGCCCATGATCTGCACGCGGCGGCCGGCGCCCATGCGGCGCGGCATCGGGATCGGCGGCAGGACGATGCCCTTGTTGGGATGGCCGTCCGGACCCAGCTCGCCCTGGCGCACGGTTTCGGCAAAGAACACCGTGAACCAGTGCGGCGGCAACTCCTGGCCGCGCTTGATGCTGTCGGGATCGACGTCGAAGGTCGCGGCGACGCGGCGGACGGCCATCATGCCGATATCGTCCTCGACTGTGCGCACCCGCCCGATCCAGGGACGCAGGGTCTCCATCGCTTCGTCCATCCAGCCCATGTCCGCTTCCTCTGAAGGTTTTGCGGCGCGCATCCTCCAACAAAAGAAGGGCCCGCAACAGCGGGCCCTTCCATGATCCGAAAGATCGGAAAAGATCAGATCGAGTAGTACATCTTGTACTCGATCGGGGCCGGCTGGTGTTCCCAGTTGTAGACCTCTTCCCACTTCAGTTCCATGTAGGCGTCGATCTGGTCGTCGGTGAACACGCCGCCCTTGGTAAGGAACGAGCGGTCGGCGTCGAGAGCGTTGAGGGCCTCGCGCAGCGAGCCGGCGACGGTCGGAACCTTGGAGAGTTCTTCCGGCGGCAGGTCGTACAGGTTCTTATCCATCGGGTCGCCCGGATGGATCTTGTTGTTGATGCCGTCGATGCCGGCCATCAGCATCGCCGCAAAGGCGAGGTACGGGTTGGCCGACGGATCCGGGAAACGGACCTCGACGCGCTTGCCCTTCGGCGACGACGCGTAGGGGATGCGGCACGAGGCCGAGCGGTTGCGCGACGAGTAGGCCAGGAGCACCGGCGCCTCGAAGCCCGGGATCACGCGCTTGTAGGAGTTGGTGCTGGCGTTGGTGAAGGCGTTCAGCGCCTTGGCGTGCTTGATGATGCCGCCGATGTAGTACAGCGCCGTCTCCGAGAGGTCGGCATAGCCCGACCCGGCGAACAGCGGCTTGCCGTCCTTCCAGATCGACTGGTGGGTGTGCATGCCCGAGCCGTTGTCGCCGTAGAGCGGCTTCGGCATGAAGGTCAGCGACTTGCCGTAGCTGTGGGCGACGTTGTGCAGCGAGTACTTGTACTTCTGCACGTTGTCGGCGGTCTTCACGAGCGTGTCGAACTTGAAGCCGAGCTCGTTCTGCGCCGGGGCCACCTCGTGATGGTGGATTTCCATGGTGAGGCCCATGTCGGTGCAGACCGTCATCATCTCGGCGCGCAGGTCGTTGTGCGTGTCGACCGGCTGGACAGGGAAGTAGCCGCCCTTGACGGCCGGACGATGGGCGAGGTTGCCGCCCTCGACCGCGATGCCGGTGTTCCACGGCGATTCGTTCGAGGAGATGCTGTAGAAGCTGCCCTGCATCTGGACGTCGTAACGGACGTCGTCGAACACGAAGAACTCGAGCTCGGGGCCGAACACGGCGGTGTCGCCGATGCCGGACGACTTCATGAAGGCTTCGGCGCGCTTGGCAGTCGAGCGGGGGCAGCGGGCGTAGAGCTGGCCGGTCGAGGGCTCGACGACGTCGCAGCTCACGATCAGCGTGGTCTGGGCCGAGAAGGGGTCGAGCACGGCGGTCGACGGATCCGGCATCAGGATCATGTCGGACTCGTTGATCGCCTTCCAGCCGGCGATCGAGGAGCCGTCGAACATCACGCCGTCTTCGAAGGTGCCTTCGTCGGTGGCGGACGCCATGCGGGCCGTGTGCTGCCACTTGCCGCGAGGATCGGTGAAGCGGAAGTCAACGAACTTGACGTCCTTTTCCTTGATCATCGCCAGAACCTGTTTGGCATCCATTGTCGGTCGTCCCTCTACTTGTGGTTTACTGCTTCAGCCCCCAAAGGCCGGGTCCTCATACGGCGGCGTCACCACGCTCACCAGTACGAATTCGAATCGCGTCGTCGATGCTCGACACGAAAATCTTGCCGTCGCCGATGCGACCGGTATGCGCCGAACTGCGGATCGCCTCGACGGCCTTCTCGACCATCTCGTCCTCGATGACGAGTTCGAGCTTCACCTTCGGAAGGAAGTCCACGACATACTCGGCGCCGCGATACAGCTCGGTATGGCCCTTCTGCCGGCCAAAGCCCTTGGCTTCCAGAACCGTGATGCCCTTGAGCCCGATCTGATTGAGGGCGTCCTTCACCTCATCGAGCTTGAAGGGCTTGATGATCGCTTCGATCTTCTTCATGTGGCTAAAGACACTCCGCACGCAGGCACCGGGCCCTCCCGGTCGGGATAGCCCGTATGCCACACGAGGAAGCATAAACCATGCCAAGATTTTCCACAGGCCGACGCGGGAAATCTGGCGACAGTCTGTCTGTTTAGAAGGCGAAACGCCCAATTTATCGGCAGAAAATTGGTCAATTGGAAGGCAGCAGAGAATCCCCGATGAAACCCGCAAACTCGACCATGTCCGCTCTCGGGACCACGGTATTTGAAGTCATGTCGGCGCTCGCGCGCGAGCACAAGTCCGTCAACCTCGGCCAAGGCTTCCCCGACGACAAGGGACCCGAGGAGGTACGGGCGGCGGCGGCGGAGTACCTGCTGAACGGCCACAACCAGTACCCGCCCATGATGGGCATTCCCGAATTGCGCCAGGCCGTTGCGGATCATGCGAAGCGGTTCCAGGGGCTCGACATCGACTGGCAGACCGAGGTCCTGGTCACGTCGGGCGCGACCGAGGCGCTCGGCGACTGCCTGTTCGGCCTGATCGAGCCGGGCGACGAGGTCGTGCTGATCGAGCCGCTCTACGATTCCTACCTGCCGATGGTGCGCAGGGCAGGGGGCGTGCCGAAGCTGGTGCGCCTGGAACCGCCGCACTGGCGGCTGCCCCGGGAAGAGCTGGCCGCCGCCTTCGGGCTGAAGACCAAGCTGATCCTGTTCAACACACCGATGAATCCCTGCTCGAAGGTCTTCGACGAGGAGGAGCTTTCGTTCATCGCCGGGCTCTGCCTGCAGCACGACGTCTATGCGATCTGCGACGAGGTCTACGAGCACATCATCTTCGACGACCGGCGCCACATCTCGATGATGACGCTGCCGGGCATGCGCGATCGCACGGTGCGCATCGGCTCCGCCGGCAAGAGCTTCAGCCTGACGGGCTGGAAGGTGGGTTACATCACCGCGGCGCCGGAACTGATGAAGGCGATCGCCAAAACCCATCAGTTCATGACCTTCACCACGCCGCCCAATCTGCAATGGGGGGCGGCCACGGGCTTGCGTCTGGGCGACAGCTATTTCTCGACCCTGGCCGCCGACATGCAGCGCAAACGCGACCGGCTGGCGACCGCCCTTGCCCAGATCGGCTTCGACGTGCTGCCCGCGCACGGGACCTATTTCGTCACCACCGACTTCAGGCCGCTCGGCTTCAACGGGACCGACGAGGACTTCTGCCGCCACATCACGGTCGAGGCAGGGGTGACGGCCGTTCCGGTGAGCGCCTTCTATCAATCCGAAGCGGCGCCGCGCTACTTCGCCCGGTTCTGTTTCTGCAAGGACGACAGCACGCTCGACAGTGCGATCGAGCGTTTGAGGGCACATTTTTGCAGTTGACCCCCTAGTATTTGCATTGCGGGGGCTCTAATCTGCAATTGGTTCGCTTTTGCCGGGCAAGAGTGCTTCCATGTCACAGAGTTCTCGCATACAGCATGTTTAAATATCTTCCTGCCTGCTTGATCGGCACATCGGTCAAGCCGGTTCTGCAGCCGGTATGAGCCCGTCGGAGGGCACATCCCGCTTGCCGGCGACGGCCAAGCCTGTCCGCATCGATGGGCGTCGCCTTCGCAGTGAACGTACCAGGCAGCTCATCATCGAGGCCTATCTGGCGCTGATTCGCGAAAATCCTTCGATACCCATGCCGACGGCGCAGGAGATCGCGGCGCGCGCAGGCTATTCCGTCCGATCGGTTTTCGAGCGGTTTCCCGATCTGCATGCGCTGCGCCTGGCGGCGGCCGATTACGGGCTGGCTCACGCGGCAGCCCTGGCGCCGGCCCGTGACGTCGACGGCGACCGCGCAACCCGCATCAGATCGCAGGTGGAGACGCGCGCCGGCACATGCGAACGCGGCGTCGCGCTCTGGAGAGCGCTCACCTACAATTTCGACGAGGACGATGCGCTCGCGATGCGGGTCAAGATCGCACGCGAACGCACGGTCGATCGCATGCGCCTCATGTACCGGCGTGAACTGTCGACCCTGACGGACCTGGAGCAGCGCAACCTTCTCATCGCCCTGGAGGCGATAACCGACATCGAGAGCTGGGCGCGCATGCGCGACACCTACGGCCTTTCGTACGCCGAGAGTTGTGCCGTGTGGATTCGCTCGATCGACCGGATCCTGCCGCCGACGCCCCCAGAGACAAATTCCAGAACGAACTGAACCTTGCCTGCCA
>LSKJ01000273.1 GCA_001557035.1 Rhodospirillaceae bacterium CCH5-H10 | reverse complement strand
CCGCCCCTGCCTCCCTGAAACGGCCCCTCCTCAAGCGACCCGTCGTGATGACGTCGTTCGCCATCATGTTCGCGGCTGCAGCGGGAGTCGGCGCCTGGGTCATGCGCGCGCCGGAAGAAGTTGCGAATCCACCCTCGCAGGCCCGGGCATCCCCGGTCGCGCCCTCTGTGCCACCAGACCCGCCGCCGATCGCCCAGCCCTTGCCCGCAGCGACGGAGCCGCCACCGGCCACCCCGACCCCGCCCCGGGC
>LSKJ01000272.1 GCA_001557035.1 Rhodospirillaceae bacterium CCH5-H10 | reverse complement strand
GGGCGAGGACGACGAAGAGAACGCCCTGTCGCTGTCGGCGCTCGAGGAGAAGCTCAAGCCCGAGGTCCTGCGCGTCCTCACGAAGATCTACAAAGTCTATATCGAGATGTCGAAGGTGCAGAACCGGCGCCTGTCGACGCTCGCGCGCGGCCAGAAGCCCAGCGCCGACTTCGAGAAGAGCTACGAGAAGCACCGCAAGAAGATCGTCGAGCTGGTGCGCACCGTGCACATCAACGCCGCGCGCATCGAGCAGCTCAAGCTCTCGCTGTACGACCTGAACCGCAAGCTGATGACGCAGGAAGGCAAGCTGATGCGGACGGCGGAAAGCTTCCGCATCTCGCGCCAGGACTTCCTCGACAACTACCTGACGCACGAAATCGATCCCAACTGGCTCGAGAAGGTCGGCAAGCTGCCGGGCCGGGGCTGGAAGGACTTCGCCAAGAAGCGCGGCCCGGAGATCGAGAAGATCCGGACGGAAATCCGCGAGATTTCCGATCACGCCGGCGCCCCGATCTTCGAGTTCCGCCGCATGTGCAAGACCGTCCAGGACGGCGAGCGCGAGATGATGCGGGCGAAGAAGGAGATGATCGAGGCCAACCTCCGCCTCGTGATCTCGATCGCCAAGAAGTACACGAACCGCGGCCTGCAGTTCCTCGACCTCATCCAGGAAGGCAACATCGGCCTGATGAAGGCGGTCGACAAGTTCGAGTACCGCCGCGGCTACAAGTTCTCGACCTACGCCACGTGGTGGATCCGTCAGGCCATCACGCGCTCGATCGCCGACCAGGCGCGCACCATCCGCATCCCGGTCCACATGATCGAGACCATCAACAAGCTGGTCCGCACCAGCCGCCAGATGCTGCACGAGATCGGCCGCGAGCCGCAGCCCGAGGAGTTGGCCGAGAAGCTCGGCATGCCGCTCGAGAAGGTGCGCAAGGTCCTGAAGATCGCCAAGGAGCCGATCTCGCTCGAAACGCCGATCGGCGACGAGGAAGACAGCCACCTCGGCGACTTCATCGAGGACAAGAACGCCGTGATCCCGCTCGAGGCGGCGATCCAGGGCAATCTGCGCGAAAGCACGACGCGGGTGCTGGCGACGCTGACGCCGCGCGAGGAGCGCGTGCTGCGCATGCGCTTCGGCATCGGCATGAACACCGATCACACGCTGGAAGAAGTCGGCCAGCAGTTCTCGGTCACACGCGAACGTATCCGCCAGATCGAGGCGAAGGCGCTGCGCAAGCTCAAGCACCCGAGCCGCTCGCGCATGCTGCGCAGCTTCCTCGACGAAGGTTGAGATCGAGGGGGCTGGGATCGAGCCCAACGAGACGCGATGAAAGCCGGGGCCCGTCCCCGGCTTTTTTGCGTCAGGTCACTCGCGGTCGGCGATCCGGACGAGCGAGGGCAGCAGCCCGCTGACGGTCATGTGGAGCTGTCGCACCTCTTCCAGCACCGCCGAGAGGTTCTCCTGGACCGCGGCGCAGTGGCGGGACGCTTCGCTGCGCGCATCGTCGAGCCCCGGATCGATCGCATAGGGATGGCCGAGGGCCCTTCCACATTCCGCCAGCACGTCGAGAAGGGCGCCCGACCGGTCGGCGCGGTCGGGCGGGTGCATGAAATCACGAGTGGCGTGCTCGATACGCTCCAACGCCGTGACAAGACCATCGACTTCCATGGGAGTCTCCTCGGCCGGGTACGGGACGCTGTCGTCGACGCCGATGCTGTCACCCGGCTGCGCGGCGCACAAGCCCGTCCCGCTCAGCCGAAGCGCAGCAGCGGCACGGCGGCGGCGGCCAGCAGCACGGCGGCAATGCGCGTCCGCGTGAAGGGTTCCTTCAGCCAGAAGACGGCGATGAGCACGGCAAAGATTGCGCTCGTGTCCCGCAGGGCCGCGGCCGGCGCGATCGGCGCGTGGCTCCAGACCCATAGAATGAGCAGGTAGGAGGCCATCGAGGCCAAAGCCATCGGCAAGGCAAGCTTCCAGTGTGCGGCCACGGGAGCCCAGGGCGGCCCCGCACGCCGCTGCCGCCACCCCATGGCCACCGCATTGGTGATCGACACGACGAAGCCATAGGCCCAGGGCGAATCCGACAGGCGTACCCCCTGCGCGTCGCACATGATGTAGGCAGCGGTGCCGACCCCGGCAGCCAGAATCCACCTCAAGGCCTTGGTCGTAACGCCCTGCTCCCGCGCGGCGTCCCAGGCGAGCACGATCAGGGACAGGGATATGACCAGGATACCGGCCATTCCTGCCGTTCCCAGCCGCTCTCCCGTCAGGACGGCCGCCATCGGCACCACCAGAAGCACCGCGAGGGATCGGACGACGGGATAGACCAATCCGAACCCGCCCAGTTCATAGGCCCGCAGCAGGGCAAACACGGTGAGCGTGTTCATGAGCGTCGATGCCGCGATCCACCCGAAGGATGCCAGGCTCGGCAGGCCCGACCAGAACAGCGCCGGCACCACCAGCACGGCCCCGAGGATCATCTGGGCGGTCATCACCTGCGCCGGATTGCGGCTGGCCTTCACGGCGGCATTCCAGCCGGCGTGCAGGACCGCGCTCAGCAGGGCGGCGACGACATCGGTGAGATCCATCGCTCAGCCCGGCCGCGGCGCCACGATGACCACGCAATAGCGCGCCGGCCGGGGCGTCGGATTGTGGTAGGCGATCGGCCGATCGAGGACCATGGCCAGACAATCGCCGGCGTCCAGCTGGTGGCGGTCTTCGCCGAGCGTGATCTCGATCCTTCCCTGAAGCACCCAGACCTGCTGGTGCGTCGTCCCCGGTCGCGCCGCCGTCTCGTAGGCGACCCGGGCGCCGGCGGGAAACTGGACTTCCACGATCTGGATCGGCGAAGGGTACCCGCCGGGCGACACGTTGCGACGCAGATAACCCGACGCGGGGTCGCGCCATTCGACCTGATCGGCGCGGCGCGACACGGGATGGGCGGGTGCGGCCGGTGGCTCGAAGAGCGTGGCCAGCGAGACGCCGAGACCGGTCGCCAGCTTCTCCAGAATGACGGCCGTCGGACTGCTTTCTCCCCGCTCGACGAGGGAGATCATGGAACGGCTGACCCCGCACGCATCCGCCAGCGCCTCGAGCGACAAGCCCGATTGGCTCCTGAGGTCGCGCACACGGGCGGCGATCCGATGATTGATGTCATCCTTCATAATGGAAATATACTCCAATATATTGGATGGCGCTTCAAGCATGCCACTCCTGAGCTAGAAAGACTGCCGGGAAGCGACGCTCGGGAGCTGAGATGGCGGATTTGGTCGATGAACTGCGTGCCCTTTGCCGTGCCGACCATGGCGCGGCGGGCGGTTCTTCCGGAACTCTCGAAGGTGACGTGAGGTGGCGGGCGGCCGCGGAAATCGAAGCGCTGCGCCAGGGACCGGCCGGGACGTGGCAGCCGATCGCGACGGCTCCCAAGGACGAGGGCCCGCTGCTTCTGTTCTGCCCCGGCCTCGCCGGCAATGCGGCCCGTGAAATCGTCGTCGGTACCTGGCGTTTCGACGCCAACCGCCGCTCGCTGGGCTACTGGGTCAGCGACGTCGGGGTCCTCGACCCCGGCTTCGCGGAAACCGGCCCGTGGATCGAGTATCCCGAGCTTCATCCCACCCGGTGGGCGCCCCTCCCGGTCCCGCCTGCCAAGGACGGCTAGAACAAAAAAAGGCGGCCACGAGGGCCGCCTTTTCCTTGTCAGTTCGGAAAGTGTCAGGTGCGCGGCGGCAGCGGAACCTTCGCGTCGTTCAGCAT
>LSKJ01000271.1 GCA_001557035.1 Rhodospirillaceae bacterium CCH5-H10 | reverse complement strand
AGCGCCAAGCCGGTCGCGCCGGCGAGCAGCCGTGCCGACGGCAGCACCTGCCGCCCGATCGAGCTGACGGCGACCAAGAACGGCCAGACAACGACCGAGACCACGACTTTCTGCAAGTCGGCGGGCTCTCAGGAACTGAAGCCCGTCACCGTCTGACCGGCTGACATCTCACGAAAGAAGCGGCCGGCGGTCCATGATCGCCGGCCGTTTTCGTTGTCGCGGGACTGGTCCCGCCGACACAACTCCGTCATTTTCCTGGGCGAGGAGAGAGACATGGCAGGCAATCGACAGGCAGCGAAGCTGCGCGACTTCCTGGCGCGGGGCGAGTTCATCCTGGCGCCGGGCATCTACGACGGCATTTCCGCGCGCGTTGCGGACCGAATGGGGTTCCCGGCGCTCTACATGACGGGCTATGGCGCGACCGCATCGATGCTCGGCCTGCCGGATGCGGGGCTTGCGACCTATTCCGACATGCTGGGCCGTGCCGAGATGATCTGCTCGGTGGTCGAGACCCCTCTGATCGCCGATGCCGATACCGGTTACGGTGGGCTGTTGAACGTGCAGCGCACGATCCGCGGTTACGAGGCGGCGGGCGTCGCGGCGATCCAGATCGAGGATCAGGAGATGCCGAAGAAGTGCGGCCACACGCCGGGCCGGCGCGTCGTGCCGGCCGAGGAGATGGCCGTGAAACTCCGCGTCGCCTCGGATGCGCGTCGCCACGAAGAGACCCTGATCGTGGCGCGCACGGACGCGCGCACCGCGCTGGGGCTCGACGAGGCGTTGCGCCGGGCGAAGCTCTATGAGGAATCCGGGGCCGACATCATCTTCGTCGAATCGCCCGAGAGCGAGGCGGAACTCGAGCGCATCGGCCGGGAAGTGAGCAAGCCGCTGCTCGCCAACATGGTCGAGTTCGGCAAGACGCCGCGCGCCGAGGTCGACCGGCTGAAGAAGTGGGGCTTCGACCTTGCAATCTATCCCGTACTGGGCCTGACCGTGGCCGCGGAGGCGATGCGCCAGTCTTTCGCGCATCTCAAGACCGCGGGCACCAGCGTCGGCGACCCGGCGCCGCAATACGACGACATCCACGGGCTGATGGGATTCGGCGAAGTCTGGGAATTCGAGAAGCGCTGGGCACCATGAACGGCAAGCAATTCCTCGAAATGCTGTCGCGCCTGCCGCCCCGCGTCTGGATCCAGGCGATCCTCGGGCTGATCGGCTTCGTCGTGCTGGCGGTGCTGGGCTTTGCCGTAATCGCGGGCGTGGCCGCCGTCCTGCTCGTGCTGCTGCTGGCCTTCCGGGCCAAGCGCTGGATCCTGAGTTTCTTCCGCCGCGACGTGGAGCCCCCGTCGCCAGCGCGCCCTCATCACGACGGAAAGATCACCGATGTCCAGTTCGAGATCGTCGACCGCACGAACGACCGCACGCCGCGGCCTTAGAGCTGCTCTTGTCATCCTGAGCGAAGCGAAGGATCCGGCGTTAGCCAGGCAGTACTCCGGTCGTTCCGCTAGGTCCTTCGCTGCGCTCAGGACGACAGGTATCTGGACGATCTTTCGAGATCTTGGATCGCACGAATGACCGCACGCCGCGGGACAAAACAACCTCCCGTCGTCTCGACCGGAGCCTCGCGCAGCGAGGCGTAGCGGAGAGACCTTCTCTCCACGAATAGCCAGCTTTTGGCGTAGAGAAGGTCTCTCCGCTACGCGCCTGCGGCGCTCCGGTCGAGACGACGGTGGTTTTTGTAAGAGCGGCTATTCAGCTCTCGTTATACCCTAACGATCTTGCCCGGGTTCATCAGGTTCTGCGGATCCAGCGCACGCTTGATGGTGCGCATCGTGTCGATCTCGACCTTGCTGCGGTAGTGGGCGAGCTCGTCGACCTTGAGCAGGCCGATCCCGTGCTCGGCCGAGATCGAACCGCCGTAGCTCACGACCAGGTCGTAGACCGCCGCGTTCACCGCATGGGCGTGCGGCATGAAGCGCGCCTTGTCCCAGCCGGCGGGCGCCTGGCAGTTGAAGTGGAGGTTGCCGTCGCCGACATGGCCGAAGGTAACCGGCCGGCATTCGGGCAGCGCCTTCTTCATCGCGGCCAGCCCCTCGGTGACGAAGGTCGGGATCTTGCTGACGGCGACCGAGATGTCGTGCTTCACGGACGGGCCTTCCTTCTTGGAAGCCTCCGTGTGGTTTTCGCGAAGTGCCCAAAGCGCGCGGGCCTGCGTCTCGTTCTGGGCGATGGTGGCGTCGAGCACGAGCCCCTGTTCCATCGCCTCGCCGAGATAGGCTTCCATCTTTTCGCGCAGGCCGCCGGCGTTCTCCCCCTCGCGCCGGGCGCGGGTCGAGGACCATTCCAGCAGCACGTACCAATCGTGGCGCTCTGCCAGCGGGTCGGCGGCGCCCGGAATGTGTTGCAGCACCAGGTCGATGCCCTGGCGGCCCATCAACTCGCAGGAGGTGACGTTGTCTTCCGAGGCGGCATGCGCGCCGCTCAATAGGGCAACGGCGGCCTCGGGCGTGGTGACGGCGACCCAGGCGGTCGCGACGTCCTTGGGCTTGGGCCACAGCTTCAGCACCGCCCGGGTGATGATGCCCAGCGTGCCTTCGGCGCCGAGATAGAGGTCGCGCAGGTCGTAGCCGGTATTGTCCTTCTTGAGCGCACGCAGCCCGTTCCAGATCTCGCCTTGCGGCGTCACCACTTCGAGGCCGAGCACGAGCTGGCGGGCATTGCCGTAGTGCAGGACCTGCACGCCGCCGGCATTGGTCGAGAGATTGCCGCCGATCGTGCAGCTTCCTTCGGCTGCCAGCGACAGGGGAAACAGGCGATCGTTCGCCGCCGCCGTCTCCTGGATGGTCTTCAGGATGACGCCGGCCTCGACGGTCATCGAATAGCCGATCAGGTCGATGTCGGTGATGCGCGTCATGCGGTTGAGCGAGAGTACGATCTCGCGGCCCTTTTCGTTGGGCGTGCCGCCGCCCACCAGGCCGGTATTGCCACCCTGCGGCACCACCGCGACCTTCTCGGCCGCGCAGAGCCTCACGACAGCGGCCACTTCCTCGGTATTCGCCGGCCGCACCACGGCGAGCGCGCCGCCGACGAAGCTCTCGCGCCAGTCGGTGACGTAGGGATGCTTGCCCTGCTCGTCGGTGATCAGGCCCTTGTCGCCGACGATGGCGCACAGCTTTTCGACGAAATCGGTCATCAGACGCGCAGCACCTTGCCGGGGTTCATGATGTTCCTGGGGTCGAGCGCGCGCTTGATCGTGCGCATCGTGTCGAGCTCGATCCGGCTGCGGTAATGGGCAAGCTCGTCGAGCTTGTCGATGCCGATGCCGTGCTCGGCCGAGATCGATCCGTCGAGGCTCGTCACCAGGTCGTTCACCGCGCGCGTGATGGCGGGTGAGTACTGCTTGAGCGTCTCGCGATCCATGCCCTTCGGGCCCATGAAGGAGAAATGGATGTTGCCGTCGCCGATATGGCCGAGCGGGTAGGGGCGGATGCTGGGCAGGATGTCGAGCGCGGCCTTGAGGCCGCGTTCGATGAATTCCGGCACCTTCGAGATCGAGACCGAGATGTCGTAGCTGAGGCCCGGCCCTTCGGCGCGCGATGCGGGCGCGACCGACTCGCGGATCACCCACATGTTGCGCGCCTGCGCCTCGCTCTGGGCGATGACGGCGTCGATCACGCGGCCCGCTTCCATCTGGTCGGCGAGGAACTGCTCCATCTTCTCCGACATGCCCTCGGCGCCCTCGGCCTTGGGACGCGCCGATGTCCATTCGAGCAGCAGGAACCATTCCGTGTCGGCCTTCAGCGGATCCTGCGTGCCCGGGATGTTGCGCAGGACCATGTCGGTGCAGGTCCGGCTCATCAGCTCGCACGATCCGACATTGTCCTCCGACGCGGCGTGTGCCTCGGACAGGATCTCGATGGCGGCCTGCGGATCGCGGATGGCCAGCCAGGCGGTGGCCACGTCCTTGGCGGCGGGCCACAACTTCAGCACCGCCTTGGTGATGATGCCCAGCGTTCCCTCGGCGCCCATGAACAGGTGCTTGAGGTCGTAGCCGGTATTGTCCTTCTTGAGCGCGCGCAGCCCGTTCCAGATGTCGCCGTTGGGCAGCACCACTTCGAGGCCCATGACGAGGTTGCGGGCGTTGCCGTAGCGCAGCACCTGCACGCCGCCGGCATTGGTCGAGAGATTGCCACCGATCATGCAGGAGCCCTGGGCGCCCAGGAACAGCGGGAAGAAACGGTCGTGACTGGCCGCGGTCTCCTGCAATGTCTGCAGCACGCAGCCCGACTCGACGGTCATCGAGTAGCCGACCGGATCGACGTTCAGCACCTTGTTCATGCGGCCGACCGACAGGACGATGCCGGTATGCGTGGGCCAGGGCGTTGCGCCGCCCATCAGGCCGGTGTTGCCGGCCTGGGGCACGATGGCGATCCCGTTGTCATGGCAGAGCTTAACGACCCTGGAGACTTCCTCGACATTCGCCGGCCGCACGACGACGGCGGCATTGCCCACGATCGAGCCGCGCCAGTCGGTGACGAAGGGCTGTTTGCCCTGGTCGTCAGCGATCAGGCCCTTGTCGCCCACAATGGCGCGCAGGCTTTCGAGGATCGCGGGCGTGACGGGGGCCGTCGGAATGGTCGGGGTAATGGCGGTGTCGGGCATTGTTTCCTCAAGCT
>LSKJ01000270.1 GCA_001557035.1 Rhodospirillaceae bacterium CCH5-H10 | reverse complement strand
CCTCGGGGCCAGGCTCGCCGGCAACCGCTTCGGTGGGGGCGTCGGGGGCGGGGACCGCTTCTGCGGCGACTGCCTCGCGGGCCTCTTCGATGTCAGTGCGATCGACCCGATTGCGTCGGCGCGGCTCGTCCTCTTCAGCCTCGGCGTGCAGGCGATGCTGTTCGGCGATCAGCCGTTCGCGGTCGGCGACGGGGATCTGATAGTAGTCCGGGTGGATTTCCGAGAAGGCCAGGAAGCCGTGCCGGTTGCCGCCGTACTCGACGAACGCCGCCTGGAGCGACGGTTCGATGCGGATGACTTTCGCGAGATATATGTTGCCCTTCAGGGGCTTGCGGCTCGCGGTTTCGAAGTCGAATTCTTCAAGTCTCGTTCCATCGACCACAACGACCCGGGTCTCTTCCGGGTGACTTGCATCGATGAGCATACGCCTTGCCATGGGCTCGCTCCGAGGCGTCCGATCCCTACCGGTGCGAGCGACCGGCGGCCATGTCGCCTCCGTCGTGCGAGGGGAGCGGTGCGTCATCGACCCGCCGAACGGCCAACTCCGGCCAAGACGGGGAAGCTTCACGCCGCCGGACCACGACTGGGTCCTGCCAACCTCGAGTTTCCTGATAGCCACCGCCTGCCTGACAGTCTCTCCGCAGACCGGCCGCGCCCCCATTTCTGCAAAGGCGCGAGCCCAGCCTGGCTCGGAAACTGCCGTCGGAGCGCGACCCTAAGGCGCGCTACGAACGACGGCGACTGCTCGCGGACGCAACATACGGCGTTGGCGAGAGGCCGACAATCAAAAGATTGTGTCGTGTGAATTTGATCTTTTAAAGCATTGAAAATATTTGGAATTACAGTCTCTTTTCTGATATTGGATTAATAATATTCAAATAATTTTCATCCCTCTTTGACCCTTGGCATTCGCCATGTCCGATTTCCGCCGCCGTCATTTGCTCGCCGTTCTGGCCGGCGTGAGTGTGCTTGGAATGGGGGCAGGGGGCGCACTGGCGGCACCGTCGAAGCGTCAGAAATCGGTCAAGAAGCCGACACCGACCGTGCCGATGTCCCGGCCGAAACTGGTGTTTCTCGACCCCGGGCATGGCGGCCGCGATCCGGGCGCCCTGGGCGGCCGCGGGACCCGGGAGAAGAACGTCGTTCTCGCGATCGCGCGCGATCTGCAGCGCGAACTGCTGGCCGGCAACCGTTACAGGGTCCTGCTGTCGCGGAACACGGACAGTTATGTCGCGTTACGTGAACGTGTCGCTCGCGCCCAGGCCGCCAAGGCCGATCTCTTCCTTTCGCTCCATGCGGATGCGCACAGCGACAACGATGTGCGCGGTGCATCGGTTTACACG
>LSKJ01000269.1 GCA_001557035.1 Rhodospirillaceae bacterium CCH5-H10 | reverse complement strand
GTCTTCAAGGGCTCCACCACCCCCGCTCGCCGCTCCGGCGCCATAGGCCTCACGCAGCATTTCGCCAAGGGCGACGAGCTGTTCGCCGAAGGCGACGAGGCCGACTACTTCTACAAGGTGGTGTCGGGCTCGGTCCGTTCCTACAAGCTGCTCAGCGACGGGCGTCGCCAGATCGACGCCTTCCATCTGCCCGGCGACATCTTCGGCCTGGAGGCCGACAGCGACCACCGCTTCACCGCCGAGGCGGTCGAGGCCACGTCCGTGATCGCCTTCCGGCGGTCCCGGCTCGTCGAGCTGACGGCCGACGATCCCGCCTTCGGCGAGCAGGTCATGATGTCGATGATGCGGAGCCTCGAGCGGGCGCAGGACCACATGCTGCTGCTCGGCCGCAAGACGGCGCAGGAGAAGCTCGCCAGCTTCCTGCTGGAAATGGCGGCGCGCCTCTCGCAGGAGGACGGACATGTCGTCCTGCCGATGCAGCGCGCCGATATCGCCGACCATCTCGGCCTCACCATCGAGACGGTATCGCGCACCCTGACGCAGCTGGCGCGCAACCACCTCATCGGGTTGCGCTCGGGAAGCCGCGACGTGGACCTGTGCGACATCAAGGGTCTGCGCCATCTCCAGGGCTGCTGATCGGGCCTGACATTCCCCACGCAGCCCGCCGCTTCAAAGCGCGCCTGAGCAATTTTCCGATCCCTGACGATCGCCGGCGGCCTGCGCGAGCGTGCCGCGTCCATAGACATCGGGATGATCGATCAGCCGCCCTGCCGCATCGGGAAAGCGCGTCCGATAGACGATCCGTGTGGGGATTTCGGCCGTCAGCGGCACACGTCGCGTGGCACCCGCGGCAATCGCCGAATCGATCTCCGGTCGCGTCCTGTCCAGTGCCCAGCCGGCAAGCTCGCGTGCCTGCTCGACGCGGATGCAGCCATGGCTGAAGGCACGGCTGGCCTTCTCGAAGTACGACCGGTCGTTCGTGTCGTGCATGAAGATCAGTTGATCGTTGTCGAGTTCGAAGAGCACCCGGCCGAGCGGGTTGTGCGGCCCCGGCGGCATGAAGCGGGCGCCCTCCCATCGCACCATCGCGGGCGTGGGCGTCCAGGACGGATTGAATTTCACCGCGACGATGGCCGTCGCCAGCTCGGGCGTCGGCGTGGCACGCTTCCCGACGACCACCCGGCTGCGCAGGACGGGGGTGCCGTTCTCGAACGCGATGAGTTCGAACGACGGGATGTTCACCACGACGAACTTGCCGCGGGCCGGGACGTCGACACCGACCTGCCTCAGGGCCTCGTTCCTCTCGTCGCGCTGTGGCGACGCCGCGCTCTCGGCAGGCACCGGCCGGTCGCCGCCACAAGCCGCAAGCAGGAGCAGCGCAGCCCCGGCAAGGACTAGTGCGAAAGAAAGGCGCATCGCTCCCCCGTCAGAAGCTCGGCCGTGACGCCGCCCAGCGTCCATTTCCCTTCACGACTGTATCCGTAGGCGCCCGCCACGATCAGGTTGGCATCGCCACCCCGCGCAATCTCCAGAAGCTGCGACGCGTTGGCCTTCGTCGTGGGAACGACCAGGGTTTCCGCCTTGATGTCATGGCGTGCCAGCCAGTTCGCCACGCGCGCGACGCTGTTGCGCGCAACCGCCAGGTCCTCCGCCGCGTCCATCGTGACGACGGTCACTGTGGTGGCCGCCTTCAGCAGAGGTAGCGCGTCGGCGATCGCCCGCCGCGCCTCCCGCGAGTCCTTCCACGCCACCAGAATGCGGTCGAAAGACGCCGGGTCGCGGGATTGCGGCAGCAGCAGCACCGGTCGGCCCGCCTTCATGACCAGATCGCAGAGATCGGGCTGTCGGGTGGCGTCGAACGGATCGCCCTTCTTCGCCGTTCCCACGACGATGAGATCGGCCGCGGCCGACTCTCCCGCGAGGTGGTCCGCCAGCGGCTCGAGGCAGCTCCGCCCGCTCCAGTCGACCGGCTGCTTCAGACTCGCGGTGGCCGTCCGAAAATCAGTCTCCGCTTCCAGCAGATGCCTCTCGCGCTGCCGGCGGTCCTCCTCGAACAGGCCGGCGGGAACGGGATAGTCGTGGCACAGGCAATGGATCGGCCGACACGCGGCGCGCCCGAGAAGGACGGCGTCGAAGCGCTTCGCCAGATCGACCGATGCCGCCATCAGCCGACCGTTCGCACGGCCCGGCGGCAACGACACCAATATCGTCCGGTAGTTCATGGGAGTGCCTCAACGTGAATGACGATCAGCGGGCCGGTGGTCTGCGGTCAGCCGACTGGACAATCAGAGCGAGGACGAGCGCGGCCACGAGATACGCGCCGCCGAGGATCAGCGCGGCAGAGGCACTGTCGAGCCAACGCGCGAGGAAGCTGAACGCGGCAAAGCTGAAAAACGCGATGCTGACGGTGCAGAGCACCAACACAATGCTCCACCCGCCGATTCGTCGGGCGGTCCTGCGGGCGGCGTTGCCCGCGATGGTGGCCGCCATCAGGCCGAGTATCCGCAGCGCCATGCTCATGACGGACGCGGCGCCCGGCAATGCCGCCTTTGCGTCGCTCACCGGCGCACCAACAGGACACCCAGCAGCAGGCCGGCGGCCGCGGCGCAGGCCACCGACGTCCAGGGCCGTTCGCGGATCGACCGTTCGAGCTCCTGGCGGCCATCCCGCGCCAGCGCCGCGGCTTGATCCACATCGATCTTGTCGGCGAGCGCCCTGGCCTTGGCCAGCAGGCCGCGGGCGGCCTCGTCGGCGCTGTGCCGCGCCTCCTTGGTCTCGGCGTTCACCATGGTCTCGAGGGTCGCCGCCAGCTTCTCCAGCTGTTCGCGCAGCACACCCGGTTCGACGCCGAGATAACCGTAGGTATCCTTCGTCACGGCAGCCTCCCCTCACGGACGAATCATCGTCGCATGCCCGGAAAGTCGGCCCCTTGACGTACATCAACCCCGCGACGCCGCGAGCCTGTCGATCGCCCGCAGCAGGACGCCGACGCGGCTGGCGGACGACGCCCATTCGGCCAGCCTCGGATAGTTGTCGACCAGCCAGTTGAACGCGATCTGGACCGCCGCGAACGCCGCCGCGGCCTGCGTCACCTCCCCCAGCGACAGGGACCGGTCGATGTACTTGGGGACACAGAGGATCAGTCCGATGATCGGCGCGAGCAGCGTGTTGCCGTGCGAGACGAGCGTCGTTCGCACATGCTGGCCGCACAGCGAGGCCCAGGTGCGCAACACCTCCGCCAGGGCAAAGCCCACGGGCGCGGCCTGGGCGACCGCGCCGGATGCCCGTTGGTCGCCCTGCGCCGAGCGGAGCCGCGCGACGGCGAACTTCAACTCGGATTCCGCCTGATTCTTCCGCTCGATGACATGTGCCATCCGGCGGCCCACGAGGATCATCAATCCCGTCGTCAGGGCTGCATAGAGAACGCTGGCGAAGACCAGGTAACCCGGCAACTCGAAGTCGAGCTCGCGCGGGCCGACGGGAAGGCTGCCGCCGATCGTCCACAGGACGACCACGAAGGTCGAAGCGGTCAGGACCGAAGACAGGAGTCCGGTGACGAGATCGATCGGCGCATCCGTGGCGATGCGGGCATCCTCGGCGATGCGATATTCCGGCAGCTGCGGTTCGTCCGCGCCGGCATCGAGCCGACGACAGTTGTCGTTATCGAGCCAGAGTTCGAGCAGGCGATTGGTCAGCCAACCACGCCACCGCCGCTGAAAGGTCATGCGCGCCCAGACCGCGAAGGCGGCCAGCGCGATGCTGGCTGCCGCGAACTGCGGCAAGAGGTAGGTCTGGTTCCGGATCTCCGATCCGTTGCGCTGCTCCAGCGCATCGAAGAAGTCGCGGTTCCAGATGTTCAGCCTGTACTGCACGAGCAGTTGGGCGACCACGCAGACGACGAGCGCCCCGATGAGAAGCCAGGGCAGCCAGCTTCCCGCGCCGATTCCGAAACCCGCGGCCGTGCGCCAGAAACGGCGCAGCGATCCTCGTCCCACGGCGGAGGGCGCGTCTTCCCTCACGTCCCGCTTCTCGTCGCCAGGGCCTTGAGGCCGAGGAAGGTCGGCTCCGGACGGACGATGACGCGGGTCGCGATGCGGGCGGCATAGGACTCGAATCGACCCTTGCGAACGAACTTCGCCCGGAACGCCGAGCGCTGCAGCACTGAAACGAGCCGCGGTGCGATGCCGCCCCCGAGCTGCACACCGCCTTTGGCGCCAAACAGAAGCGCCAGATCGCCCGCGAAGGACCCGAGGAAGCCGCAGAACATGTCGACCGCCTCGCCGGCCTGCGAGTTGCCGCCCTGCAGAGCACCGCGCACGATCTCTTCGGGCGTGGCCGCTCCGGCGCGGCCCTCGTGGCCGCCGAGCGCCTGGTAGAGATTCACCAGCCCGCCTCCCGAGAGCACGCGTTCGGCAGAAACATGGTCGAAGCGGTGGCGCAGGAATTCGATCACGGATGCTTCGGCCGCATCTCCCGCCGCCAGGGTCGCATGCCCGCCTTCGCTCGACAGCACGTGCGGGCTCTCTGCGCCGGGAATGTAGCAGGCGACACCCAGTCCGGTGCCGGGCGCCAGCAGGACGACCGGACTGCCCGGATCGCAGTAGCCGTCGCCGATGGAGACGACGTCACCGTCCGTCAGGCTCGGCACGCCCCAGGCGAGCGCGGCGAGATCGTTGACGAGCGTGACGTCGCGCAGCGACAGGAGGCGCTGCAGCTGCTCGCTCTCCAGCACCCAGGATGCGTTCGTGAGCTTGCAGCGCCCACCCGAGACAGGACCCGCCGCCGCGATCACGGCCTCCTCGACGACAACGCCCTGTGCCTGGCCGTTGAGAAAGTGACGGAACGCATCGACGGCGCTCGAATAGGCGCCCGTCGGCACCGATTCGATGATTCCCAGCCGGTCGCCGTCGAGAAGCGCGAACCGGGTTCGCGTCCCGCCGACATCGGCCAGGAGACGGCAGGTCATGCCGTCGCCTTCGCGCGATGGGACGCGATCCGCGCCGCGTACCATCGGGCCGAGGCCTTGGGCGTTCGCGCCTGCGTGGCGTAATCCACGCGGACGATGCCGAAGCGGGTCGCATAGCCGGCGCCCCACTCGAAATTGTCCAGCAGCGCCCACACGAAATAGCCTCGAACATCCGCGCCGAGCACGGTCGCTTCTTCGAGCGCCTCGAGATACGCCGCGAGATAGTCGATGCGCTCGCGGTCGTCGACGGCGCCGGAGGCGTCCGCCTGCTCGACCGCGCCCGCGCCATTCTCCGTGACGTAGATCGGCAACCCGTAGCGGTCGCAGGCATCGAGCAGGACGTCGCGAAAGGCGGCGGGATCGATCTGCCATCCGATGGGCGAGCGCGGCGCGTCCGCCGGCGCATCGCTCCACGCGAAACCCAGCCTCGACGCAGAATCGGCCCGCGCATAGACCGGCGAATAGTGGTTGATGCCCAGCCAGTCGACGGGGCGATGGATACGCTCCAGATCGCCGTCGCGGCAGAACGGCGCCATGCGGGGCGCGAGGGCCCCGGGATAGACACCCAGCATCTGAGGATCCGCGAACGCGCGATTCCAGTAGGCATCGAGCATCCGCGCGGCCGCCTGGTCTTCAGGCGTCGCCTGCACGGGACGCGCCGGCTGCATGTTGTGGATGGCGCCCAGCGAGGCGCCGATCACGTAGTCGCGCAGCACGTCGATGGCCATCCCGTGCGCCAGGTTGACGTGATGGATCGCGGCGTGATGGCTTGCCGCATCGTCCACCGCCGGCGGATGCCAACCGAAGGCATAGCCGAAGAGGGTGAACACGCCCGGTTCGTTGAAGGTCGCGAACCGCTTGACGCGGTCGCCGAGGCGACTCGCGACGAGGCGCGCATAATCGGCGAACCAGCCTGCGCAGTCCCGGTTGGCCCAGCCTCCCGCCTCCTGCAGGGCCTGCGGAAGATCCCAGTGATAGAGGCAGACCCACGGCTCGATACCGGCGGCCAGCAAACTGTCGACCAGCCGGTCGTAGAAAGCGAGCCCCGCTTCGTTCGGAGATCCCCGGCCGGACGGAAGGACGCGCGGCCACGCGATCGAGAACCGATAGGCTCCGATGCCGAGGTCCCGCAGCAGGGCGACGTCATCGCGATACCGGTGATAGTGATCGCAGGCCACGTCGCCCGTGTCGCCATTCTGGATGCGTCCCGGCTGACGGCAGAAGAGATCCCAGATGCTCTCGCCGCGCCCGTCTTCCCGGGCCGCGCCCTCGATCTGGTACGACGAGGTCGAGGCGCCCCAGACGAAATCCGGGCGCCGCAGATCGCGGGGCGCCGCGGGAAGCGCCGACCGTGCTGCGGGATCGATGGCGTGGCTCATGCCGGCCTCATGGTGTGATCGCCACCTTCAGCACGCCGTCGCGCTGATGGGCGAAGAGATCGTAGGCCGCCTCGATGTCGGCGAGCCTGAACCGGTGCGTGACAAGCGCCTCCAGATTCGCCCGGCCCGAAGCGACCGCAGCCATCAGGCGGCGCATGCGTTCCTTGCCGCCCGGGCACAGGGACGTGACGATCCTGTTGTCGGCCAGTCCCGCGGTGAAGGCGTCGAGTGGAATGCGGAGGTCGCCCGAGTAGACGCCGAGGCTCGACAGCGTCCCGCCCGGCCGCAGCACCCGCAGGGCGTTCTCGAAGGTCTGCTGGGTGCCGAGCGCCTCGATTGCGACATCGACGCCGCGCCCGTCGGTGAGCTCGCGAATCGCCACGACCGGATCGGCCTTGCGAAAGTCGATCACGTGATCGACGCCGAGCTTGCGGGCGACGGCCATCCGCGCCGCAACGGTATCGACGCCGATCACGGTGGTCGCGCCCATCAGCCGCGCCCCGAGCGCCGCGCAAAGCCCGATCGGGCCGAGGGCGAACACCGCCACCGTATCGCCGATCCGTACCTGGCCGCTCTCGGCGCCGGCAAACCCCGTCGACATGATGTCGGGACACATGAGGACCTGCTCGTCGCTGAGGTTGCCCGGCACCGGCGCGAGATTCGCCATCGCGTCCGGCACCAACACGAACTCCGCCTGACAACCGTCGATCGTGTTGCCGAAGCGCCAGCCGCCCGCCGGCTTGAAACCGTGCCGCGCATCGGCCCCATCCTGCGAGTGCTGGCCGCAGAGGCACGCATAGCTGTGCCCGCTGGGCGTGATCGCACCGGCGATCACGCGCTGGCCTTCCTTGTAGCCTTTGACCTGCGAGCCGAGCTTCTCGATGATCCCCACCGGCTCGTGGCCGACGATCAGTCCCTTGCGAACGGGATACTCGCCACGAAGGATGTGAACGTCGGTGCCGCAGATCGTCGTGGTCGAGATGCGCAGCAGCGCATCCGAGGGTCCGACATCGGGTACCGGACGTGATTCCAGGACAATGCGCCCCGGTTCGGCGAAAACGGCCGCCATCATCCTGGCCATGACCCTCCTCCGCGTTTCAGGCACGACGATAGTCCTGGGTCGGTCACGGCGGATTGATCTGCCTCAACCGGCCGGAGATCAGGCGACAAGCGCGGCCGACTCCTGCACCTCGTCCGATGTGGCGGGCGCGGCGGCCAGCAGCTCCATCTGCCGCCGGATCTCGGCCTGGTAGTCGGACGAGAACTGCAGGGCCCAGTCCTGCTGGACCTTGTGCAGGTCGGCCGGTGTCCGTGCGGTCATGAAATCCTGGCAGCACTGCAGGTTGCGATTGAGGCGCCGGAAAGCGAACTCGGTCAAGCCGCGCTGCCACTCGACGAACGAATCGCCCGCAGCGGACAGGCCGGGCTCGGGGATGATGGATGACCATGGTGCGGACATGTGGACCTCCTTTGAGTCGGGGCACCCGTTGCCGTCAGCGGCGAAGGATGGCGGGCTTCACCTCGACGACCCGGAACGGTCTCGCGACGCCATCGTGCTCGGTGACGGTGACGTAGTCGCCGACCGTGAACTGATGCCGGTCGAGCTTGAAGATCGGCTCGTCGTCATCCGGGCCGGGCGCGTAGGAGAAAACCCAGCCGCCGCGCGTGTGGATCAGCGCCCCATGCTCGTCGTCGGTGCCCGCCCAGAAGCGGCGAACGGTGCAAGCCGCCTTGGCATCCGCGAAGCCCGCGGAGTCGAGGTGACCCTTGGCATCCAGCGGGGCCACGAGCTCGTAACCGTGCGCCGCGCTTCCGTTGGGGAACTCGGGCGTCCGGGCAAGCTCCAGTCGAATCTGCTTCAAGTGCATCTGTCATCTCCCTTGTCGGTGCGCCCGTCGGGCTCGGATGCGTGACGTTCGGCGGACGATTGTGTCTCACCCCGAAAGCGGACCGTCGTTGATCTGGATCATGGGGACCCGTCGCGCTCCCTCTACCGTGTCGCCGCACCGGGCCAAGCCTCGCGCAGTCCCGCCGTACGAGGTCGGAGGAGCAGGAGATGATGCATCAGCCCCAGCCACAGGCTCTCATGCGACGGGGATGGACGCTCTGCGTCCGCCTCACACAGGTCGTCGTCGTGCTTTTCGCGCTGGCGCTTTCGCTGGATGTTCGTGCCGAGCCGGCGGACAACACGCCGGTCTCCCTGCTTTCGCGGTGCGCCGGCAAGACCGGTGGTACCGTGCGACAGGGCGATCCGGCCTTCATGACGCTGGCCCTCGACGGTCGCCCCTGGATGACCATCGACAAGACCGAAGATGCGGACCCGCAGGCCATCCTGACGACGATCACGAGCAATGGCTGGGCGAAGAGGCGCGACGGAACCTCGTTCCTCTTTCGCTTCACCTGCGTTCTGAACGCCCATGGCCAGGCGACCATGTTTCATGCGAGCGCGTTGCTGCGAGACCTGGGCGACCGCCTGCCGCCGGCGATCGTCATCAACGGCTCCGCGACCTATCCCTCGAAGGAACCGCTGCAGAGAGGCATCGAACTGCAGATCCAGCTGCTCGACGCCGCACAGGACCCGCCGGGCATCCTGACCGAACAGGTCGTGCGAAGCGGCTGGCACCTGCCGCTGGGATTCTCGCTGCGCCTTCCGGCCGGCCTGTCGCTCGAGAACCGGTCGATTGCCGTGGCCGCCCGTGTGGTCCTCGCGCGGCGGACGCTGTTCGAACTCGCCGAGCCGCGCAAACTGTCTCGGGACGAACTGACACGGTTCGTCGAACTCACCCTTCAACCGGCCGGCGACGGCCGACGCTGAACCACAGCCGGGATCAGGGGGACGGGGTGTTGCCCGGGCCGGGCGTCTTGTCGGGCGCCGTCGCCAGCACCATCCGCACCAGCGCCGACAGGCTGTCGGCCTGCATCTTGGTCATGACGTTCGCCCGATAGACTTCGACGGTCCGGGCGCTGATGCCGAGATCGTAGGCGATCACCTTGTTGGGCTTGCCGTCGACCAGGCCCTTCAACACTTCGCGCTCGCGCTCCGACAGGAGGGCGAGGCGTGCGCTGATGGCGGAAACCCGGGACTCGTGCTCGCTGTCGCGGGCATGGCGCGTCAGCGCGGAACGGATCGCGGCGAGCAGGACTTCGTCGTCGAAGGGCTTCTCGATGAAGTCGACGGCGCCGGCCTTCATGGCCTGCACGGCCAGCGGCACGTCGCCATGGCCGGTCATGACGATCACCGGCAGACGGGGGCGCAGTTCGGCGAGCCGCTTCTGGAGCTGCAGCCCGTCCATGCCGGGCATCCGGATGTCGGTGACGACGCACCCGTCCTGGATGTCCTGCAGGAGCTGCAGGAACGTGGTCGCCGAATCGTGGACGCGCACGGCCAGCCCCGCCGTGCTGAGCAGGAAGGCCAGCGACTGGCGGACGTCGACATCGTCGTCGATCACGTGAACCACCTGGCTAGACATCGTCGCCCTCCTCGCGTCCGGCGATCGATGGCAGGGTGAAGCGAAAGGCGGTGCCGCCGCCTTCCCGACCGGCGACGGATATGCGGCCGCCATGCGCCTCGACGATCGTGCGGCAGATCGATAGGCCCAGTCCCATTCCCTTGCGCTTGGTCGTGACGAACGGCTGGAAGAGGTTGCGCGCCACCTCGGGCGCGAGGCCGGCGCCCGAATCGGCGACCGAGACCTCCACGAAGCCGCCTTCCCTCAGTACGGTTGCGATCTCGAGCGAGCGCGGCGGCGCGGCCTCGGCCATCGCCTCGATGGCATTTCGGATCAGGTTGACCAGCACCTGCTGGATCTGAATGCGATCGGCAAAGACCTGCGTGGCGTTCGGATCGAGCCGGAACACGGTTTCGATACCGCCTTCGCGCGCACCGACCAGGGCAAGCGTGCTGGCATCCTCGATCAGCTTGGACAGGTTCTCGATCGTGCGCTCGCTGTCGCCGCGCGAGACGAACTCGCGCAGGCGCCGGATGATCTGGCCGGCCCGCAGCGCCTGATCGGCGGCCTTGCCGATCGCGTCGCGCAGCACCGTGACTTCCTCGCCGTCGAGCCGCTGCAGGATGCGCTGCGAGCCCTTGAGGTAGTTGCTGATGGCCGTGAGGGGCTGGTTGATCTCATGGGCAAGCGTCGATGCCATTTCGCCCAGCGCCGTGAAGCGCGACATGTGCGTCACTTCCGACTGCAGCTCCTTCAGCCGCGACTCCGTCATCTGCTGGTCGGTGAGGTCGCGGATGAAGCCCGTGAAATGATGACGGTCGCCGGTGCGCAACTCGCCCACGGTCAGGTGCATGGGAAAGGTCGAGCCGTCCTTGCGCTGTCCGACGACGATGCGACCGATGCCGATGATGCGCTTCTCGCCGGTCGCCAGATAGCGCGCGATATAGGCGTCGTGGCGCTCCCGGTCGGGAGACGGCATGAGAATGCTGACGTTGCGGCCCACGACCTCGGCATGGTCGTAGCCGAAGAGCCGCTCGGCCGTCGTGCTCAGCGACTCGATCAGTCCCTTCTCGTCGATGATCAGCATGGCGTCCGGCACGGTCTGCAGGACCGAGCGCAGCCGTGCCTCGGCCGCCTCCAGCGCCAGCGCTAATGTCGGTTCGCTCATGGAAATGTGTTCTGCATCGATCGGCGGCGCGTGCCGCGGACGATACCACGCCCGAGGGGCGGGACGAAACTCAGGGCCGGATGAAGGCGAGCGGCGCATCCTCGTCGAGATTGTCGATCGCCGCGCCGAGTTCGGCGGCGATGTCCCCGGCCGAGCGGTTGAGCCGGAAGATCCGGATCGCCTCGGACAGCAGGGACCGGGCCACGACATCGCCGTCGATGCCCTTGGCCGCCGCCTCGGCGAGTGCGGCTTCGACATGGCGCTTAACGAGAAGGTAGGTGCTCATCGAATGACTCCGTCAGATCCCGCTGGAATGGCGTCCCTTGCCGTGGGCAAGGTATTGGTCGAAGGCGGCGCACACGAACCGCACCAGCGGCTGCCCGCGATCGGTGACATGCAGCCGATCGCCGTCGAGGCGCACGAGGCCGTCATCGATCAGCGCCGGCAGTTCCACGATACCGGCCAGGAAGGGTCCGACCGCGAACTCGTGACGGCGGCAGGTCTCGCCCAGGTCGGCGGAGAAGTTGCACATCAGGCGGTCGATGATCTCGGCACGCAGCCGGTCCGCGGCATGGGTCGCCACGCCCCGCTGGGTCGCAAGCATGCCCGCCGCGATGGCCGACTGGTATCGCCTGGTGTCGGACGCGTTCTGGACGAATCCCTGGGGCAGGCTCGAGATCGCTGAGGCGCCGAAGCCGACCACCGAGGGCAACTCCTCGGCGACGTAACCCTGAAAGCTGCGACGTAGCTGGCCGCGGCCCGCCGCCGTCGCCAGCGGATCCGCCGGCAGGGCGAAATGATCGAGGCCGATGCGCTTGTAGCCGGCCGCGACGAGCCGCTCGGCGACGAGGTCGGCCATGGCGGCGCGCTCGGGCAGACCGGGAAGAGTCGACACGTCGATGAGCTGCTGCCGTGTCTTCATCCAGGGCACGTGCGCATAGCCGAACACCGCGAAGCGTTCGGGACGGATCGCGAGGGCGACATCGAGCGTGCGCGACAGCGAGCCCAGTGTCTGACGGGGCAGCCCATACACGAGATCGACGTTCACGTGCCGCACGCCGGAGTCCCGGAACCGCCCGATGGCCGCGCCCGTGACCTCGACCGACTGAAGCCGGTTGATGGCCTTCTGCACGTCGATGTCGAAATCCTGCACGCCGACGCTCACCCGCGTGACGCCGGCACCGACCATCGCCGCGACGAAGGTCTCGTCGCAGAAACGCGGATCGACCTCGACCGACGTTTCCGCGCCGCTGGCCCGGTCGAACCGCCCCGCCAGATGCCGCGAGACCTGGGCCAGGCGCGCGGCGCCGAGCTGCGAGGGCGTGCCGCCGCCCCACTGGATCGTGCCCACCAGCAGATGCGGAACGGCATCGGCAACCAGGTCGATCTCACGCATCAGCGCCTGCGCATAGTCGTCGAGTGGCTGTGCCCGGCTCATCGCCGACGTGTTGCAGGCACAATACCAGCAGAGTTGCCGGCAGAACGGCACGTGCAGGTAGACCGTGGCGCGGGCATCGGGCAGGGAAGCGAGCCAGGCACGGTGATCCGCCGGGCCCACCTCTGCATGGAATTGCGCGGCGGTCGGATAGCTGGTGTAGCGCGGGACGGGCCGATCGTATGCCGCCAGGCTCCGCCGCGCGAGATTGGTGCCGTCCACGATCGCACGCCTCAATGGGAAATGAAGACCGGAACCGTCATGCTGGCGAGAAGGGTGCGGCTGGCACCGCCCAACACCATCTCGCGCACCCGGCTGTGGCCGTAGATGCCCATTACGATCAGGTCGACGTCGAGATCGGCGGCGCGCGACAGGATGACCCCGCCGACATCCGTGTCTGCCGCGACGTCGCGCTGCACCGTCACCTTCACGCCGTGGCGGGCCAGCCAGTGCGCGACGTCGGCGCCCGGCTCGGCGCCATGCCCGTTGGGCGAGGTGCGCGGGTCGACGACGAGCACCGTCACCTTGCGGGCGGCGCGCAGAAGCGGCAGAGCATCGGCCGCGGCCCGTGCGCTTTCCCGCGTGGCGTTCCAGCACAGAAGCACGTTCTGGCCCGGCGGCTTGCGGACACCCACATGCGGCACGACCAGACAGGGCCGGCCGGTCGAGAGAACCACGGATTCCGGCAGGTCCGACGGTGTCGGCGTCTGCGCCTCGGGATCGGTCTGGCCGACCACGAGCAGGTCGGCATAGCGCGACTGGACGGCGAGCTCGGTGTCGATGAAGCCCTCCGTCACCCGCCATTCGGAGGAGAGGTGCCGGCCCTTGATGGCCTTGTCGAATTCCTTGCGCGCGGCGCCTTCGTCGGCCCTGGCGCCGGCTTCATAACTGGCGAACAGACTGTCCATGGGCATGCCCTCGAAGAAGACCGGAGCCTCCAGCGGCGGACTTGCATGCAGGCCCACCAGATGCGCGGCATGCCGCTCCGCGAGGTCCGCGGCCACGGCGAGTCGCTGGGCGACCTTCGGGCCGGCGTCGCAATGGACCAGGATCGTCTTGTAGGTCATCGGCAGCTCCTTGGCAGGCATCGAAATCTGCGACCCCGGGACTCTGCCCGCCTTGATGCAGGTCAAGACGCGGGAGCCGCCGACCGTGTCCAATCAGGACATGGAAATCGTCTCGCGCCTCATCGCCCTGTGTAGCGAAGGCCTGCATCTGCCTGCGTTCGCGGCGTCCCTGCCGCTGGGCTTGTTCCTGGCCGGCCTCGCGGGCGGCGCGCTGCATTGCGTCGGCATGTGCGGGCCCTTCGTTCTGGGCCAGGTGATGGCGACCGCCGACGCCACGCCCCCGTCCGGCTACGGTGAATGGCGGCGCCTCTCCGGCGCGGCGCTGGCGCCCTATCATCTGGGGCGCGCCACGACCTACACGCTGCTGGGCGGGATCGCCGGCGGCGCGACCGCCCTGTTCGCCGCCACCACCGGCTTCGCCTGGCTGTCGTCGCTTTTTCTGGCGATCGCGGCGCTGTTGCTGATCGCGCAGGCGGCCGGCCTGGCGATCGGGAGCAGGACGACTCCCTGGAGTTCCACCCTGTCGCGGCTCGCCGCTCCGCTGTCGCGTTCCCGCCACCCGGCTGGGCGCTACGGGCTCGGCGTCCTGCTGGGCTTCCTGCCCTGCGGCCTGCTCTATGCCGCGCTCGCGGCAGCCGCTGGCACCGGCTCGGTGGCGGAAGGCGCCCTGGCGATGACAGGTTTTGCCCTGGGCACCGTGCCCGCGCTCGTGGCCGTCGGCTGGGGCGGGCTGATCATGCGGCGGCGCATGCGCGCGGCGGCGACATGGGTGAGCGCTCCACTGCTGGTGGGCAATGCCCTGCTCATGCTCGCTCTGGCGAGTCAGCGGCTGTAGTCGGCGATCGGCTCAGGCAGCGGCTGTGAGCGCCTTGCCCGTTCCGCAGGCGACCTCACACCGTAGCGAGTGTCTCGAGGGCTGCGGCGATCGCGAGCACGAGCAGGAGGGAGGCGGACAGCCACAGACCGATTCCGCTCACGTCCTGGACGAACTCCTCAGAAGTCATTGGCTTCGGATTTCTGCTCATGTCCCCTCTCTCGACCCGGCTTCACATCTGCCGGGTCCGCAAGCATCGATACGACCTGTCCCGCCAGAGGGAAATTCAGGGATTCGACTACGGAGAATTACGGAGGGCAGCGGCGGTAGCCTCACCGGGGAGGGGAGCCGGCTCGAAGACCACCACGTCGCGATAGGCATGCCAGGTGGCATGCGCCACTACCGGCAACACGACGACCAGTCCGAGCAGCCCCGGCACCATCGCCATGGCCACGAGCATGACGATCAGGCCCGCCCACAGCAGCATCGGCCGCGGGTTGAGGCGCACCGCGGCGACCGAGGTGGCGATCGCCTCGAACACGTTCGAATGGCGGCGGTCGAGCAGGAAGGGAATGGCGAAGGCGCCGATGACGAAGGCGAGCGCCGCCAGCGCCGCGCCGATCGCCACACCGGCCGTCAGGAACGGAAGGCTGCGGGCGGAATGCCAGAGGACGTCGGAGAAACGGTCCCACGACGGCACGCCCTGCCCCTGGAACAGGGCGAACAGGAGTTGCGCGGCGCGCATCCACGCCAGGTGCAACAGCAGCAGCACGACCCCCATGAGGGCGATCTGGTCGGGATTGCGCCGCCACGCCCCGAGCGTTGCCCTGCCGTCGACCGGCAGGCCCGCGCCGAGCCGGCGGCTGGTTTCGTACAGGCCGACCGCCACGAACGGTCCCACGAAGAAGAAGCCGGCGCTGAGCGGCAGGATCAGCCAGGGTTGCTCGAACCACAGCAGCAGTGCGATGGAAGCCCAGCCGGCCGCGACCGCCCCCGCGCCCCAGGCCAGGCCGCTCGCCGGCGCCGCCCAGAGATCGTTCCAGCCCGCGGCCAGCCAGACCCAGGGCCGGTCGATGGGCACGCGCCGGATCTGCGGCGAGGGTCCCTGAAACACTGCGACGGGTTCGCTCATGGTGAGTTTCTTCCGGACATGATGCGACACTTCATACCGGCTGGCGCTGCGAAGCCTTGACCCACATCAAGGGAGATTGCGGCCCACCTTCCTAGTCTCCCCGCGTCAAAGCGGGAGAGATCATGTCGAGTCCAGCCGTCCTGTCAGCCGGTGCGCGAGCAACGCCGCACTATGTCGAGGATCCGATCCGGGCCGCCGTCGTACTGACGATGTTCTGGGGCGTCGCCGCCTTCCTCGTCGGCGTCATCATCGCCGCCCAGCTCGTCTGGCCGCAGCTCAGCTTCGACAGTCCCTACCTCACCTTCGGACGGCTGCGACCGCTGCACACCTCGGCGGCGATCTTCGCCTTCGGCGGCACCGCGCTGATCGGCACCGCCTTCCACGTCGTGCAGCGCACCTGCCGCGCCCGCCTGTTCGGCGGCGAGCCGCTCGCCTGGTTCATCCTGCTCGGCTACCAGTTCTTCATCGTCATGGCGGCCACCGGCTACCTGCTCGGCATCACGCAGAGCAAGGAGTACGCCGAGCCCGAATGGTTCGTCGACCTGTGGCTGACGATCGTCTGGGTCGCCTATCTGCTGGCCTATCTCGGCACCGTGCTGAAGCGCGAGGAGCCGCACATCTACGTGGCCAACTGGTTCTACCTGGCCTTCATCGTCACCATCGCGATGCTGCACATCGTCAACAACCTCGCGCTGCCGGTGTCGATCACCGGGACCAAGAGCTACGGCGCCTGGTCGGGCGTGCAGGACGCGATGATCCAGTGGTGGTACGGCCACAACGCGGTCGGGTTCTTCCTCACCGCGGCCTTCCTCGGGATGATGTACTACTACATCCCCAAGGCGGCGAACCGGCCAGTCTATTCCTACCGCCTGTCCATCGTGCACTTCTGGTCCCTGGTGTTCATGTACATCTGGGCCGGCCCGCATCACCTGCATTACACGTCGCTGCCCGACTGGGCGCAGACGCTCGGCATGGTCTTCTCGGTCATGCTGTGGATGCCGAGCTGGGGCGGCATGATCAACGGCCTGATGACGCTGTCGGGCGCGTGGGACAAGCTGCGCACCGATCCCGGCCTGCGCTTCTCCGTCACCGCCGTCGGCTTCTACGGAATGTCGACCTTCGAAGGCCCGGTCATGTCGATCAAGGCCGTCAACTCGCTCAGCCACTACACCGACTGGACGATCGGCCATGTCCATTCCGGCGCGCTGGGCTGGGTCGCCTTCATCGTGTTCGGCACGCTCTACTACATGGTGCCGAAGCTGTGGAACCGTTCGGGCATGTGGTCCACGCGCCTGATGGGATGGCACTACTGGGTCTCCACCATCGGCATCGTGCTCTACATCACGGCGATGTGGGTGAGCGGCATCATGCAGGGCCTGATGTGGCGTGCCTACGACGAGCTCGGCTTCCTGCAGTACTCGTTCGTCGAGACCGTCGCGGCCATGCAGCCCTTCTATGCCATCCGGCTGCTGGGCGGGCTCTTCTTCCTCACCGGCGGCCTGCTGATGGCCTACAACATGTGGCGAACGATCCGCGGCGAGGCAACGCTCGCCGCCCGTCCCCGCCCTGCACTCGCAGCCTAGGAGACGCGCGATGTTCATCCGTCACGAATGGATCGAGAAGAACGCCATTCTGATGCTCGTCCTGACCCTGGTCACCGTATCGATCGGTGGCCTGGTGCAGATCATCCCGCTGTTCACCATCGAGACGACGATCGAGCGGGTCGATGGCGTGCGGCCCTATACGCCGCTCGAGCTGCTGGGCCGCAACATCTACATCCGCGAGGGCTGCTACCTCTGCCACAGCCAGCAGATCCGGCCCTTCAAGGACGAGGTCGAGCGTTACGGCCACTACAGCCTCGCCGCCGAGAGCATGTACGACAAGCCGTTCCAGTGGGGCTCCAAGCGCACCGGGCCGGACCTCGCGCGCGTCGGCGGCCGCTACTCCAACGATTGGCACGTGGCGCACCTCGCCTCGCCGCGCGCCGTGGTGCCGGAGAGCATCATGCCGGCCTACGGGTTCCTCGCCGACAAGCCGCTCGACTACGGCGACATCGCGCAGCACCTGAAGACGCTGCGCATGGTCGGCACGCCCTACACCGACGAGATGATCGCCAACGCCAAGGCCGACCTCGAGGCCCAGGTCGATCCCGACCGCGATCCGACGGCGCTGGAGAAGCGCTATCCGCGCGTCGTCGTCGGCAAGTTCAACGGCAACACCACGGCCATCACCGAGATGGATGCGCTGGTGGCGTATCTGCAGATGCTCGGCACGCTGGTCCGCTTCGGTGACCTGCCGCCCGAGCGGCTGCGGCAGTAGGAGGCGGCCATGACCCTGCAATCGCTGGGCGAGTTCCTGGGCTCGCTGTGGACCGTGTGGGCGCTGATCGTCTTTGCCGGCATCGCCTTCTGGGCCTGGCGGCCCCGCAACAAGAAGCGCTTCGAGAAGGACGCGCAGATTCCCCTCAAAGACGACGACCGCTGAAGGACCCGTCATGCCGACCAAGATCGAGAAGGACACATTGTCGGGCCGCGACACGACCGGCCACGAATGGGACGGCGTCAAGGAGCTGAACACGCCGCTGCCGACCTGGTGGGTCTACACGTTCTACGCCACCATCGTCTTCGCGGCCGTGTACTGCTTCCTCTACCCGTCCTGGCCGTGGCTGAACGGCCATACCGAGGGTTCGCTGGGCTATTCGAGCCGGGTGGAGCTGACCCAGGAACTCGCCGCCCAGGCGAAGTCGCGCGCGGTCTTCGTCGACCGCATCCGCGCGACGCCGCTCGCGCAGATCGCCAAAGAGCCGGAACTGCTCAACTTCGCGATGGCCGGCGGACGCTCGGCGTTCCAGACCAACTGCATGCAGTGTCATGGCGCCGGCGGCGCGGGCAGCCCGGGCTTCCCCAACCTGGTCGACGACGACTGGATCTGGGGCGGCAGCCTCGACCAGATCTACACCACCATCCGGCACGGCATCCGCAACGCCGACGACAAGTCGCGCCAGTCGATGATGCCGCGCTTCGGCGCCGACGGGATGCTGACCGGCGCGCAGGTGGCGGCCGTCACCGACTATGTCCTCAGTCTCTCGGGCAAGGCGAAAGCCACGCCGGAAGGCGCGAAGATCTACCAGGAGCAGTGCGTCGCGTGCCACGGCGCCGAGGGCAAGGGCAACCAGGAGCTGGGCGCTCCCAACCTCGCCGACGGGCTGTGGCTCTATGGCGGCGACCGCGATTCGGTCTACCGGTCCATCTTCTACGCGCGCAACGGCAGCATGCCGGCATGGAACGGCCGCCTCGACGAGGCGACCATGAAGATGCTGGCCATCTACGTCCACGCGCTGGGCGGCGGCCGCTAGGCGCAATGCGGGCAGGCGTACAATGGACAATCGCGTCCGCGACGACGAAGCGGTTTCCCTGCGCAAGCAGAAGGAAGCGTTGCCGCTCTACGTCACGCGCATCAAGGTCTACCCGCGGGCCATCGCCGGGCAATGGCGGCGCATCAAGTGGGGCGTCCTCGTCCTGCTTCTGGGCATCTACTACCTCGTGCCGTGGATCCGCTGGGACCGCGGCCCGGATGCGCCCAACCAGGCCATCCTGATCGATCTCGACGGTCGTCGCGGCTGGTTCTTCGACACGGTGATCTGGCCGCAGGAAGTCTACTTCGTCACCGGCCTGCTGATCCTGGCCGCCTTCGGCCTGTTCCTCGCCACCTCGCTGTTCGGGCGCGTGTGGTGCGGCTTCACCTGTCCGCAGACCGTGTGGACCGACCTCTTCATGTGGGTCGAGCGGCTGATCGAGGGCGACCGCAACG
Organism: Rhodospirillaceae bacterium CCH5-H10; assembly: GCA_001557035.1. GTDB lineage: Bacteria > Pseudomonadota > Alphaproteobacteria > Reyranellales > Reyranellaceae > Reyranella. The sequence goes on along the minus strand of LSKJ01000269.1, from coordinate 13,662 downwards.
AACGCATGCGGATGGATCGCCAGCCGATGTCCGTTGCAAAAGCGGCGCGCAAGACGCTGAAGCACGCGGCGTGGCTCGCCATCGCGGCGGCGACCGGTGGCGCCTGGGTCTTCTACTATGTCGATGCCCCGAGCACGCTGGTGAAGATCTTCCGCGGCGAGGCGTCGGCGGAAGTCTATGCCTTCGTCGGCCTGTTCACCGCGACCACCTACGTACTGGCGGGCTGGGCCCGCGAACAGGTCTGCACCTACATGTGCCCCTGGCCGCGCTTCCAGGCCGCGATGCTCGACGAGCAGAGCCTGATCGTCACCTATCAGAAGTGGCGCGGCGAGAAGCGCGGCAAGCACAAGGCGGGCGACGGCTGGGAAGGCCGCGGCGACTGCATCGACTGCAACCTGTGCGTCGCGGTCTGCCCGACCGGCATCGACATCCGCGACGGCCAGCAGATCGAATGCATCGGCTGCTCGCTCTGCGTCGATGCCTGCACCCAGACCATGGACAAGGTCGGCCGCCCGCGCGGCCTGATCCGCTGGGACACGCTGGCCAACCAGCAGGTCAAGGAACAGACGAAGGGGGCAAAGGAGGCACGCTGGCGTCCCGTCCGGCCGCGCACGGTGCTCTATGCCGGCCTGCTCCTCGTGGTTGCGGCGATATTCCTGACGGCCTTCGCGCTGCGCACCACCGCCGAGCTGACGGTCCAGCGCGACCGCAGCCCGAACTTCGTGCGCCTGTCGAACGGCGACATCCGCAACGCCTACACGGTGAAGATCCTGAACAAGCAGCGCCAGGAGCACCGCTACCGGCTCTCCGTGTCAGGCCTGCCGCAGGCGACGCTGGGCGTCGTCGGCGCCGGCACCGAGGGCGGCGAAGCCGAACTCGCCGTTCATCCCGACACGGTCGGCACTTTCCGCGTCTTCGTGACGGTGCCGGCGTCGGCCGCGCCGTCCGGAACGCGGCCCATCGCCTTCGGCATCCGCGACGCCGGCAGCGAAACCCGCGCCGCGCACGATGCGGTGTTCGTCGGACCGTCCCGCTGAGGAGATACGCCATGACCGTCGCCGTCCCTGCAGCCACCCGCCGCGATCGCCACATCCCCTGGCTGTTCGTCCTGGGCTTCGCGATCGTGTTTGCCGTGAACGGCACCATGATCTGGCTCGCGGTCGGTTCCTTCTCCGGCCTCTACACGCCCAAGCCGCGCGACCGCGGCCTGCACTACAACGACGTCGTCGCCGCCCAGCAGGCACGCGACACGCTGGGCTGGCGGATCGCCACCCGCTGGCATCCCGAGAATGACCGGCTGGAACTCCTGCTGACCGACCGCGCCGGGGCACCGCTGGTGGGCGCCCGCGTCACGGTGGAACTGGTGCGGCCGGCCGAGAAGCGGCCGCCGCTCGGCATCGCCCTGGCCGCGATCGACGGCGGCCGGCACGAAGGCCATGTCGACCTGCCTGCGCGCGGCAACTGGGACGCCGACATCGTGGTGGAGCGCGACGGCGAGCGCTTCGCCCAGACGCAGCGGATGTTCCTCAAGTGACCGACGCCGCCCTCTTCGCCGCACCGACCGCGAGCCGCACGGCGCACGCCTGTGCGCATTGCGGCGAGCCGGTGCGCGGGCGGGGCGACGATGCGTTCTGTTGCAGCGGCTGCGCGAGCGCGCACGCCATCATCGGCGCGGCCGGGCTGGGTGGCTTCTACGCGCGCGGTCCACAGCGCCGAGCCCGCCAGCACGCCCCAGCCCAGCACCCACCAGCCCCGCATCCGGATGACCGTTAGGGTGCCGGCCGCGATGGCCAGCAGGTAGCCGAACAGGACCGGCGTATTGGGCTGCTCGCTGCCGATGATCGCGGGGCTGAGGAAGCCACCGACAAAGGCGAGGGCCGCAACGAAGATGCCGTAGCGCAGGGAGAGCGTGATGGCGAAGGCCGTGAGCGCCGCCGCCCCGCCGCCCGCCGCGACCTTGGAGATCATCCCGTACAGCGCCACCGCCGACAGCAGCGAGCCGTAGAGCGCCGCGACACCGGCGGCGGCCAGCGCCTGCGATACGCGATCGTCGCGTGGCCGCAGCCGCTCCGCGCCCGCGATCAGGGCGAAGCCGAACAGGGCCGCGAGGATCACGCGCACCTCGGGCGAGAGATAACCCTCTTCGATCGAGTAGCGGACGAGGAAGATGGCAGCGAGCGCCAGGGTGATCGCGCCCACCCACAGGAAGGCGCGCGCCCCGAGCCGCTGTTCCCAGCCGGCCTTTACCGGCTCGACCGCCGGGGTGGCGGGTGGCGGCATCGACGTCGCCGCAGCGACCGGCAGATCGGTGCCAATGACGATCGCCTCGGGCTCGGCCTGAGGCGGCGTTTCGGGCACCAGCTTCGGTTCCGGTTCCAGTTCCGGCACGAACGGCGGCGCGGCGAGAGGTGGCAGCACCGGCTGTGCGCCTGCCGTCGCGATCTCGCGCCTGAGGGCCGCCAGGTCGGCGGCGAGCCGCTCGTTCTGCGCGCGCAGGCCCGACGTGCGGACCAGCGCCATGATGGCGATCAGCGGTGTGCCGAGCGCCCAGGCGATCCCGACCAGGATGAGGAAGATTTCTTCCACGATGTCTCCGGGATCGCCCTGCCCTTGTCCCTACTCTGCCGCGACGCGGGAGGCCTGTTGGGCGAAGGCCGCGCGGTTGTCGCGGGCGACGATACCGCGCTTCACCACCATGCGGTGGTTCTCCTTGCGGGCCGCACGCTTGATGTCGGCCAGGGCGTCACCGTCGCAGACCACGAAGTCGGCAACGTTGCCTTCCTTGATGCGGCCGTGATCGGCAAGGCGCATCAGGTCGGCGGCACTCGCCGTCGCGAAGAACAGCGAGTCGCGGCTCGAAATGCCGATGTCGCACATGAACTCCAGCTCGCGTGCATTCTCGCCGTGGCGGTTGTGCGGCGTGCCGGCGTCGGTGCCCATGGCGATGCGGCCGCCAGCCGAGTAGTACATCTTGGTCGCGGCGATGTGGCGGTCGAACACGCGGCGGCTCTTGTCGATCACGTAGTCGGGGATCGAGCGGTCGCCCTCGTCGTAGCCCTTGAGGATGTTCTTCACTGCCGCCAACGTCGGCACCAGCCAGACGCCGCGCTCCTTCATCTCGCGGCAGCATTCCTCGTCCATGAAGATGCCGTGCTCGATGGAATCGATGCCGCCGCGCACGGCGTTCAGGATGCCCAGCGCGCCCTGCGCGTGGCTGGCGCAGCATTTGTGGAAGCGATGCGCCTCCGAGATGCCGGCCTTCATCTCCTCGGCGCTGTAGTGCGCGTCCTCGGGATTGACGCCCTGGGTCATGACGCCGCCCGTGGCCATGATCTTCACCAGGTCGGAGCCGGCATGGACCTGCTCCCGCACCGCCTTGATCACCTCGTCGACACCGTCGGCGACGCGACCGGTGCGATTGCCGTGACCGCCTGTCATGCAGATCATTCGGCCGGCGCAACGCATGGTCGGACCGAGGAAGCGGCCGGCATTGTAGGCGTCGCGGATCGCGAACTCGATGTAGTCCTTGCCGCCGCAGTCGCGCACGGCCGTCACGCCGCCTTCCAGCGTCTGGCGCATGAACTCCATGCCGCGCACCGTGAGCTGGGCCGCGCTCAGGCGATCCTGCACGGCGCCGGGATTGCCCTCGGCGCCCGACAGCGAATGAACATGGCAGTCGATGATGCCGGGAATCAGCGTGGCGCCTGAAGTATCGACCCGCTCGCCGGCAAAGCCCTTGAACTCGCCTGCCGGGGCCACGCGCTTGATGCGGCCACCTTCCTCCAGCACCGCCTGCCCGTCCTGCACCTTCTCGCCGTCGAACAGACGGCCGCCGACATACAGCGTGGCCATGAAATACTCCCGAATTGAAACGTGGATCGACTTTGCCTCTCCCCTTCCGGATGGGCAAGGACCGCTACGCACGCATAGGGGCTATTGAGGAACGCGAGCCCCACGCAGCGGGGAGATATCGCTGCGTGGGGTCGACCGTTCGCTCGCACTTGTGGGAGCCGCGAAGGCGAACCGTCTCGGCGCCCGCCTCCGGCGCCGACGCCGCACTCGGGGAAATGCAGCGCCGCTCGATAGTGATCGGCTTCGCTGACGCCGACCTTACGAGGACCGGCGCCTCTGGTTCACGTGGAGGGCCGGCCGCAACCCAGGGGATCGGTGCCGGCGCCGGCATCTCCGCCCAGCGCCCTCAGCCGCTCGATCTCTCCGTCGATGCCGACGATGTGCGGGTTCCACTTGCGCGCCAGCTCGAACGCAGCAATCGCGCGATCGTTCTCGCCCATCTCGGCGCGGATCATGCCGAGGCCGGAATAGGCGCCGAAGTGGCGCGGCTCGCGCTTCACCGTCTCGCAGATGTCGGCGAGCGACGCGGTGAAGTTGCCCATCAGCCAGTGCGCCGTGGCGCGCTTGTTCCAGGCCTCTGAGAGATCGGGCGCCACATCGATCAGGCGCGTGAAGGTCACGATCGAGGCCTTGAGTTCCTGCTGCTGCATCTCGGCGATACCGCGCATCATCATCGCGCGCTGGCCCATGTCGGGCACCATCACCCACTGTTCCCAGATCGCCGCTTCAAGCGACTGGATGGCCGTCGGATCGGTGGCGCTTCGCAGCTTGGCAAAGAGTGTATCGAGCACGGTGCCGCTCCCGGCGCTCTGCGCCATGACATTCGCTCCCAGCATCAGGCCGGCGACCGCAAAAAGACAAGTGCGAAGCAGCGTCATCGACAACCGTCCCCGTCATCCCGAGCGTGACGAATCCATGGCTTCGCCCGGGACGCACGATCGCTTGGCGCGACCCATCGTGCAAACGATATGCCGGCGGGTCGGTCAGTTCGCTTCGCTCGCCCAGGGAGCGACGCCTCGATTCTCGCACCACTTCAGATAGAGCTCGCGCAGCTTGGGCGTATCGGTCCACGCGCCGTCGCCGCCGGTGGAGTCGAGATAGGTCAGGCGGCCGGTCATGGTGATCTGGACGATGCACGGCTCCTCACCTTCGCAGCCCCAGCTGTCGACGTTTCCCGCGGGTTCGAACACATAGTCGCCCGGCCCTGCGATACTGCCATCGCCGAGCCGCCGGCGACCGGAAAGACCCAGCGCGTGGACGTGCCCGTCATGACGATGAAGCGGGATCCGCACGCCCGGCTCGACACGGAGCTGCAGCGTGCGTTCATCGCCGCGGAAATGAAGCAGCCGCGCCGATACGCCCTCTCCCAGTGGCATCCACGGCAGTTCTGTCGTCTGGATCGGGGACTCGGTGATGTTGGCAGAAATCATGGCTAATCCTCCATTTATCTTAACGTCAAGATAATGCCACTTATCTTGATGTCAAGACACATTGGCCGTATTTTCTGCCGATGACCGATTTCCCCACGCAGACCGATCGCACCGGCCAACTCATTGCCAAGCGCCGGCGCGAAACGCCCGGCATCCCGCTCGACGGCATGGAGATCCTCTCGCGCGCCAGCCGCCTCGTCCGGCTCAGCCGCAAATGGATCGAGCCGGTCTTCAGCCGGCACGACCTGGATACGGGCGAATTCGACGTGCTGGCGACGCTGCGCCGGTCGGGCAAGCCCTACCGCCAGCGGCCGACCGAACTCTACCAGTCGCTGATGATCACCTCGGGCGGCCTGACCGATCGCCTCAACCGCCTCGAAAAGAAGGGATTCGTCGAGCGGATCGTGTCCGAGACCGACAAGCGCAGCGCCCTGGTGCAACTCACCGCGGCGGGATTGAAGACGATCAACGCCGCCTTCGCCGAGGACATGACCCTAGAAGCCGGCCTGCTGACCGCGCTCGACGACGACGAGCGGCGACAACTGGCAACGCTCCTCGCCCGCCTGTTGAGCGACCTGGAACAGCGCGACTAGTTGAATGCCGCCGGCTTCGGGCCGCCAGTGGCCCAGTCGAGCAGTTCCACCGTATGGGCGATCGGGATGCCGGTGCCCGAGGCGATGTTGCCGATGCAGCCGAAGTTGCCGGCGGCGATCACGTCGGGCTTCACGCTCTCGATGTTCGCCACCTTGCGGTCGCGCAGGCGGCGCGACAGTTCGGGCTGCAGCACCTGGTAGGTGCCGGCCCAGCCGCAGCAGAGATGGCCCTCGGGCACGTCCTTCACGACGAAGCCGGCATCGCGCAGCAGCTTCTTCGGCTGTTCGATCACTTTCTGGCCGTGCTGCATCGAGCAGGCGGAATGGTAGGCCACCGTCAGCCGCTTCGGCTCGACGTTCACCAGGCCGATCTCGAGCATCACCTCGCTCACGTCCCTGGCGAGCTTCGCGACCTGCAGTGCCTTTTCGTGCCACTCGGGCTCGGCGGCCAGCATGTTGCCGTAGTCCTTCACCGTCGTGCCGCAGCCCGAGGCGTTGATGACGATGGCGTCGAGGCCCGCGCCATCGATCTCGCGCAGCCAGGCGGTGATGTTGGCCTTGGCCAGCGCGATCGCCTGCTCGTTCTGACCGACATGCAGGACCGAGGAGCCGCAGCAGCCGGAGCCTGCGACGTTCACCACCTCGATGTCGTGGCGGGTCAGCAGCCGCACCGTCGCTTCGTTGACCTCCGGCGCCAGCACCTGCTGGCCGCAGCCCGGCATCAGCGCCACGCGCTTGCGGCGCAGCCCCTTGGCCGGGAAGGTCTGTGGACGATCGACCGACGAGGGCGACGGCACGGTGTCGGGCACCGCTTCCAGCATGGCGCGCAGGCGCCGCAGGAAGGTGGCGCCGCCCGGGTCGGTGCTGGTCGCCGGCAGCATCGGCGCCAACGGCTTGGCGAGGCGGCCCAGCACCATGGCCCAGCGGAACGCCGCCGGCCGCGGCATCAGCCAGGCGAGCAGCCCGCGCATGAAGCGATCGGCCGGCGCCCGCTCGTAGCTCTCCTCGATGCGATGCCGGCCGTGGTCGACCAGATGCATGTAGTTCACGCCCGAGGGGCAGGTCGTCATGCAGGACAGGCACGACAGGCAGCGGTCGACGTGCCGCACTTCCTGGTGCGTGGGCGCCCGGTCGCCTTCCAGCATCGCCTTGATCAGGTAGATGCGGCCCCGCGGACTGTCGCGCTCGTCGCCCAGCAGCACGAAGGTCGGACAGGTGGCGGTGCAGAAGCCGCAATGCACGCACTTGCGCAGGATATGCTCGCTGCGAGCGTTCTCGGGATCGGCAAGCTGGGCGAGAGTGAAGTTGGTTTGCACGTCAGCCCATCCGGCCTGGATTGAAGAGACCCTTCGGGTCGAAGCTTTCCTTCACGCGCGCCGCCAGCGCTGCGAGCGGGGCGGGTTGCGGCTGGAACACCGGGACAGCGGCACGCACCGGCTCAGCAGCGCGGATCAGGGTCGCATGCCCGCCGGTCGCTCCCAGTGCACCGCGAACGATCGTGTGATCGGCATCGGCCGTGGGCGGCAGAGCAAGCCAGATCAGGCCGCCCGACCAATCGTAGAAGGCCTGCGCTTCGGGACGCTGCGCCTTGATGCGCGCCAGGATCGCCGGACCTTCAGTCGGCGGGCAGGAGATCTTCCAGACCACGGCGTCGGGCGCGGCGTTCAGCGGCGCGACGTCGCGCACCTCGCGCCAGAAGGCGCGGCTCTCCAGCGTGCCGAGTTCTTCCATCGCCGCACCAGAGTCCGCCATCAGTTCGCGCAACCCCTTGAGCCGCGCCTCGACCGACGGCGCCACGCCTTCCAGACGCAGCGCGGTCCGACCCGAAACGTGCGCCGCGCCCGAAACCTCGTGCGGACTGCCCATCGCCGCGCACATCGCGCGCACCGCCGCCGTGTCGTCGAGGCCCAGCAGCAGCAGCGTCGCGGTCTGGTCCGGCGCCGGCAGCACCTTGACCGAGACCTCGTCCAGCACCGCCAGCGTGCCCCACGAACCCGCGACGACCTTGGAGAGATCGTAGCCGGTGACGTTCTTCATCACGCGCCCACCGGACTTGAAGGCCTCGCCGCGCCCGTTGACCCCGCTGAAGCCCAGCAGATGGTCGCGCGCCGCGCCGGCGGAAAGACGGCGCGAACCGGCGAGATTGCCCATGACCGCGCCGACCAGCGTGCCCTGCCCCGGTTCGCGACCAAGCAGCGGACCGAGATCGGGCGGCTCGAAGGCCAGCATCTGGTTGCGTTGCGCCAGCAGCGCCTCGACCTCGCGCATCGGCGTGCCGGCGCGCAAGGTGACGACCAGCTCCTCGGGCGCGTAATCGACGATGCCGGAGAGGCCTGACAGATCGAGCACCTGGGCGCACGCCATCGGCTTGCCGAGCGCCAACTTGCTGCCTTCGCCGCGGACGTCGAGCGTCACGCCCTCGTTCAGCGCCCACTCCACCGCCTGCCGCAATTCGCTAGCGTCGCGCGGCTTGATCGTGTTGGTCATGGGAGCGCGCAACTCCAGTCGCGCATTCTTTCATGAGCATGAGCGCAACTGGAGTTGCGCGCTCCGGTGGAGGCGATCTTCAGCACTCTTAGAACCGTGGAATGTCGGGGAACGGGAGTCTATTCTGCGTCACGACGAGGCGGCCGAGTTCGGCGCAGCGGCGGAGCTGGGGGAACACCTTGCCGGGATTGAGCAGGTGGTCGGGGTCGAAGGCGCACTTCACGCGCATCTGCTGGTCGAGATCGATCTCGGTGAACTGCACGCCCATCAGGTCGCGCTTCTCGATGCCGACGCCATGTTCGCCGGTCAGCACGCCGCCGACCCGCACGCAGAGCCGCAGGATGTCGGCGCCCAGCTCCTCGCACCGCCGCAGCTCGTCGGGATCGTTGGCGTCGAACAGGATCAGCGGATGGAGGTTGCCGTCGCCGGCATGGAACACGTTCACGACCCGCAGGCCGTATTGCTTCGAGAGCCGGCGCATTTCGGCCAGCACCTCGACCAGTTTTCCGCGCGGCACCGAACCGTCGAGGCACATATAGTCTGGAGAAATCTGGCCGACGGCGGGGAACGCCGCCTTGCGGCCGGCCCAGAACAGCACCCGCTCCTGCTCATCATGGCTGACGCGGATCGTCGTAGCGCCGCGGCCCCTGGCGATCTCGGCGACGCGTTCGACCAGGTAGTCCACTTCGACCGGCGGCCCGTCGAGTTCGACGATCAGCAGCCCCTCGGCATCGAGCGGATAGCCCGCGCCGACATAGGCCTCGGCACACTTGGTGGCGTCCTTGTCCATCATCTCCATGCCGCCGGGGATGATGCCCGAGGCGATGACGGCGGCGACGCAGTCGGCCGCGCCTGCTTCCGTCGGGAAGCCCAGCAGCACGGCCCGCGCCGTCGAGGGCTTGCGCAGCAGCCGCACGGTGACTTCGGTGACGACGCCCAGAAGCCCTTCCGAGCCGGTCATCAGGCCGAGCAGGTCGTAGCCGCCGGCGTCGAGATGCTTGCCGCCCAGCCGCACGATCTCGCCGTTCATCAGCACCATTTCGATGCCGAGCAGGTTGTTGGTGGTGAGGCCGTACTTCAGGCAGTGCACGCCGCCGGAATTCTCCGCGACGTTGCCACCGATCGAGCAGGCGATCTGCGAGCTGGGATCGGGCGCGTAGTAGAAGCCCTCGTGCTCGACCGCCTTGGTGACGCCGAGGTTGGTGACGCCGGGCTGCACCCGCGCGCAGCGGTTGGCGTAGTCGATCTCGAGCACGCGGTTGAACTTGCCCATCGCCAGCAGGATGCCGTCGCCAATCGGCATCGAGCCGCCGGACAGCGACGTCCCGCCGCCGCGCGGCACGACCTTCACCTTGTGATCCTGGCAGTAGCGGAGAATGGCGGCGACCTGCGCCGCCGTCTCGGGCAGCACCACGACCATCGGCATCTGGCGATACGCCGACAGGGCATCGCATTCGTAGGGGCGCATGCCATCGAGGTCGTCGATCACGCCCTCGCCCGGAACGATGGCCCGGAGCGCCGCGACGATGTCCGAGCGGCGGGCGAGAATGGCGGGATCGAGCGGCGGCATCTCCATGCTTCGCTCATACGCCAAATGAAAAAGCGGCGGAAGCCGAAGCCTCCGCCGCTTTTTTCAGCAAGACGTCGAAGCGTCTTCAGCCCTGGCGGGCCTTGAAGCGCGGATTGGTCTTGTTGATCACGTAGACGCGGCCCTTGCGGCGCACGATGCGGCAGTCCTTGTGACGGAGCTTCACCGACTTGAGAGAATGACGGATCTTCATGGCCCTAACTCAACAAAAAGCCCCGGCCGGGCCGGGGTGAATTCCGAAAGCGGGCGGAAAATACGGACCGGAGGGCCGGCCGTCAACCCATTGATTTTCCACCCAACTTTGGCTGGCCCCTTTTGGCCGGAAAAGCGGAATTCGTCAATGCTTCCAAAGGCTTGAAGGCTGATTTTCGGCGTGTGCCCGGGACCTACTCCTCCGGTTCGGTGCTGAACTCCAGCGGATGGCCCGCGCCGCGCGCCATGTCGTTGGCCTCGCTGGCCTTGGATTCGGCGACGTCGCGCGTGTAGGTCGCGACGACACAGGCGCCGCGCTGATGCGCGGTCATCATCACGCGATAGGACTGGTCCTCGGTCATGCGGAACACGGCTTTGAGAACAACGACCACGAACTCGCGCGGCGTGTAGTCGTCGTTCAGCAGGATGACCTTGTAGAGCGGCGGCTGCCTTGTCTTGGTCCGCTCCACCGCCTGCGGCTTGGTGTCGATATCGCTCATCGGCCCCTCCTCGCTCTGCCTAACGATGCTCCTCGTCCAGGAAGCGCTGCACAAGCCGATCGGCCCGGCTCCGGTCGGTGAACTGCAGATGGCGCGCCAGGTTGCGGGCCGACGAGGCGAGGTAGAAGCGCTCGTACTGCTCGTTGCGGCTGGCCAGGGCACTGCCGGCGAAGTCCCAGGCGAGCCGGAAGATGCGGATGCGCTCCTCCGCCGCCATGCCCTTGGCGCCCGGCAGGTAGCGGTCGATCAGCGGCCGCAGGTCCGGGTCGCCGAGCTGGGCTGCCGTCGGCGCGGCCAGGAGGTTGTGCGAGCCGATCAGGCGCAGGATCTCGTTCACCCGCGGGAACCAAAGCGGCAGGGTGGCGCGCAACGCATGCAGAGGGCGGACGCCGCAGGTCCAAAGCCCCGACGGCCATTCGCGCGCCTCCGACTCGGCCGCCACGATGGCCGCGCGCGTGAACTCGGCGTAGGTCCAGATCTCGCCGATCAGGCGCTGCGTCTCGGGATCGGCGGCGTTGATCGAGGCGGCCATCCGCAGCGCCAGCCCCCAGGCGAAGTCGAGCTTCGTCCACGCGCGGATCATGGTCTGCTGCATGATGTTGGGCTGCCAGCTCGACATCATCACCGTGTTGTAGGCGGCGAGGTTGCGGTCGATGAACAGCCGGTCGCGCGGCACCTCGACATCGTCGAAGATCACGAAGGCATCCTGCTCGTCGAAGCGGCCCGACAGCGGGAAGTCGAAGCGGTTGTCCGGCGCCGACATCGAATCGCGACAGAGGAACTTCAGTCCCGGCGTCCCGACGGGAATGCAGAACGACAGCGCGTAGTCCTCGGAGCCCGGCGGCAGCGGCGCGCCGGGATAAACCGCGATCTCGTCGGTGAAGGGCGCGAGGGTCGCCAGCACTCGCGCGCCGCGCACGACGATGCCGTGCTCGGTGTCGCCGACCTTGCGCAGGGCATGCTGGTTGCCGGCCGACGGTGCATCCCCCGTCGCCTTGTCGACGGTCGGCTGGACGATCGTGTGCGTGAGCGCCACGTCGCCGCGCCGCAGGAATTTCTGGTAGGCGGCCAGCCGCTCGACGCCGGCCTCGTTGCCGTGCGCGCCCCATTCGTCGGGCCGGCCGGCAAAGCCCGCATAGGTCACGTTCATGTAGTCGGGCGTGCGGCCCATCAGGCCGACCGAATATTCCGCCACCTGCCGCAGCGCCGCGTGTCGCCGCTTCAGATCCTCGCGTGAACGCGGGATCAGGTGGCTGACCGGGATCGGCTCGCCGGTCTCCGGGTCGGGCGCGAGGCAGGTCGCGGCCTCTGCGTGGTGGAGATCGTAAACCTCCGCCAGCGCGTGGGCCGCGCCGCGGAGCTTTGGATGGTCGACGACGTCGGCGATCTTCTCGCCGTCGACCCAGACATCGCGTGGGCCTCGAAGGCCCTTCAGGAACTGTTCACCCGTCCGTGCCGGCATCGCATCCCCCTGCCCCGGACGAGGACTGTCACCCCACCGGCATCGTCTCGGCAAGGGGCGGCAGCTTCACGACCTTGGCGTACCAGGCGTCGAGCTTCGGGTGACCCGGGCGCCACGGCTCGTTGGCGTAGCGGAAATCGAGGTAGCCCAGCGCGCAGCCGATGGCGATCTCGCCGATCGTGGTCAGGTCTCCCAGCGAATCGGCCTGCTTCTCCAGCTCGTCGAGCGAACGCGAGACCTTGCCCTGCTGCAGCGCGATGTAGCTCTGGCGGCCCTCGTCCTGCGGCAGCGCGATCTCGCGGCGACGCGGTTGAGTCGCGTCGAGGATGCCGTCGGCCAGCGCTTCCTGCGTCAGCGCCTTCCAGCGCGCCGGGCCGACCGGCGGGAACAGCTTCGGCGCGCTGCCGATGCTGTCGAGATACTCGCAGATCACCGGGCTGTCGTAGAGCGAGTTCCCGTCGTCGGTGATCAGCGTCGGCACCTTCGACAGCGGATTGACCGGCAGCAGCGCCGGATCGGTCGTGCCGATCTTCCAGCGCTCGATCTTGTCGTTGAGCCCGCGCGCAATGGCGCAAGCCATCACTTTCCGGACATACGGGCTTGCGGCGGAATAGGCGATCTTCATGGCGGTCCCCTTGAGATTCGTCGGATCGGCGCGCACGTTATCGCGCATCCCGGGAGCAACGCCATGACTTTCCAGACCGAGAAACTCGGCGCCCACATGGCCGCCGCGGTCAGTGGCATCGACCTCAACCAGCCCATCGACGCGGCGACGCAGCAGGCCCTCGTCGACACGCTGCACGACAACCAGGTGCTTTGCATCCGCGGCCAGCAACTCGATCCGCCGGCGTTCCTCGCCGCCATGTCGAAGTTCGGCACGCCGATGCTACGCAAGCAGCTTGCCCGCACACCGGAATGCGCCGAGGTGAACATCATCTCGAGCGAGGACCGCGACGTGCTGGGCGACGGCAAGAAGATCGTGAACGGCGCCAACTGGCATACCGACGACAGCTTCATGCGGGCGCCCTGTTCCCTCACCATGCTCTACGGCGTCGAAGTGCCATCGCGCGGTGGCGACACGCAGTTCACCAACATGTACGCCGCCTACGAAGACCTGCCTGCCGAGACCAAGGCGCGCATCGACCCGATGAAGGTGATCCACAAGTACCATTCCAGCCGCAAGCTCAGCCGCATCTCGACGCGGCCGGCCGAGGAGATGAGCGCGATGCCCGAGGCCACGCATCCGCTGGTGCGCACCCATCCGGAGACGCGACGCAAGTCGCTCTATCTCAATCCCAACCGCATGGAACAGATCGTCGGCCTCGACCGCGCCGAGAGCGACGCGCTTCTCGACGAACTGATCGCCCATGCGACACAGCCCAGGTACCAGTACCGACACGTCTGGCGGCAGGGCGACATCGTGATCTGGGATAATCGCTGCACGATGCACAAGGCCAACGCCGACTACCCCGAGGGCGAACGGCGGCTGATGCACCGGGTGATCGTGGCGGGCACGGAGCCATTCTAGCGTGGTCAGTCGTCGCCCTGATAGGCCGAC
>LSKJ01000268.1 GCA_001557035.1 Rhodospirillaceae bacterium CCH5-H10 | reverse complement strand
GCCATCGAGCAGGCGCGCGGCCGCTACATCGTCGTGCACCGCTGCCTGAAGTGTGGCCAGGTGAAGCGCAACAAGGCTTCTCCCGACGACAGTTCGAAGGCCATGGTTGAGGTGGCCCGGCGGCGGGCCCTGCCGTGATTCGGCGCGGCCTGGCGTTCCTTGCGGTCGGTCTTATCTTCGCCTGGCCGGCCGAAGCGCCTCGCGCCCAGGGCGTCGAGGAGATCGAGCAGGCCTGGCGCGGCTGGATGGAGAAGACCCAGCGCACGCGCGGCGGTCTGGCGGTGGTGCGCGGCGGCCAGCCCGTGCGCGGGGCCGAGGCGGGCGGCCTCCTTCCCGGTGCCGCGGTACCCTATGCCAGCCTGTCGAAGGCCATAACAGGCGTCTGCATCGCGACGTTGATCGAACGCGGGACGCTCGCTTTCGAGACGCCGGTATCGCAGGCACTGGCGCGGACCCTGTCGCGCACCGGGCGGCCGGTCGATCCGCGCCTGCTGCAGGTGACCGTCTCCGAACTGTTGGTTCATCGGGCGGGCTTCGGTCCCGGCGGAGGCGAAGACATGGCGCGCTGGCTGCGCCGCAATTCGGGCGGCCGGACGGCCTTCGAGGAGCAGCTGCGCTGGCTGTTCGCTCGCCCGCTCGCCTCTGCGCCGGGCGAGCGCTTCGAATACTCGAACGCCGGTTACCTGATGCTGGGCGCCATCATCGAGGAGGCCGCCGGCCAATCCTACGAACGCTATTGCAGGGATACGGTCCTGGCACCGCTCGGCGGGCGCGACGCGATGCTCGATCCGCAATGGCGCATCCTGTCGAGTTACGGCGGCTGGAAGATGCCGCTCGCCCAGTATGGGCGTTTCTATCAGGCCTTCGCGCCGAGCAATCCGGCGATCGGCCCGCGCGCACGGGCGTGGATGATGTCACCCGAGGGCAAGCAGGTGGGCGGCGGCGCCCATTACGGGCTGGGCACCTTCGTCCGTCCGACGCCGCGCGGCGGCGGCAATTTCTGGCACGCCGGTGCCTGGAGCTACGATCTCGCCAATGCCCATGACGGGCCAATCCACACGTCCTACGCGACCTTCGCCGTTCGATTGGGAGCGCTCGACGTAAACATGGTGAGCTTCGCCGAGCCGAGGCAGGAACGCGGCGACGGTGAACTGGACGCCGCGCTGGGCGCTGCCGCGCGCCGGGTGAAGCGGTGGCCGTGACACGCACCGTGCGCTGAGCTACCTAGGATCGTGGGCTTGGGGGAGTCCTGGACTGGGGAGTGAGCTCTGAATCTCTTGCATTTCCTGGCGGTCGCCGTCCTGGCGGCGTGCCTTTACGTGTCCGTCCCGGAATGGCAGGGGCGTGCGCGGTCTCGAAGCCTGCTGCTCGTGCCGCCGGTGCTGGCCTTCATTTGCGCCTACATCATGATGGGGTTCGTGACGCCGGAGAATCGCGAGCCGTGGCTGCTGCGCTCGGCGCTGGTGGCCGGTCTTGCGCTGGGCGTCGTGCGCGGCTTCTTTCTCAGGGCCGATGTCGACAATTACGGGTTGGCACGGTTGCCCGGAGCGCGTGACGGGATGCTCGTCACCCTGGTCATCGTCGCGGCGATGGCCGTTGCCATCTTCGCGCCGCTGGTCGCCGCCCCGGCATCGGCCTGGGTGCCGTATGCCACCAGCCTCGCGGGCCTCGGCGCGACCTACCTGTCCGGTCGCGCCGTCGTCGTCTACCTGCGCACGCGCTCCTAGGGTCTTTCCGTCGTGGATTGAACCATTGGGAATCGGAATCAATTTCTTCCCCCTTCAGAGGGGGAAGTGCCCCGTCATACGGGGCGATGGGG
>LSKJ01000027.1 GCA_001557035.1 Rhodospirillaceae bacterium CCH5-H10 | reverse complement strand
ACAATCTTTTCGTGTCCGGCGTCGTGCGCTATTTTCCCCGGACAGCCCTGCATTCAAATGGGGAGGCGAGTCCTACTCCGCCGCGACACCGAGCCCGATGGGGCACGACACGCCGGTGCCGCCGAGGCCGCAATAGCCGCCGGGGTTCTTGGCGAGATACTGCTGGTGATAGTCCTCGGCATAGTAGAAGGCCGGCGCGTCGAGGATCTCGGTCGTGATCTTGCCATAGCCCTTGCGCGCGAGCGCCTGCTGGAAGACGGCACACGAGGCCTTCGCCTGCGACTTCTGCGTGGCCGAGAAAGTGTAGATGCCGGAGCGGTACTGCGTGCCGACGTCGTTGCCCTGGCGCATGCCCTGGGTCGGGTCGTGGCTCTCCCAGAACAGGCGCAGCAGCGCCTCGTGCGAGGTCTGCTTCGGGTCGAACCACACCTTCACCACCTCGTTGTGGCCGGTATAGCCCGAGCAGACTTCCTCGTAGGTCGGGTTGGGCGTCAGGCCCGCGGCGTAGCCGACGGCGGTCGCATGGACGCCCGGCGCTTCCCAGAACACGCGCTCGGCGCCCCAGAAGCAGCCCAGGCCGAACATCGCCTGTTCGAGACCCTCGGGAAACGGCGGCTGGATGCGGGTGCCGTTGACGTAGTGCATCACGGGGATCTCGAAATCCGGCGACGGGCGACCCGGCAGGGCCCGGTCGGCGGTCGGCAGCTCGGTCTTCTTGCGCAGAATTCGCCACATGGCGCGGCTCCTCTTGCTTTCGTGTGCTGGTCCCCGGTCAATATGGCCATACAATGCCGGCAAATCGAGAGGCCGTCCGGGGGGAGCCGCCAATGCCCGTGTTTTACGTCTGTGCCGGGCTGATCGGCCTGCTGGCCGTCGCGCTCACCGTCAATGTCGGCCTGATGCGCGGCCGCAAGCGGATCAACTTCGGCGACGGCGGCGACGCCGAGATGAACGCGGCGATCCGGGCGCACGGCAACCTGATGGAGTTCGCGCCCCTCACCCTGCTGACGATCTACATGGCGAGCGACTTCTACGGCTTCCGGACGGTGGCGGCGCTGTCGGTCGTCCTGCTGGTCGCACGCCTCTTCCATGCCGGCGGCATGCTGGGATGGATTCCACGGGGCCGCATGATCGGGGCAATGGCCACTACGGCCACCTTGGGAGTCGCCGCGATCCTGCTCGTCCTAGCCGGCCTCGCGCTCAAGCAATACTGACGCGGACGATACGGCAAGCCGAAGATGGGCGAGCCCGTCACCCTCCCGCTCTGGCTGTTCGTCGCGATCCTGGCGTTCGCGCTGTGGTCGCTGCTCGACCGGCTGCTGATCCCCAGCGGCCGCTGGTTCCTGCGGCGCCGGCTCAACCGGCTGATCGACCGGGTGAACCGCCGGCTCGCCGTCGAGATCAAGCCGTTCCAGCTCACCAAGCGCCAGGTGCTGATCGATCGGCTGATCTACGATCCGCAGGTGGTGGCCGCCGCCAACGAGCATGCGCGCACCCACAACGTGCCGCGCGAGGTCGCGATGACGGAAGTCCATCGCTACGCGCGCGAGATCGTGCCGACCTTCAACGCCTACGTCTATTTCCGCGTGGGTTACTCGATCGCCCGTGCCGTCGCGCGCTTCCTGTATCGCGTGCGCCTGGGTTACGCCGACGAACGCACGCTGGCCGGCGTCTCGCCCGACACGACCGTGGTGTTCGTGATGAACCACCGCAGCAACATGGACTACGTGCTGGTGGCCTTCCTCGCGGCCGAACGCACCGCGCTGTCGTACGCCGTCGGCGAATGGGCGCGCATCTGGCCGCTGCAGCAGCTCATCCGTTCGATGGGCGCCTATTTCGTGCGCCGCAACTCCGACAGTCCGATCTACCGGCGCGTGCTCGAACGCTACGTCCACATGGCGACCGAGGCCGGCGTCGCGCAGGCGATGTATCCGGAGGGCGGCCTGTCGCGCGACGGCCGCCTGCGCGAACCCAAGCTCGGCCTGTTCGACTACATGCTGAAGTCGTTCGATCCCACGGGCACGCACGACATCGTGTTCGTGCCCGTGGCGCTGAACTACGACCGCGTTCTGGAGGACCGCACCCTGTTGCGCTCGCTCGACCGGGAAGCGCCCCGGCGCGGTGTCTGGTACGCCACGCGCACCGCCCTTTCCTTCTGGACGAGCCAGGTCGGCCTGATGCTGCGCGGCCAATGGTTCCGCTTCGGCTATGCCTGCGTGAATTTCGGCGCACCGATCTCGGCGCGGGACTGGCTGGCGGCACATGGCGGTGCAAATGGCGGCGACCTGCGCGCCCTCGACAAGGACCAGCGCTTCGAGGTGATCGGTCGGCTGGCCAACGATGTGATGGGGGAGATCGCCCGGCTCGTGCCCGTCCTGCCGGTGTCGCTGATCGCCACGGTGCTGCTCGAAGCCGAACGGCCGCTCGACGAGCTCGAACTCAAGGTCAGGGCGTCCGAGCTGATTTCACATTTCGAAGGACGCGGCGCCAGGCTCTACCTGCCGCGGGGCGACCGCGACTATGCCTTCCATGTCGGCCTGCGCATGCTGTCGTTGCGCCATCTGGTAGAAGAGAGCGGTGACGGACTCTTCTCGGTCGTGGCAACCGAGCGGCCGGTCCTCGCGTATTATGCAAACGCCATCGCTCATCTTCGCTGACCCATGATCCAGACGCTCTGGCGTATCGCCTACGAGGCCGGCTACGGCTATTTCACGAACCGGCTGTCGACCTCGGCCGCGGCGATGGCGTTCTATACGATGTTCGCGCTGGGCCCGATCATGATCTTCACCATCGCCATCGCCGAGCCGTTCGTCGGCCGGTTCATGGCGCAGGAGGCGATCTTCGACGCGCTCGGTACCATCGTGGCGCAGGACCAGCTGCGGACCATCCGGCGCTTCGCCTCGGAGGACCTGTTCCGCGGCGGCGGCATCGCCGCCCTCGCCGGCGCGGCCGTGCTGCTCTACACGGGCACGCGCGTCTTCGTCGAACTCGACGATGGCATCGACGCGATCTGGCGCGACCGCAAGAGCCCGGTGGTGCACCCGGTGCTGGCCAGCCTGAAGTCGCGGATGCTGGCCATCCTGCTGATGATCGTGCTGGGCGTGCTGCTGATCGCCGTCATCCTGGCGAGCGTGCTGATCTCGGCCTATGCGGGTGTGCTCGAAAGATTTCCGGTGCTCGGCGTCTGGATCGGCCCGGCGATCTCGACCTCGGTCCACTACGGGCTGCTCTCCGGCTTCTTCACCCTGATCTACAAGTGGCTGCCGACCGGTGGCGTCCCCTGGCGCTACGCGCTGATCGGCGGCGCGGTGAACGCGCTGCTGTTCGCCGCCGGCAACCGCGCGCTGGTCTTCTACTTCGAGGTGACGCAGCTCACCTCGGCGTTCGGCGCCACGGCAGGCTTCGCCGCCATCATGGTCTGGATGTACTGGACCTCGCTCACCATCCTGATCGGCGCCCAGGTCGGCCGCGCCACGCGCGACGTGCTGATCGACAATCGCGCGAGAGAGATGGTCGAAGGCGACCTATAGCGCGTTCATACGCGCTGGCGGGCGGCAGCGCCTTCTGAGGCGCGAGAGCCCGCACCGGGCAGAAAAGATAGTGGTGCGCAATTGGGACCGTGCGGGCTCTCGGCGCTTCGCTCCGCTGCAGCGGCTGCCGCCCGCCGGCGCGCGCAGCGCGCCTAAAACATAGTAGCAAGAACGCGATCCGGCGGCTTGTGGCCGTCGGCGAAGGTCTTGATGTTGATCAGGACCTTCTCACCCATCTCGATGCGGCCTTCGAGCGTAGCCGAGCCCATGTGCGGCAGCAGCACGACGCGATCGAGTTCGAGCAGCTTCGGGTTCACCTGCGGCTCGTTCTCGTAGACGTCGAGGCCGGCGCCGGCCATCTCGCCTGCCTTCAGCATGCGCACCATCGCGTTCTCGTCGATCACCTCGCCGCGCGCGGTGTTCACGAGAATGGCCGACGGCTTCATCAGCTTGAGGCGGCGCGCCGACAGGAGATGGAAGGTCGCGGGCGTGTGCGGGCAGTTGACCGACACGATGTCCATGCGCGCCAGCATCTGGTCGAGGCTTTCCCAGTAGGTCGCCTCGAGCTCGCGCTCGATGTCGCCGTGGACGCGCTTGCGGTTGTGATAGTGGATGGCGAGGCCGAAGCCGCGCGCGCGACGCGCCAGCGCCTGCCCGATGCGGCCCATGCCGACGATGCCCATGCGCTTGCCCTGCAGCCGCGCGCCCAGCATCGAGGTCGGGCTCCAGCCGGACCACTTGCCGCTGCGCACCAGCCGCTCGCCCTCGCCCATGCGCCGCGCCGTCGCCAGCACCAGCGCCATCGACATGTCGGCGGTGTCCTCGGTGAGCACGCCCGGCGTGTTGGTGACGGTGATGCCGCGCTGGCGGGCCGTATCCAGGTCGATATGGTCGACGCCGGTGCCGAAAGAGGCGATCAGCTTCAGCTTCGGCCCGGCCTGCGACAGCAAGCGGCTGTCGATCCGGTCGGTGACGGTCGGCACCAGCACGTCGGCGGCTTTCACCGCCTCGACGAGCTGCGGGCCGGTCATCGGCTTGTCGTCGGCGTTGAGGCGGGTGTCGAACAGCTCCATGAGACGCGTCTCGATCGCGTCGGGAAGCTTTCGGGTGACGATCACCAGCGGTTTTTTCTTCGGTGTGGACGGCATGTGAAAATGGGACCGGCGCTGGCTCGAGACAGTGACAAAGCCCGATTACCAAGTCCGCGCGCGTTTTGTCCAGCAAACGGGTCCACGGAAGCGCGTGCCGGAAAGTCGCGCCATTTCAAAGACTTGTCGCTGAATATGAAGATTTCAGGTATATAACGGCCGATGGGAATTCGATCGTTGGCCCTGGTTTGCAGCTTCTCCGTTGCTTTGGCGGCGTTTTCATTGCCCCAGGCGGCCGGAAAAGCAGCCCTCGCCGCGCCCGACAAGCCGACCGTCCAGCGCAAAGGCTCCGGCCTGCCGATCCCGCGCTTCGCGTCGCTTCGCTCGGACGAGGTCAATGTCAGGACCGGGCCGGGCGCCCGTTACCCCATCGACTGGATGTTCAAGCGCAAGGCAATGCCGGTGGAAATCGTCGCCGAGTACGAGAACTGGCGTAAAATTCGCGACTGGCAGGGCGCCAGTGGCTGGGTGCACCAGAGCCTGCTGAGCGGCAAGCGCTCGTTCATCATCTCTGCGAAGACGACCAGCCTCTACAAGACGCCGGCCTCGTCCGCCGAAGTCGTGGCCAAGCTCGAGCCGGAGGTCTTGGGCGAGATCCGCTCCTGCGCCGGCGACTGGTGCCGTGTGAAGGTCTCCGGCGTCAGCGGCTGGATCGAGCGCAGCGGCATGTGGGGCGTCTATAAGTCCGAGCCGATCAACTAGCGGTCGGCATGGCCGCCTCGTAGAACGGGGTCACCGTGGCCCACGACGTAAGCCTCACCTACTCGCGATTCGAGCACATGCCGCCGGCAGCCCTGGCGCTGACGGCGTTGTTGCATGTCGGGGTGGGCCTGGCGCTGTACTGGATCTCGCCGCTGCGCCACGTCGAACCGTTCGAGGACGTGATCGAGGTCTCGATGGAGGCGCCGCCCCCGCAGCCACCGATCC
>LSKJ01000267.1 GCA_001557035.1 Rhodospirillaceae bacterium CCH5-H10 | reverse complement strand
TCGGCGCCATCCGGGATCTGAGGAAAGGCGAAGATGTCCGCCAGTCCTGAGAATCTCGTCGCCATTCTGGTGATGGCACTCGCGGCGATGGCCGCGAAGGGTGGCGGCTTCATCGCCATGCGCTGGCTCGGCCGCCATCGCTTCGTGACCGCCCTTCTCGATCACGCCCCCGGCGCCGTGCTCGTCTCCGCCGCGATCGTGCCGCTCGCGCAGACGGGCGGCGCGTTCATCGTGGGCGCGGTGGTCGCGGCC
This sequence comes from Rhodospirillaceae bacterium CCH5-H10, assembly GCA_001557035.1. Classification (GTDB taxonomy): domain Bacteria; phylum Pseudomonadota; class Alphaproteobacteria; order Reyranellales; family Reyranellaceae; genus Reyranella. The sequence goes on along the minus strand of LSKJ01000267.1, from coordinate 7,043 downwards.
GTGATGACCCGCAAGGTCGGAGGGTTCACTCCCGGCCTATTCGGTGGCGTCGGCGCTGTGGCGCTGGCCCGCTGGGCGGGCCTCGCCTGAACTTCCGGATGACGATGGACGTCAGTGCGACGTGTCGGGCTCGCTGAGACGGACAATCTCGTCCTTGATCATCAGCTTCCGCTTCTTGAGGCTGCAGATCGCATCATCGTCGGGATGCGGCCTCGTATTTTCCTGGTGAATCGCCTGCTCGAGAACGGAGTGCTTGTTCTTCAGTGCTTCGATGTGGTCCACGGTGCTCATAGTCGGATACCTCCGAGTTTGTTTGCGGGGACAGCAGAAGTCTGACTCTGACATTGGTTCGAGTCACGTCGAATCAACCCGGAAACGCACGGACATGCGAAGAATGTGAATAAACCGTCAGCAGCATTGAACCATTCGTTCAAGCAGCCAGTCCGACGGCCTCCGAGACTTCCACCGCTGCAAAGGCGGGAAACGTGGCGCGTATCAACGCCGCAACGGACCGGCGATCCGCCTCGTCCGGCACGACACCCAGGCACACGGCGTAGACGCCGAGGTTGCCGACGGCCGCCCGCAGGCGCTTCTCGGCCGAACGATCGCGATCGGCGGGCGGTGTGTGCAGCCCGGCGAGCTTCAGCTGCTCGGCATGCTCGGCAGCCAGCTCCGCGTCGGCGACACGACGGCGTACGGCATCCACGGTTTCGGGCAACGCGCCCGGCCAGCTCCGGTCCTTGAGGCGGCGACGCATCTCGCGCAGCGGCTTCACGACCTCGGTCTGCCAGGCGTCGCTGGCGGCAAGGATCGTGCGCAGACGCTCCGCCGTCAGGGTCGGCCGTCCCGAGGCGCCCAGCCAGCAGCAGAACAGCAGGACGTTGACGTCGCAGCCGCGGCGCTCCTGCAGGTCGAGGCAGGCCTCGGCCACGCCCTCGCCGGCATAGAGCTCGAGCGAGAAATTCCAGAACGGATGGGGGAGAAAGTCCGACACGATTGCTTGGGCTTTGAGTGCTTGGCCTCTGGGCGCTTCCCTTTGGGCGGGCTACGGGGTACACGGCCGGGAGCGACGTGGCTAGCCTGCCTGGACGAGTGCGCCCCGCATGAATGACCTGACGTCGTCGGACCCGCCGGACGCCGAGACCATCAAGGCCAAGCTCGAGGGCCTGAAGAGCGAGCATCGCGACCTCGACGAGGTGATCGATCGCCTGATCGAGAAGCCGCCCTTCGACCAGCTCCAGCTGCAGCGTCTCAAGAAGCGCAAGCTCGGGCTCAAGGACCAGATCCTGCGGCTGGAAAGCCAGCTCATTCCCGATATCATCGCCTGAGAAGAGCCATGGCCAAGAAAACCAGCACACGCCGCCCGGCCGCGAAGCCGGTGGTCGGTCTCATCATGGGCAGCCAGTCCGACTGGTCGACCATGCGCCACGCCGCCGAGACCCTGGAGGCGCTGGGCGTCCCGTTCGAGGCGCGCATCATTTCGGCCCACCGCACGCCCAAGCGCATGATGGACTATGCGTCCGGCGCCAAGGGGCGCGGCCTGCAGGTTATCATCGCGGGCGCGGGCGGCGCGGCCCATCTCCCCGGCATGACCGCTGCCATGACACCACTTCCCGTCCTGGGCGTTCCGGTCGAAAGCGCCGCCCTGAAGGGGCAGGACAGTCTTCTTTCCATCGTCCAGATGCCGGCGGGCATTCCCGTCGGGACGCTGGCCATCGGCCGTGCTGGATCCATAAATGCCGCCCTCCTCGCCGCCTCCATCGTCGGCCTTGGCAATGCCAAGATCATGGCCGCCGTCGAGGCCTGGCGTGCCCGACAGACAGCAGCGGTCGCCAAGATCCCGTCTGACGACGCTCCGTCTCACCGCTGATGCCGGCGCCGCACCCTCTGCCGCCGGGATCGACCATCGGTATCCTGGGCGGCGGCCAGTTGGGCCGCATGACGGCCCTGGCCGCCGCGCGGCTGGGCTATCCGTGCGTCGTTTACGCCCCCGACGAAAATCCGATCGCCGCGCAGGTCTGTGCCGGGCACGTCCGCGGCGCCTATGACGACGCCGAGGCACTGGCCCGCTTCGCCGCCCAGGTCGACGTCGTCACCTACGAGTTCGAGAACGTCCCCGAAGGCGCCGTGCTGGAGTGCGAGAAGCTGAAGCCGGTCCGCCCCGGCGTGAAGCCCATCCACTTCGCCCAGCATCGGCTCCGCGAGAAGGATTTCCTGCGCAAGCTCGGCATTGGCACGGCCGACTACCAGCCCATCCGATGCGAGGCTGACATCGCCGCCGCCACCGCCCTGCCGGGCATCCTGAAGACCTGCACCGAGGGGTACGACGGCAAGGGCCAGGCGCGCGTGACGGACCGGGCGGGCCTCATCGCCGCCTGGGAGAAACTCGGCCGCCGGGAGTGCATCCTCGAGGCGATGGTCGACTTCGAGTGCGAGGTCTCAGCCATCGTCGCCCGAGGGATGGACGGCGCCACGCGCTGCTTTCCGATCGGCATCAACGGCCATCGCGACGGCATCCTGCGCACCACGACCGTGCCCTCGGGGCTGCCGGCGGCCACGCTGGCCACGGCCGAGCGCTTCGGCATCGAACTGGCGCAGGGCCTCGATCTCGTGGGTCTCGTGGCGCTGGAAATGTTCGTCACGAAGGACGGGCGCGTGCTCGCCAACGAGATGGCACCGCGGCCGCACAATTCCGGTCACTGGACGATGGACGCCTGCGCCACCAGCCAGTTCGAGCAGCTGGTGCGCGCCATCTGCGGCCTGCCGCTCGGGCCGGTCGACGTGCTCGCGCCGTCACGGATGGAGAACCTGATCGGCGACGAGGCCAACGACTGGCCCCGCTACCTTGCCGAACCGACGGCCCGGCTGCACCTCTACGGCAAGGCTGAAGCCCGCCCCGGCCGCAAGATGGGACATGTCACCTACGTGCTGCCGGGCGTGCTGCCGCCCGCTTCGGGTTCGTCCACGACCTGACCTGCCCCTTCAGCTTCTCGATCCGCATCACGTCGTCGATGCGGCGGTCGAGGAAGGCCCAGGTGGCCTCTGAGTCGGCCGAGCGGTCGTTCAGCCAGTAGAGCAGCGTCGAGGAATAGACGCCGGCCAAGGTGGCGCGCTTGGTGTAGAAATTGAAGTCGGTGCTGGTGTCGCCGGCGGCGTACCACATGGCATCCACGGTGCCGTAGAGCAGCTTCAGCGCCAGCGGGGCATTGAACGGCAGCGACAGCAGGGAAAGCGCTCGCCGGGCCGATTCGCGCTGTCCGGCATGGCGTTCCAGCCGGATGCGGACGGCGGCCTTGATGCGATCGCGGATCTTGAGGGCGATGACGCCCTCCTTCTCCATGTCCTCGACGGTGCGCCGGTCGGAGCGCTGGCTGAGGTAGGTCAGCACCTGCAGGGGACCGCCGGGGAAGAGCCGCTCGCCCTCGCCCGCCGGCAGATCGAGCCCTCGCGCGGCGCTGGCCAGGGCCGCCCGCGTCCAGCCGTCGAAGCTCGCCTCGGAGGCAGCAGCGTCGGCCAGCCGGTCCCTCAGGCTGGCATCCGGGTCAATTTCCGCAAAATCGGGGGTTTTCTGCTCATCCATGGGGTGGAATATAGGCCCCAATGGGGGGGTTCCCAAGGGTATCGCCCTGTGATACCTACGCCGCCTCTGGAATTCCGGCCCCGGGACATTCGTGGGCCAAGCCGCATTGGAAGGAAGCGATCGAAGTGCAGGTTCTCGTTCGTGAAAACAACGTCGATCAGGCGCTGCGCGTCCTGAAGAAGAAGATGCAGCGCGAGGGCATCTTCCGCGAGATGAAGCTCCGCCGTAACTACGAGAAGCCCTCCGAGCGCCGCGCCCGTGAGCGCGCCGAGGCCATCCGCCGTACGCGCAAGCTGATGCGCAAGCGCATGGAGCGCGAGGGCTACTAGTCCTCTCCTCTCGCACGAGACGACAACCCCCGGCATCCCCGGGGGTTTTTGTTTGGCCGGGCAACAGAGCGGCAATGGAGCGGCAATGGAGCGCGCCACGCCAGTTGGGTTCATGCCGTGGCTACCTGGGTCCTTCTGCATCCGCTCAGATGAGCGCCTTATCGCGAGATCATTTTCGGCTCGACGCATCAGTCGCGAATGCCGCTGCATGAAGCTCACGCAACCGACGGAAGACTTCTCGGGCGGGAATGCTTGGCGCCGGATCCGCAAGAGCTTTCGCCACCGCTTGTCTCAACTCAGCCGTCGAATTCGATGCGCGAAAAGCCATGTCATCCGTATCAGTCTTGGAAGACATGCCGCCTCCGAATTCTCGCCACGGTGAGCCAGAGGGTAGCTGGCGTTTCACTCAAGTCACGAACGCCGCGATTGCCGCTTCCAGCTCGGCGACGTCCGTCACCACGGCATCGGGCGTCTCGGCCTCCGAGCGCGGGCGCTGCCGACGCCAGCGGCCGGAGCGGAACTGGATGGTCGCCATGCCGGCGGCCTTGGCGGGCGCGATGTCGGCATCGATCCGGTCGCCGACCAGGATGCACTCGGTCGGTGCCACGGCGAGGTCCCGGACGAACAGCGCCGCCAGCCCTGCCCGCTCCAGCCGCTCCCAGCGCGGCTCGCGTGCTCCGAGTACGAGTCCGCGTGCCTTGACGCGTTTCAGCAGGTCCTCGATGCCAGGCCGGAGTTGGAAGGCATCGAGCTGCCCCGTCATCGCCTCGACCCGCCGCACCACACGCACAATGGTCGCTGGCTCGCCGCCGCACAGCGTCTCGATCATGTGAAGCGTGACATCGGGTGCGAAGGCGGTCACCGCCTGCTCGGACGCCTCCTCGACCATTCCGGGATCGACGCGGATGCTTTCCATCCCGCAGGCAGAGGCGATGGCGCCGTCGAGCGCCATCTCCCACGCGAACTCCAGATCGACCGCGCCCCCGATGTCGAAGATGACGGAGCGATAGCTGGACTTCACTTGATGCCCATCGTTTCCAGACGGCGCCCAACCTTGGGCGCGAGGCCTTTCGCCGAGGCCATATCCGCGTCACCGCCGGCAGTGTCGCCTTTGAGACGCCGGCCGACGCCGCGGGCATACAGCGCTTCGGGATCTTCAGGGGCGACAACGAAGGCGCGCTCGAAGTCGGCTGCGGCCTCGTCCGGTCGATTCAGCCGGAGATAGACAGCGCCACGATTGAGAAAGTTAGCCGCGGTTGGAGGCCCCTTGTCGATTGCCCGATCGCAATCGGGAAGCCCCTCCTCCGCTTTCCCAAGCAGGGCAAGGGCGACGCATCTGTCAGAGCGAAAGGATTCGAACCTCGGCGCCAGTTCGATAGCCTTTTCGAAGTCCTGAAGCGATTTCTCGAACTGACCGATGTCTCTGTGAACATGGCCTCGGATCAGATGAAAAACTGGGTCTTCCCGAGACCAGAGTTCCATGACTTCTTCGATGGCTTGCAGCGCCAGATCATATTGCTCCCGCCTCCGGAAGACATCGATCATACGCATCAAGGGAGGCGCTTCCCGCTTGATCGACAGGGCGCTTTCGTAGTCAGACAGGGCCCTTTCGTAGTCGCCTTTCCTAAAGTAGGCATTCCCCCGGGCGGTAAACGCGCTGACGCTTGGCTCAATACCGATGGCCTGGCTCAGATCTTCGATCGCCCGATCCGATTCCCCCAAGTCCTTATAAGCTATCCCGCGCCAGGTGTATGCTCTCGCGAGGTTGGATGTTCGTTGCGGGTTCTCCGCAATGTATGCAGTACACCCCTCAATGATGCCTTCCGCGCCGCCAACGAACGCGCCGTTGCACGTTGCCTTTGGCCGCTCGACAGACTGGGCGTTCGCGCCGACAGCGAACAGCGCTGCGAACAGGCCAATGGCTACGATCCGGCTCAGTGCGACGAGCCCTCGAGCGACTTCACGATGTTCTCGCACATCACCTTGGCGTCGGCGAAGAGCATCATCGTGTTGTCGCGGAAGAACAGCTCGTTGTCGACGCCGGCATAGCCGGAAGCCATGCCGCGCTTCACGAACAGCACGGTCTGCGCCTTCTCCACGTCGAGGATCGGCATGCCGTAGATCGCGCTCTTGGGGTCGGTCTTGGCGGCCGGGTTGGTCACGTCGTTGGCGCCGATCACGAAGGCCACGTCGGTCGAGGCGAAGTCGCGGTTGATGTCGTCGAGTTCGAAGACCTCGTCGTAGGGCACGTTGGCTTCGGCCAGCAGCACGTTCATGTGCCCGGGCATGCGGCCCGCCACCGGATGGATGGCGTAGCGGACCTGGACGCCCTCCTTCTTCAGGAGGTCGGCCATCTCGCGCAGCGTGTGCTGGGCCTGCGCCACCGCCATGCCGTAGCCCGGCACGATGATGACCGACTGGGCGTTCTTCATCAGGAAGGCCGCGTCCTCGGCGGAGCCGGCCTTGACCGGCTTGTCGTTCTTGACGGCCGGGCCGCCGGCCGCCGCGCTGTCGGTGCCGAAACCGCCCAGGATCACGTTGAAGATCGAGCGGTTCATGCCCTTGCACATGATGTAGCTCAGGATCGCGCCCGAGGAGCCGACCAGCGCGCCGGTCACGATCAGCGCGGTGTTGCCCAGGGTGAAGCCGATGCCGGCCGCCGCCCATCCCGAATAGGAATTGAGCATCGACACCACGACCGGCATGTCGGCGCCGCCGATCGGCAGGATCAGCAGGAAACCAAGGGCCAGCGACAGCACCACCAGCAGGACGAAGGTCGAGGTGTGGCCGCGCATCGCGAACCAGACCAGCAGCACGACCAGAGCAATGCCGAGCAGCGCGTTCAGCGGATGCTGGCCCTTGAAGATCAGCGGCGAGCCCGAGACCAGGCCCTGGAGCTTGGCGAACGCCACGACCGAGCCTGTGAAGGTGATGGCGCCGATCACGGTGCCCAGGCCCATCTCGATCAGGCTCTGGACCTTGATCTTGCCGGGGACGCCGAGGCCGAAGGCTTCCGGCGAGATGAAGGCCGCGGCCGCCACGAACACCGCGGCAAGACCCACAAGCGAATGGAAGGCCGCGACGAGCTGCGGCAGGGCCGTCATCTGGATGCGTAGCGCCACGAAGGTACCGAC
>LSKJ01000266.1 GCA_001557035.1 Rhodospirillaceae bacterium CCH5-H10 | reverse complement strand
TCTTGCCTCGGCTCTCCGGATAGAACCAGGCGACCGAGGGCATATAAGGTCGCTCGTGGGCCCGCAACTCAATGAGATAGGTACGTCGGTCGGTGTAGCAATGCAGCGAGCAGCGCGGTGGTTGTGTTCATCACGGTCGTCCTTGAGGTGTTTCAGTACCAGGCCGCGGCCTGTCTACAAGCGGACTCGATATTGAAGCAGAGCAATCGTTGAGTTACGGCAACAGAACGCGATTGATAAGATGAACGACGCCATTGTCAGCGGCAACGTCGCCCTTGGTTATATTGGCCTTGTTGATCCGGATACCTTCGCCCGGGTCGTCAGCATCGACTTCGATCTCCTTACCGTTCAACGTCTTGGCCTTGTACATCTTACCTTTCATGTCGTTCTCAGTGACCTTGCCCGCCAAGACGTGGAAGGTCAGCAGCCTGACAAGCTGATCCTTGTTCTCGGGCTTCATGAGGTTCGTCATCGAATCCGCCGTGAGACGCTTGAACGCGTCGTCGGTCGGCGCAAAAACGGTGAACGGCCCTTTGCCTTTGAGAGTGTCGCCCATGCCTGCCGCCTTGAGAGCCGCAGAGAAAGTTGTGAGGTTCGGCATCGTCGCGATGGTGTCGACGAAGTCCGCCGCGCGCGCAGCCCCCGCCCAAAGAAGTGCCGAGACCACGGCCAGCGTGGTGGTCGCCATTTTGATGCTCATCGCCTCTCTTCTCTCTCCAATGTTCATCGTTCGTCGCCTGCCCCCGTCTGGTAGAGGGTGAGGGTAAGGTACACCCCCGCCCTACTTCCTGAACGCTCTGGCTTATGAGCGATCGTTGAATTCACCCCTAGCGGCTGGAGTAGAAAATTTTCTGACGGGCGGAGCAATTTGGTGCCGATATGGTCGCATGGTCTCGACCTGTCGAATGAGGGTGCGACGACTATTAGACTACTTCAGAAACGAACACCGATCCAAACGATGAGCCAACTATCGAACTGCACCTTTAGTGAATTCTCACTTGAGCGATCTGGAGAAAAGCCGACCGCAATGCTTTCTTTCATGCAGCCGATGCAGGTAGCATCGCTCACGGGTTCTCGACGGCCATCGGGCTGCATGCTAAGAGTATGCAAATAAGTCGCGTTAGCGCACACTGGTTTGCATGGCTATTCGCACCCTGACGATTTCCTTCTTGCTCACGATAAATCTGGCGCTGACCGTCGTCGCCCGTGCCGATACGGCGCCAGCGCTCACCATCTGGCGCCTGCTCGACTACATGGCGATCGACTACAGAGAAGCCGTATGGGATGGCACGGTTGTTAGCGTAAATGAATACGCGGAGATGGTTGAATTCGTCGGCTCTATGAAGGAGAAGCTCGATGCTCTGCCGCCGACCGACGATAAGACGCATCTTCAGCAAAAGGCCGTCGAGCTGCAGGCCGCAATTGGACAGAAGGCGGTGCCCGACCTTGTCGCAAAGCTAGCGCGATCGCTCGCCGCCGATCTCATCAAAGCGTATCCGGTACCGCTGGCACCGAGTGCAATACCCGACTTCCAGCGCGGGCGATCACTCTATGCCGAAAACTGTTCGAGTTGCCACGGCGCCAACGGCGACGGCAAGGGTCCCGCCGCTGCAGGTTTGAACCCGCCTCCGATTGCCTTTACCGACAAGGATCGGGCCAGCGAACGTAGCATTTTTGCGCTCTATCAGGTCATCGAGCAGGGCCTCGACGGCACCAGCATGGCAAGCTTTGCCCATCTGCCATCGCAGGATCGATGGGACCTTGCTCTTTACGTGGGATCGCTCGCCTATCCGGCCAACGATGCCGCCGAAGGCGAGCGGTTGTGGAAGGTCGACGCCGACCTGCGTCGGCAAATAACCTTTGCGAACCTAATCGGCGAAAGGCCGGCAATGTTCAGCGGCAGTCTCGGCGAAAGCAAGGCTGGCAAAATCGTTGCCTATCTGAGGCGAAATCCGAACGCTGTTGTCCAACAGACAGGATTTCCACTAGCCATCGCCCGGAAGCGGCTGGGCGAGGCGGTATCCGCCTACGAAAGAGGAGATGGACGCGCTGCAGCTGATCTCGCCTTGTCGGCTTATCTCGACGGGGTCGAACCTGTCGAGCCGTTGCTGAGGATCCATAATGATGATCTGAAGGCACAAATTGAAGGCGCAATGGCCGAACTGAGAGCCGCGCTCAAGCGGGGAGCACCACTGGAGGACGTGCGAGGCCAAGTCAACACCCTGGGCGACCTGTTGAGCAACGCCGAAGTCGCACTCGATCCTCACCAAGCGACGCCATCGGCTAGCTTTCTCGGCGCATTTACGATCCTGCTGCGGGAGGCGCTGGAAGCACTGCTGATCGTGGTGGTTATGCTGACACTGCTAAGGAAGGCAGGCCGACAGGATGTAGAGGCCTATGTCCACGGCGGCTGGCTCGCGGCGTTAGCGGCGGGGGCCGCAACATGGGCTGCAGCCACCTACCTAATCTCCATGAGCGGTGCCGACCGCGAACTTACCGAAGGCTTCGGATCGCTGCTGGCGGCGATCATTCTTCTGTGGGTCGGGATCTGGATGCACGGCAAGAGCCAGGCCGACGTATGGCAGCGCTACATACGAGACAAGCTCGGCCATGCGGTTTCGCGACAGTCCGCCTGGGGTCTGTTTGGGCTGGCATTTCTAGTGGTGTATCGCGAAGTATTCGAGACGATCCTGTTCTACATCGCCATTTGGAACGAAAAGAATGCTGGCGCGATCCTCGCCGGCGCAGGTGCGGCCGTTGTCGCGTTGGCGGTCACCGCCTGGGCATTGCTGCGCTACGGCCGAGCGTTGCCGGTTGGCAAATTTCTCGCTTACAGCTCGGCCTTGATCGCCATTCTATGCGTCGTCTTGATGGGCAAGGGCGTGTCGGCGTTGCAGGAAGCTGGTTGGCTGCCTGTCAACCAATTGGCCGGGTTTCTCCGCATAGAAGTCCTTGGTGTCTACCCCACCATCCAGGGCATTGCCGCCCAAGTCGCCACAGCGGCGCTGCTGCTGATCGGATTCCGATACAACCAACGCCGACTGTCGGCCGACCGAAAGGAAACTCGGCGATAGCGTGTGCCTTAAGACGAAGAACCGCTCCTCGGACCGCGTCTTCCAGTGACGTCACGAGGCAACGGGAGCCCACGCCGGATTACCAGCGTGCTCTTGGGTCTTTCCCAATCCTGATTTTGGCGCAAAAAATTCGATCGACCCCTCGCAAGATAAGACTTGTAGACGATGACCGCACAGACCTCCGGGTTAATGCCGTATGAGAACTCGTTGATTCCACCAGATACTTGATCGGGTAAGCTTGCGGGTACCTCGCCAGAAGCCTGCTGCGAAGGTCGTAATCCATGAGTCGAGCTGAATCACGTAGGCGAAAAATTCATGCCATTCGCGCCCAAGGCGGACATGGGTTGGGTAGCACCGGACGAATGTTCAGTCGGTCGCCGTCCTGTTCGCTCGCCACGAGTTTGGCGATGCTGGTATACGGCGCGAGCAAACGCGGGACGAAACGCATCGAGTTGGCGGACCATCTCTGAGAGAGGCGCGTGAAAAGAAGCGTCAGTGTCCGCTTTCGCCATGACGCGGATTTAAGAACGTGCGCCGCCGTGCAGCTCGTGGTGGAATGGCTGCCGGGCGGAAACCTCATGGCCATCCGCCCGCCACTGCCGAATATTCTGACGAGGTCTCCGAATCTCAGCCAGGCTTGCAGTGTGCGGAAGGCCATCGCGCTCACCACGGCCATGCTTGCGTCGTCCAGAACGAAGATCCGGGCGTCCCTGTGGTCCCTGAGGTAGTCGCACGAATGCCACCATCTCGGCTAGGCGGTCGCGCTGGCATTGCGCGATCGCACCGTCTGTCGCGTGCGCCAAGCGTCCCAGATCAGTCCCATAACATGCTTGCTCATGGTCCTCCCGGGTGGTTACACATCTCTGCCTGCTCGGATAACTGCTAAAATCTTTCAGCGAGGTGAGCACCCACGAATAGATATTTCTCCGGGCTGGCGGCACTAGCTCTTATGTCGCCCGCTGCCCCACTCCTGACAGACCTTCCGGTACTAGAGCGTTATGACTCTAAGTTCGCGCGTATCCAGCTTTAGCGAAGTAGTTTTGGCATTCAGCGGGTCTGACGGTCGGTAGCAGGTCGGCGATAGCGTCATAGACGGCGTCCTGAGTACGCTTCGCGGCTTTGCACAGACCATGCTTGAGCTTGGAGAAGAGCATCTCGATCGGGTTCAGGTCCGGCGAGTACTTGGGCAAGAAGAAGAGCTTGGCTCCGGCCGCTCTGAGTGCGCTGCGGACGGCGCTGCTGCGATGGGAGCCGAGGTTGTCCATGACGACGATGTCGCCAGGGCGAAGCGTCGGGACCAGAACCTTGTCGATGTAGAGACGGAAGCTTTCGCCGTTGATCGGCCCCTCGATGAACCATGGTGCGTCGACGCGGTCATGACGAAGGGCCGCGAGGAAGGTCATTGTCGTCCAGCGGCCATGAGGGACCTTGGCGAGCAGGCGCTGGCCCCGTGGAGCCCAGCCGCGCAGCGGCGCCATATTGGTCTTGGTCCAGGTCTCATCGATGAAGACCAGGCGCGTCGGATCGATGCGATCCTGATGCGCCCGCCATTGCCGGCGCCGGTGCGCTACGTCGGGACGATCCCGCTCGCTGGCGACCAGCGTCTTTTTTTGTAACTCAGCTTCTCTTCGTGGACGAATATCCAGACCACGCGATAGTCCACGCTGAGGCCACGAGCAGCGAGCTCGCCAACCAGCCCCTGCAAGGTGAACTCGCGCTCCCGGCAGCGCATCAGCAGCCAGGCACGGTACGCCCCGACCAGCTTCTTCGGCCGGTGTCCGCCGATCTTCCCGGGGGCCAGGCTCCCGGTCCGCCGATACCGGTTAACCCAGGCGATTGCCATGCTGATCGCTACTTCGAAGCGCGCCGCCGCCTGGTTACAGGACAGGCCATCGCGTTCCACCGCCTCGACCACCCGCTTTCGAAGATCCAACGAATAAGCTTTCGCCATCCCGGCTGGCCTCCTGCCCAGCCAGAAGGTTGAATCAGATCACGCCGCCCAAGGGAATCCCCTTCGATTCCTTCAGAAGTCATAATGCTCTAGCTGCAACACTGGAACGTTCTGCATCGTCACTGGTCGTCAGGAGGGGGCAGCTCGATCTTGATGTTGCTTGCGTCAATTGCGGTCGGCTTCGACTGGACAACGAGCTGCGGCACAGCGATCAGCAAGGCAACCACCGACAACTGCAGCAGTATGAACGGAATTGAGCCCCAGTAGATGCTGGAGGTTGCTACCGAACGAGGCGTTACGCTACGCAGATTGTAGAGTGCTATGCCGAACGGTGGGTGCATGAAGGAGGTCTGCAGGTTGACGGCGAGGAGGACCGCCAACCACACCATGTCGACCCCCATCGCCTTGGCAATGGGCCCGATGAGGGGCAGGACGATGAAGGCGATCTCGAAGAAATCGAGAAAGAACGCGAGCAAAAAGATCGCGATATTGAGCGCGATCAAAAAGCCTACCTGCCCTGCAGGCAAATGCCCAAACAGGTCCTCGATCCACAGGTGACCATCGAGGCCGCGGAAGACGAGGGTGAAGAAGGAAGCACCAAACAAAAGGAATATGACGCAGGAGCAAAGGATGCCCGCTGCCATCATCGCTTCGTGCAATCGCCGAACGGTGAGGCGCCCCTTGATGATAGCCAAGAGCAACGCTCCGGTGACGCCGATCGCCCCGCCCTCGCTGGGAGTAGCCACGCCAAAGTAGATTGAGAGCAAAACCATGACTACCAGACTAACCGGTAGACCGGCTGCCAGGGCCGCCTCTTTCCAGAGGATAAGACGTATAACATCAGCAGTGTTCAACGTCGCCGGCGGCGCGATATGCGGATGCCGTCGGGTAAAGACGAAGATGAAAACAAGGTAGAGTGCAACCAACAATAGCGCGGGCAGTAGTGCGCCCCGGTAGATCTCAATCAACGAGACTTCGAGTTGCTCGGCCAAGACGATCAGCACAAGGCTGGGCGGCATGACTTGCGCCAACGTGCCGCCGGCCGCGACGACGCCGGCAGCGAGCCGATGGTCATATCCCGCCCGCAGCATTGCCGGCATTGCAATGAGCCCGAGGGCGATGACGGCGGCCGACACAAAACCAGTAAGTGCGGACAAGATTGCGCCGACGATGACGACGGCATAGGCCAGACCACCGGGTGACCGGCCAAACAGCCGGTGCAATGCCTTGAACATGTCTTCGGCGAGCCCTGCTCGCTCCAAGATCATGCCCATGAAGACCAGCAATGGAATTGCCAGCAAATTGTCATTGAAGAACGTGCCCTGCAAGCGAAACGTCATGGCGAGCAGGAAGCTCGCGTTGAAGTATCCGGAAAGGACGCCGATGACGCCAAAGGCGCCGGCAACGGCTGCGAGAGAGAAGGCGACAGGGAATCCCGCGAGCAGAACCAGCACCAACGAAAGAAACATAACGGGGGCCAGAATCTCACCGATCATCGTCCGCCTTCTGCATCAACTGGGAACGGTGGATGGGACGGACGATAATCCCTTTGAGGGCGGCCGCGCAGCGGATGGCCTCGGCTGCGCCCTGCAGTGCGAGCAACAGGAATCCAACGGGAATGAAGCCTTTGATGATCCATGCGGGGAGCGCGCTGACGCTTTCTCGGGAGGCTCGCGTCTCCCCCGACACGAATGCCATTAAGAATTGCTGGCCGCTGAACCAAACCATGGCAAGGCAGACGGGCAGGAGCACAAGAAGACATCCGGCCAAGTCTAGGCGGGCCAGCCCGCGTTCGCCCAGTCGGTGGGCAAAGACGTCGATGCGAACGTGCTCGTCGCGCCGAAGCGCGGCCGCCGCCATGAGCAGGACGACGGCTGAAAAGAAATGCCACTGCATGTCGAAAGCCGTTGGCCAAGCGACGGAAAAGAACTTTCGGCTGATGGCGTTAACGGCGATCAGCAGCGCATTGGCCAGCAGCCCCCAGCAGACGGTTGTCGCGAACAATTCGCTCAGCCGGTCGATCCAAGCAGCGATCGGCAAGAGGCCTTGGATGGCTCCTCTCACAGCCATCGCCGCACGCGCTTGCAATAATCTATATAGTCGGAACCGTAGGTCGTCTGCAGGGCGTCTTCCTTGAGGCGGATCTGGAGCTGGGCACCTAGCCAGATGGCGGTGAGCGCCATCAACTTCTTTGCGGCCGATGACGCCAGAAACAGGCCGATCGCTTTCGCCACCAAGCCGAGGAGAACGGGATTTCGGCTGACGCGTAAAGGCGCAGTGCTAGCGAGCTTGGGCAACGTGCCCGTCCCTAAGATGCCGCCCCAAAGCTCGCCAACCAGGATCTGCGTCGCCATGAGCCAGACAGCACCTAGTAGGGCGAGCCCAAGTCCGCATAGTCGGATCGTTTCTGTTGCAACCTTATCGATACGGCCAAAATCCTGTTCCAATTGCGGGAAGAACGCCCGGCACAGGAAGTAGGGGATCAGTACGCCGACTGCGCGGCGATAAACTTCACGGACGAAAACCGCCGCACTGTCCGGAGCTGCTGGTTCGGCGGAAACGCTCGATGCGTGCCTCAGCCCATAGGTGTGGCCAAGATGAGCTGCCAGCGACAGCAGCAACACGACGAGCGGCCCCCAACGGATCAGAGATTCGACAACCATAGCCGACCCCCACTAGCCCGCAGGTGCGAAAATCCGGGCCCGGCTCCTATCATGTTGGCCGCCAAGCTGGTGCGAGTTTCCATCGGCAAGCATCGGCCTTCGTGTGTTGGCCATGCAGCGACGGCAGTCCCCATCGCTGAACCGTGGTGCGACACGAGCTGGAGGTAATCATTGGGTGTCCTTCGGCCATCCCCTGCTTTGGCTGAAGGTTACATCCTGTAACTGCTACAGGATCAAGCTGTTCTCGGCGGATCAGACAACTTTAGAGATTCATCGAACGCAAAGGCGCGCGTTGCGCAGCAAGAGCAATGAGTCTTTCCAGGCTGCTAGTAGACGTAGGACGCACGACGCCAACCAGCTCATATCCCTACTACAAGCAAAGTGATACCGAGCGCGGCGCGATAAACCACAAACGGCCAGATGGAAAAGCGCTCTAGTACCCGCATCAATCCCCAGATCGCGACAAAAGCCGAGATCGACCCCACCACGAGGCCGACAACCAAAATTGACCAGCCTTCGACGGGCAGATGTATTTTGCAGAGTTCCCATAATTCCTTGAAACCAGCCAAGGTGATCGCCGGCAAACCGAGAAGAAAGGAAAAGCGCGCTGCCTCGCCTCTTTTCAATCCGAGCGCAAGTGCGGCAGTCAGCGTGGACCCGGAACGAGACACCCCGGGGATCAGAGCGCCGACCTGCGCGATGCCGACGATCATGGCGTCGAGGAGGGAAGTATTCTCTAGCGTTCGCCGATGGCGCGCTGAGATGTCCGCCAAAGCAAGGAGCGCGGCCATGATGATGCAGGCCCAACCGATGACGCTCAGGGTGCGTAGAGATGAGCCGCAAGTATTTAGCGTCGGCGCCAGAAGCATGCCGGCCAGCCCAATGGGGAGTGTCGCGAGCATGATGTAAAGTGTCAGGTGGAGATGACGATCGCGAAAATCGCGACGCAAGACGGCGCGTAATGAGCTTGAAGCCAGCTGACTTACATCTTTGCGAAAATAGCTGATGACCGCGACGAGTGCGGCAAGCTGCATGGCGGCGGAAAACGCCGACCCGGGATCCTGCCATCCGAGCGCCGCCGGGACGATCCGCATGTGCGCCGTTGACGAAATCGGCAAAAGTTCCGTGACGCCTTGGACAATGCCCAGAACGGCGACCTTGGCGTAACCCAGCGCCATGAATCCTGTGTCGACGCCTTGTATGCACGCTTCCGTCATTTGAGGTCTATCTAACCCGATCAGTACGTGGTTGATGCATCTTTGCTACGCTGCCGCTACAAAACCGACAATGACGCGATAAGAGCTTGAAGCGGGCTGGCGTCGAGGTCGTGATTTTTCCATCGGTATCGATGGGGAGCGGCGGGCCTGTGCGGATCTCGAGCGGACCAGGACTGCGAACGTCTCATCAGAATGCTGTGAGTAAAAGCGGCCATTGCCAGAACTGTCGCAAAGCAACGCTATAGAAATCCAAGCACTGGTCGTCGATGGCTACTGTTTCATACACCGCCATGCCGCCTCTATATTATAGGCCATTGCCGACGGCGATCTACAGGCTGCGTAGCTGCATGGTATGGCCAACCTCGGCAACCTCGACTTTAAACGGTCTGCATAAAGTTAGCGCAGCAAGCGGATAGCTCAGCTGGCACTGACTCTCGCCCGCCGCGGATCGGACCGCGCATATCGCTTCCGGTACCTTGATCCAAACATGCAGCCATACTTCGTCATGAAAGGAATCCCGGAGGGGCTGATCGGCAACGACATTGATGCTCTTTCCTTCCCCGCTCAGCCGACTTTGCCTTTCGGCCAGCCGCCTGCGAAGAAGGCTTCCACCTAGCCTTTGCGGCCTTTCGTGCGATGGCCTGGCCCTCTGCCGGCGAGGGCGCCGCTGCTCGGGTGTTGACGCCGGCAGCTCCGCAACTCCTGGGCGCTTCTGGCCTTTGGAACCACAGGGCATCAATCGTCCAGCTCTTTGCGTTTGAAGGTGTAGTCCGCATTGAACTTGAGATCATACTTCTTGCCGTCGTTGCAGCGCGCGTCGTCAACCTCGAATTCCTTGTCGTCTTCGTCCCACTCCATCTTGCCGCCCGAGCATCCTTGGTTCGCAACAGCGGGGACGAGCTTGGCGCGCTCCGCCTCGGTCACGGGCCGGTCAGCCCTTGCGGGCAGGGCG
Source organism: Rhodospirillaceae bacterium CCH5-H10 (assembly GCA_001557035.1). Taxonomy (GTDB): domain Bacteria; phylum Pseudomonadota; class Alphaproteobacteria; order Reyranellales; family Reyranellaceae; genus Reyranella. The sequence goes on along the minus strand of LSKJ01000266.1, from coordinate 5,436 downwards.
GCTATGGTCAGAAGGGCGGCGGCGATGAGCATCGTTCGCATAGGGGTCGTTCCTTTCTTCCAACATGCTAGTGCGGGAGCGGACGTCGGGGCCCTCAACTACCCCAAATGACGTTTTAAACTGCTGGTCATGCGCCGCCTGAACTCAATGCTCAGCCCCATGCTTGCGACATGGAAGAAGAGCTGATCGTTGATTAGGCCGACATTTATCCCCGCGTATGGCACGCGACGATGACGGCGGCCGCCGAAAGGTCGCTTGAAATACCAAGTGTGTGCGCTAGGTCGTTTGCGGCACCCAAACGGCACTACATCGAGCGATAAACCCGCTTCGAGTACGATGACGACCAGATCGACTTTTCGGGCACATCGACCGATTCTACGGCTCATAATCCGCTGCCTGAGAGCACGACCCGGGCTTCGACACCAATCCGCCAGCCTCCAGTCGCTGGACGGCCGCGAGCCCGCATGGTCGCCACCGTTGCGATTTCGACGATTCAGAAATGGAAGTGCGCGTTTCCCGGTTGCCCGATCAGCCACCGTTCGTTCTCCAAAACCGCTGCTGCTCGTGCGGGCAACTCGAACTAAAAGCGGCGCGCTTGGTGATCGCCTTTTGTTGCCGGTCTGCGCATCTGACATTGAACATCTTCGACTATTTGCTTTCGCGCCCTTCGTGATGACCTGAGGCCGCAAGCACGAAGCATCGCACCCCCCTCCGGACTAGGAGATAAGCTTCAACGAGGTCGCCATTCTCTAAGTGGCACTCGACCGGGTCGCTCTTGATTTTGTGGCCCTGACGGAGCTGGTGAATAGTAGGACAACGCCGACTGTGATAGCCGCGTCAGCGGTGTTGAAGGCCGGCCAGTGCCAAGCGCCGACATGGAAATCCAAGAAGTCAGTTACAGCGCCCCTCGATACACGATCCACCACGTTGCCTGCAGCGCCGCCGGCAATCAGACCGAGCGCTAGAACCTCTAAGAGCCTCTCGGCTCGCATCGCCCACACCAGAAGGCCAACTATGATTACCGCCTTGATGCCGACGAGGACAAAAGGACGCTCGAAGAAAAAGTCTCGGAACATCCCGAAGCTGATGCCGGGATTGAATCCCAATGCCAAATTGAAGAAGGGTGTGACCTCGATGACGCGTGGTGGCGTCATAACAACGTTCAGAATGAACCATTTCGTGAGCATATCCACTGCAAGGGCGACAATAAGCGCGCCACCTGCCACGACGAACCGCTGTCTTTTGCCGAAAGCTTTCACGACCTACCGATTCTCCTCAACTGAGACACTTCGTTTATCCATTGCGTCAGGGCACCGAGGCCTGCAACACGGTCTAATGACGGAAGGGTTACTGCGCATAGCCGGCCACCTTCAATGGCTGCGCTTCATGCGCTCCTGCTCGCTTTCTTGGGCGGCATTCCCGTCTGACCACGGTTAAGGAGACGCAAACCGTTCAGTACGACGAGCAGCGAAGCCCCTACGTCCGCAGCGATTGCGCTCCAAAGTGACGCTAGTCCGATGACAGTCAACGCGGTGAACACGAGCTTCACGGCGATCGAAAAGGCCACATTCTGGCGGATGATCGAGAGCGTTGCTCGCGAATGGCTCACGAGCCAGGGAAGCTTCGAAAGGTCATCGGACATAAGCGCCACGTCGGCCGTTTCTATGGCGGCGTCGCTGCCCATGGCGCCCATGGCGATACCCAGATTCGCCCGACCCATCGCCGGGGCGTCGTTGACGCCGTCGCCGACCATGGCGACCGAGCCGTGCGAGCGCACCAAATCCTCGACGGCCGCGACCTTGTCGGCAGGCAAGAGTTCCGCACGGACCTCGTCGATTCCCACCTGCTCGGCAATTGCCTCCGCGGTCGCACGGTTATCGCCCGTAAGCATCACGACACGTTCAATACCTGCACGGTGAAGCGCAGTAACAATGTCCCGTGCTTCCGGCCGCACGGCATCTGCGACTGCAATGAGTCCCAAGACCTCCTGTTCGTTTCCCACCGCAACGATCGTGCGGCCGGACCCGGACAGCGCGTCGGCATGCTGCAAGACTCCAACCGGTGCCGTGCCCCGCTCTTCGATGTACCGCCGCGAGCCGAGCCAAGTTTCACGGCCTGCCACACGGCCGGTCATGCCCCGGCCGGTTATCGACTGGACAGCCTCTGCCGGTTCAAATGCGACGCCGCTTGCGGACGCCTTCAGCAGGATAGCATGGGCGATCGGATGCTCGCTGCGGGCCTCTAGCGCCGCGGCCAATCCGATAATATCCTGCTCGCTGAGAGCCCCCAACGAGACCACCTCGACGACCTGGGGCCGCCCTTCGGTCAAGGTGCCCGTCTTGTCCATGGCGACAGCCTTGAGTTGGGCAGGTGTTTCGAGATGATTGCCGCCCTTCACCAGGACACCCTGCTTGGCGGCACCGGCAAGCGCGGCCACGATCGTGACCGGTGTTGAAATCACGAGAGCGCAGGGACAGGCGATGACCAAGAGAACGAGGGCCCGGTAGAACCAAATGTCCCAGCCGCCACCCATAACGAGAGGCGGAAGCAGGAACACTGCAATCGCAAGACCCATCACCGTCGGTGTGTAGACGCGCGCAAACTTCTCGACCCATTGCTCGCTGGGCGCCCGGCGACTTTGCGCCGAGCCAACCATTCGGATGATCTGAGCCAACGTCGTGTCGCTTGCCGCCTTGGTGGTCACGACATCGAGGGCACCTTCGCCGTTAATGGTGCCAGCAAACACCTCGTCTCCGGCGGCCTTTGGGACCGGAACGCTTTCGCCCGTGATTGGCGCTTGGTTGATCTCGCTCATCCCGGCGGCGATTCGCCCGTCAAGCGGCACCTTTTCTCCTGGACGGATGATGATGTGAGCCCCGACCCGAACTTCGGCCGCTGGCATGTCGCGCTCCGATCCGTCTTCGAGCCTGACGCGGGCTGTCGGTGGGGCTAGTTCCATCAACGCTGCCACTGCGCGCCGTGCGCGGCCCAGGCTCCACGCTTCCAGCGCGAGGGCGAGGGCGAAGAAGAACGAGACGGTTGCCGCTTCAAACCAGGCCCCGATGCCGATGGCGCCGGCAACTGCGACAACCATCAGAAGATTCATGTCGGGCCGCAGGCGTCTGGCGGCGAGCCAGGCTTTCGGCGCGACGTAGCGCACTGCGCATAGCACCGCGAGCGAATAGAGAATCTTGCTCGCCAGGGGAGTCGACCCTAAAGCATGTTCGCCGGCTTCAAACGCCGCAATCACGCCACCGCCCAGCCACGCATGGACTGCGAACGCCAGCGCCGTAACGGCGCCACTAGTCGCGGTCAGCCACGACTGCACTCGTCTACGACGTTCTTCTGCTTGTGCCGCTTCACTCGGCGCACCTTCCGTCCAGGGCTCCGCCCGAAGGCCCGCTCGGGCCACGGCCTTCTCGATGCGCGCCTCGACTTCGGCATCTGGCGCCATATCGACAGACATGCGGCCATTGAGGAGATCGAAGGCGAGCTTGTCTTCGCCAACCAGCGGGCCCACTTCCCTCTTCAGCGCTGCGATCTCGTCAGCGCAATCCATGCCGTGAATGCGAAACACGACTCCACCGGGCGAGATGGTCGGGGCCGATGGAACGAGCACTTGTTGGGCCTCGCTGGCGCAACCGCAAGCTACGCCCGGTTGAACGTCAGTCGGTGCGTCCGGCTTGGCGCTGGGCGGCGACCATGTCTTCGCACGCATACCAGCCCGAGCCACAGCTTCCTGGATTGCTGCAAGCGATGCCCCATGCCCTGGGAACAGAGTCATCGTGCCTTGCTCCGTGTCGAACGCGATATTCTCTTCGCCGACGAGCGACCCGAGCTCCCGTTTCAGAGCCGCGACCTCGTTCTCGCAGTCCAGGCCATCCACCCGGAGGAGGAGTGGCGAGCCGTCGCCGCTCGTGACAAGAGCGGCGGTCATGCCTGTCCTGCGGACCTTCTCGACGATAGCCTGAACGCTGGCGCTTTCATGCGGTGCAACCGTCATCAGCCCCTTCCCGGCATCGAAGCTCAGCCAAGCATCACTTCCCACCAACGGTCCGACCTCTCGCTTGAGAGCCGCGACTTCATTCTTGCAGTCAAGGCCGGTGACGCTAAAGAGCAGTGGCGACAAAACCTGCTCCGGCAGGGCGTGCGCTCGCATGCCTGTCGTCGAGACCGCCCGCTGAATGGCGTCCAACATTGACTCGTTTCCTGGCGTTATCGTCATCACGCCAGCTTTGGTATCGAAGGACAGCTTGTCGTCACCCCCGGCAACAGGCCCGACAGCGGCGCGAAGAGCGCGAACCTCATTCTGACAGTCGAGTCCTTCGATCTTGAGTGTCAGCGATCCGGAAGGGCGCTTCCTTGCGCCAGCATTCGCGTCCATTTTTTTCTCCGTTTCAGCAAGCTCGAGAGGTCAAAGTCATCTCCGGCCTTGCGCAATGGTGAGCATAACGTACATCCTGTAGCCGCTACAGAATCAACTGGGTAAAATCACCATGTTTACGATCGGGACTTTGTCCAAACGCTCAGGCGTCAATATCGAGACCATCCGTTACTACGAGCGGACCCGACTGATCGATACCCCACCTCGCACCGCCAGCAAGCGCCGCCTTTTTGACGAAAACGCCGTCCGCCGGCTTTCATTCATTCGCCACGCGCGGGAGCTAGGCTTCGATGTGCCAACTATCAGAGCCCTGCTCGCACTACAGAGCTCGCCAGAGGCGGCATGCGATGACGTAACCCGTCTCGCTAGGGGTCAACTTGCTGCAGTGCAAACCCGCATATCTCGTCTACAAGTACTCAAAGCCGAGCTCAGTCGAATTATCAGACACTGTGCCGGTGGCAAGATGGCCGACTGCAGGATAATAGAGTCGCTGACTGCACATGAGCTGGGCAGTCGTCGCTCTTCGCGAAGCAGATGAGTCGCAGCCTTGCAATCTGCACGCCGCCTTACGTGCTTTCTAGCGCCACCGCTCCGCGCGAGATTGCGCTTGAAGTGTGGCAGACGTTCGATAGCCGCAACGACGGTCGGTAAGCTTTGGCTACCGTTTGCCCGGATCGCCTCTGAAAGGAATGACTGAAAGGCGATCGCGGTCGCAATCACGTATGCTGCCGTTGCTTGCCCACGCGTAGAAACGGGTGCCCGCCGATAGCCATTGCTCCATTGGTGAGTGCCTGATTAGCGGCGGGTCCGGAGAAGAACTTGGCTACTTCCTTCATGTTTCTCTCCTGACAAATGGCTCGTCAAAAAGGCGATCTCAGCTGCCCACATTGATTGACCGTCGTTCAGGTGTGACTTCCTTAATCGGCAACGCCCGACCGCCGCCAGAGTTGCAGGCTAGAGCCGCCGCTAACCTCCTATTGGTGCGGCACAATCCAGGTGGAGATCGACCCAATGACTTGACGTGCTGGTTATCGGTAGTGACACCGGGGGGG
>LSKJ01000265.1 GCA_001557035.1 Rhodospirillaceae bacterium CCH5-H10 | reverse complement strand
CGGGCGCGGGCAGCCTCGATCTCTATCGCGAGATGGTCGAGGTGCTGGCGACCCTGCCCGACCTCGACATGCCGAGACTGCACGCCTTCGCCGAACGCTTCGCCAAGCGGGGTGAGGAGGCCAACGCCGACTGGCGCGCCCTGAACTACCTGTTCGACGGCTGGCTCAAGGGGCTGGTGCGCCAGGCCGCGCTCACGACGGAAGCTGCAGCCGTCGTGCCGATGGAGGCGGGCCTCCGCGCGCGCCTGCTCGGCGCCGCGA
>LSKJ01000264.1 GCA_001557035.1 Rhodospirillaceae bacterium CCH5-H10 | reverse complement strand
TCGCGAGATCGACGCCGTTCTGCTTCAGCGCATGGAAGTAGCCCATCATCCAGGAGACGAGATAGGCGCCGCCACCGCCCAGCACGAGGCCGCGCTCCTTCCCGAGACCGGGCGAGGGCGTGTAGGGAATGGGATGCGCCAGCCCGTCGTTCCAGCCGGCCGGTGTCGCTCCGGCCGCCGCCGGTGCCTGCGCAAAAGCGGGGCGCCCAAGCGCAGTGGCGGCAGCGAGCGTTCCGGCTGCCATGAGGCCGCGGCGGCCAAACTTCCTTGCGACGGTCATGGAATTCCCTTGGATCAGGCGACGAGCATAGCGGTCCATGCCGCGGCCAGCATCAGAAGCTGGCCCGGCACGACATAAAGAGCGAAACGCACACCGCCGGCGCCGAAGGCGAACATCATCTTGGTCACGGTGTTGGTCGTGAAGGCGGCGAGGATGGGGATGACGGCCGCATGAGGTGTCAGCCGCCCGTCGGCCACGAGCGAGGCGACCGAGATGGCGGGCGCATGCGTGTCGGCAAAGCCCGCCGCGCCGGCCGCGAGGATGACGCCGGCCTCGCCCATCCAGTCCTGCAGCGCCGCCGCCAGCAGCAGCACCGCAGCGAGGATCGCGGCGAATATGAGCGCGGTCCGCAGGCTGAAGGCGCTGCCCGCGGTTTCCTCGACCGTGCCTCGGTCCTCGCGCAACGCCCACAGGATGAAGGCGCCGCCATAGACGATCGCGGCGGCGCCCGCGCAGAGCAGAGGCATCGCGAGAGCCTTCAAGGCTTCGAGATCGGTGGCGGCGATGAGGATACCGAGCTGCACCACGGTCGCGACGGAGGAGAGCGCGGCCCCGGCCGCCGCCGGCCTCGTCAGGCGCGGCTCCTTGGCGGCGCGCGCGCCCATCGCGCCGATGGTCGCGGAGCTGGAGATGAAGCCCGAGGCGAGGCCGGCCAGCGGCAGGCCGAATCGCGGCCCCACGATCCGGACCGCGATATAACCCAGGGCTCCGACGCCCATCACCAGGATCACCACCAGCCAGATGGTGCGGAGGTTCAGCGCGCCATAGGGACCGATCGGATGATCGGGCAGCAGCGGCAGCACGACCAGCGTGGCGCCGGCGAAGATCAGCAGGTCGTGCAACTCCCCTTCGGTCAGCATCGAGCGCACGAAGCGGTGCAGCACTTCGCGGGCATTGAGCAGCATGGCGACCACCACGCCGACTCCCGCGGCGAACGCGGGTTCGCGGATGGCAAGCCCGCCCAGCAGGGTCGTGGCGACCAGCGCCGTCTCCGTCGTCAGGCCGGGGTCGGTGTCGCGCGCGTGCCAGTAGGAGAGGCCGGCGAAAGCCGCCACGCCCAGGACGATCGCGGCGAGGAGGATTTCGCCGCCGGCCGCGGCTCCGATCGCGCCGGCGAGCGAGGCGAGCGTGAAGGTGCGCAGCCCCGCGGCACCGCGCCCGGGCCCTTCGCCCTTCTTGCGCTCGCGGTCGATGCCGATCAGCAGGCCGACGCCGAGCGCGACGACGAAGCCGAGGATGAGCGAATGGGGTTCGAACATGGACCTTCTCGGGCCGCGCCCGCTGTTGCCGGCGCCGATACTAGCAAGCAGGCGGCCGCTTCGTCCTGTTCGCCGGCGAGCTCGCTTTTCGGGCGGGTGCGCCAGCAGGCAATCCAATTTTTCTGCTACTGAAGTCGTATGAATTGTCCCGACAATACGAGCGCCGGATGATCGTCGGCATGGAAGGGGAGCATCGGATGGTCGCCCGGAGGAACATCCTCTTCATCGTCATCGATCAATGGCGCGCCGATGCGCTGGGCTGCGCCGGCAATCCCGTACTGAAGACTCCCAACCTGGACCGACTGGCTGCAGATGGCGTGCTTTGCCGGCGGCACTTCGTGCAGGCGGCTCCCTGCGGTCCCTCGCGCGCGGCGCTGCTGACCGGCACCTATCAGCACAACAACGGCGTGATGCGGAACGGCACGCCGCTGGCGCGGCGCTTCACCAACATCGCCCTCGAATGCCGCAAGGCTGGATATGACCCGGCCCTGTTCGGCTACACCGACACGACCGTCGATCCGACCGGGCTGCCGCCCGACGATCCGGCATTGCGGACCTACGAGTCGGTGATGCCGGGCTTCACGCCCGAGCTGCACCTCCCGGAACTGGCCTATCCGTGGATGGCCGACCTCAAGGCCAAGGGCTATGACTTCGCCGACGATGTCACCGAGATCTACCGGCCGGCGGTCCCGGCGGGCGATCGCGGGCCGACCTTTCCACCGGCGCGCTTCAAGGCCGAGGACAGCATCACCGCCTTCCTCACGGACCGGCTCCTCGACTTCATCTCGGTGCGGCGCAACGGTTCGTGGTTCGCGCATGCGGCCTACATCCGGCCGCATCCTCCCTTCATCGCGCCCGCGCCCTACAACACGCTCTACGATCCCGCCGACATGGCGCCGCCGCATCGTGCCGCCACGGCCGAACGGGAGGGCGCGCAGCATCCGCTGCTGGCCAGCTATCTCCGCTTGCAGAGTCTCGCGAGTTACTTCGTCACCGGGCAGGGGCTGGTCGCCGATCTCGGCGACACCGATCTCGCGCAGTTGCGCGCCACCTACTACGGCATGGTGCAGGAAGTCGACGACCAGGTCGGCCGCCTGATCGACCGGCTCAAGGAATGGGGCCTCTACGACGACACGCTGATCGTCGTGACGTCCGATCATGGCGAGCTGCTGGGCGACCACTGGATGCTGGGCAAGCAGGGCTATTTCGACGAGGCCTACAACGTGCCGCTGATCGTGCGCGATCCGCGGGCCGCGGCCGATGACACGCGCGGTACCGCGATCGAGCGCTTCACCGAGGCGGTGGACGTGATGCCGACGATCCTCGACTGGCTCGGCCTCGACATTCCACGGCAGTGCGACGGCCGCTCCCTGTTGCCGTTTCTCCATGGCAAGGCGCCGGCGGACTGGCGCCGGGAAGTGCATTGGGAGTTCGACTTCCGCGGCCTGGGCGCGGCGGACTCGGAAATCGCGCTCGGCCTGCCGATGGACGCCTGCTCGCTGGCCGTCATCCGCGACGAGCGCTTCAAGTACGTCCACTTCGCGGCCCTGCCGCCGCTGTTCTTCGACCTCGAAGCCGACCCGCACTGCCTGAACGACCTGTCGCGCGATCCGGCCTCGGCGCCGGCGATGCTCGCCTACGCACAGAAGATGCTGTCGTGGCGCATCGTTTCCAGCGGCCGCGACTTCACCGGCATGCAGGCTTCGTCCAAGGGGCTCCAGGTCCGTCCCTGACGCAATGAAGCGCCCCGACCCGGCCTGGGTTCGTCTGTGCCGTCAGCGGACCGTCCCGCTCGTCCGGATCAGCAGGACGGTCGCGACGAGCGCGATCGTGGCGATCACGAAGTTGACGGCCAGCACGCCCTCGGCGCCGTAATTGGCCATCACCGCGGCGAGCACCGGCGGCGCGGCGGCCGAGACGATGCCCTGCGGCAGGGCGAGCCGACCGAGATAGGTGCCGAACTGGGCGCGTCCGAACAGGGCGAGCGGCAGCGTGGCGCGCAGGACCGCCTTCAGGCCGTTCGCGATGCCGTAGGCGACCAGGCAGAGCAGGGCGACCGCGAAGTTGCCACCGGCCAGGAAGGCGAGCCCGAGACCCAGCGGCAGGACGGCGGCGGCAAACAAGGTCGACGTGCTGATGGCGTAGCGGTGGCCGAACACGAGTTCGACAACCCGCACGGCGACCTGCGCCGGTCCGATCAGCGAGGCGAGCAGCAGGGCGGAAGCAGGATCGTGACCCAGCCCGCGCATCACGCCGATCGCGTGCACGATGAAGCCGGTGAAGATGAAGGCGCCACAGGAGAAGGCCACCGCCAGCAAGAGGAAGATGCGTTTGGTGTGGTCCGAGGGCGGTGGTGCCGGCGTCGTGCTGGCTGCCGCCTGCGTGCCGACCGTCGGCCGGCCGGGCAGCACCAGCAGATGGACCGGCGCGCAGACCAGGAGATGGATCGCGGCATAGACGAGCAATACGCCGCGCCAGCTCAGGAAGGCTTCGAGCGCTTCGGAGAGCGGCCAGAAGACGGTCGAGGCGAAGCCGCCGATGATGGCGAGGATCGCAATCGCCTGGCGTGCACGGCTGCCGGCAATCTGCGCCAGCGCAATGCTGGCCGGCGTGTTCAGCGCCAGGGTCGAGGCGACACCCATGGCGGCCCAGCACAGGAGATAGCTCACCAGTCCTTGCGAGAAGGAGAGTGCCGCGAGCGACAGCGCATAGACCACCGACCCGATGGTCATCACCGAGCGCGCGCCGGTGCGGTCGAGAAGCCGGCCGACCCGGGGCGCGAACAGGGCGCCGACGCCGAACATCACGGTGATGCCGCCGTAGACGACCTCGCTCGGCAGGTCGAGGTCGCGCTCGAAGTGGCGGCCCAGCACCGAGGGCATCAGGAAGGTGGTGCCCCAGCCCACGATCTGGGTGAGGCAGAGGCCGACGGTGGCCCTGGCCGCTGCCGTGACCTTCACGCCGCCCGCGACTGCTCGGGATAGAGCGACAGCAGGCCGGCCTCGCTGGCGTCGCAGACGCCGCGCTCGGTGATCAGCGCCGTCACCAGCCGCGCCGGCGTCACATCGAAGGCAGGATTGGCGCCGGCACTGCCTTCGGGAAGGATCTGCACCGTCGCGAGTTCACCGGTCTCGGTGCGCCCGGTCATGTGCGACAGCTCGCGCGCGCTGCGCTCCTCGATCGGGATGTCTCGCACGCCGTCGACGATCGTCCAGTCGATGGTCGGATAGGGCAGGCCGACATAGAAGGGCACGCCGTTGTCGTGCGCGGCCAGCGCCTTCAGGTAGGTGCCGATCTTGTTGCAGACGTCGCCGCCGCGCGTCGTGCGGTCGGTGCCGGTGATGACGAAGTCGACCTGGTCGTGCTGCATCAGGTGGCCGCCGGCATTGTCGGCGATCACCGTGTGCGGCACGCCGTGCTTGCCCAGCTCCCATGCCGTCAGGCTGGCGCCCTGGTTTCGGGGCCGCGTCTCGTCGACCCAGACATGGATGGGGATGCCGGCATCGTGCGCCTGATAGATCGGCGCCAGCGCCGTCCCCCAGTCGACGGTGGCGAGCCAGCCCGCGTTGCAATGGGTGAGGGCATTGATGCGCCCGCCTTTGTCGCGCGGCTTCAGTTTGCGGATCAGGCCCAGCCCGTTCTCGCCGATGCGGCGGCAGATCTCGACATCCTCGTCGCAGATCTCGGCGGCGCGCCGGTAGGCGGCCTCGCGCCGCTCGGCGGGCGGCAACGGCGCCAGCAGCGCACGCAGATCGTCGAGCGCCCAGCGCAGGTTCACCGCCGTCGGTCGCGATTCCATCAGCACGGTGTAAGCGCGCGGCAGCATGGCGTCGGATGGATCGGCGGCCATGGCGAGCGCCATGCCGTAGGCGGCGGCGGCGCCGATCAGCGGCGCGCCGCGCACGATCATGGTGCGGATCGCCGCTTCGGCGTCCTCCATCGTGCGCAGATCGCGCACGACGAAACGGTGGGGCAGCAGGGTCTGGTCGATGGCCTGGACGGTCGTGCCGTCGGCGCCGAGCCAGATGGTGCGATAAGGCTTGCCGTCTACTTTCACGCCGCCACTTTAGACGGCGCGCGCCACCGCGTCGATTATCGCCGCCGTATCGAGCCCG
>LSKJ01000263.1 GCA_001557035.1 Rhodospirillaceae bacterium CCH5-H10 | reverse complement strand
GGCGTGCCGTAGCTGATCGTGCCGGGGCTTGGCTTTCGCCGCCGCTATGAACTCTTGAATAGTCTTCGACGGGAAATCCTGCTTCACGGCCACGACCTGCGGGAAGCTCGCGAGCTGCGTCACCGGTATCCAGGTCTGCCCATAGTCGAAGGGAAGATCCTTCATGAGCAGGGGGTTGGTGATCTGGTTGGCCGCATCCACGAGGAAGGTCTGGCCGTCACGCGGCGCCTGCAGGACTGCATTGGCCGCCACGACGGCATTGCCACCGGTGCGGTTGTCGATGATCACCTGCTGGCCGATGATCTCCGCGACCCGCACGCCGATGTTGCGCGCCACCGTGTCGGCGGCGCCGCCGGCGGCGAAGGCCACGACCCAGCGCACGGGCCCCTTCGGCCAGTCGCCCTGGGCGAAACCCTCGCGGGCGATGAAGGGAGCCGCGAGGCTCCCCGCGAGGATGCTGCGTCTCGAAAGTCGGCTCATTTCTTCGGCTCCAGCAATTCAGGCACCACCCAGAGCGCGGGTTCGCCGCGGGCAACCCTCTGGACGTTGTCGAAGCCGTTGCGCAGGCGGGTGATGTTGCTCTCGAAGGTCGGGCCGGCGAGGTGCGCCGTCAGGATTACGTTGTCGAGTTTCAGCAGGGGGTTGTCCGGCGGGGTCGGCTCCTCGTCGAACACGTCGAGGCCGGCGCCGAACAGGTTGCCGGCGGAGAGGGCGGCAATCATAGCCTTCTCGTCGATCACGGGCCCGCGCGAGGTGTTCACGATGATCGCCGACTTCTTCATGGCCGCGAGCTCGTCCTTGCCGATCATGTGACGCGTCGAGTCGTTCAGCGGCACGTGCAGCGAGACGATGTCGGAGTGCTTCAGGATCTCGGGCAGCAGGCGGAAGCGGACGCCCAGCGCGTCTTCCTCCTCTTCCTTGAGGCGCGCGATGTCGTAGTAGTGGACGGTCATGCCGAAGGCGAGGGCCAGCTTGGCGACCTTCTTGCCGATCGTGCCCAGCCCGATGATGCCCAGCACGCGGTTGCGCACCTCGTGGACGGTCGGCGGGGAGTTACCGTGCCAGCGGCCGGCAATGACGTTGTTGTGCTGGGTGATCAGGCGGCGGGAGACCGACAGCATCAGCAGCATCGCATGCTCGGAGACTGCGACCGAGTTGGCGCCGCCATTGGCACAGAGCGGCACGCCGCTCTTGCGGGCCGCGTCCAGGTCGGCGCGGTCGTAGCCGGCGCTCAGCATCTGGACGAGCTTGAGGTTCGGCGCATCCTTGAAGAGCTGCGGGGTCACATACTGCTGGATGAACCCCACGAAATAGTGGGTCCCGGGCAAGGCGGCCTTCTGCTCCGGCGAATTGTGCAGCGCCTTGATGATTTCGTAGCCTTTGGGGGCCAGGTCGTCGACCATGGACAGAGTGTCCTTAGGACCGACGACGAGTACGCGTTCAACCATAACCATTCTCCTCAGACGACTTTCTCGAGTTTCTGCAAAGAGCGCAGGTATTTCGGCACGGGCGTACCCGGGAAGGTGCTCGGCCAGTTTGTGTAGCTAACCTCGCCGACATAGATGTCGCCGCGCGAGTCGACGGCGAGGCCGTGCGGCGACAGGAAGCGGCCGGTCTCGTGGCCGGGACCGTCCTGTCCGCCGAGCCGGGCCAAGGTCTTGCCCTTGCTGTCGACGATCGACAGGCGCGGGCCGAGATTCGTGTGGTGCGTGTTCACCGGCATGCCGGGACCCAGCTCGCCGATGATGAAAGTCGGGTTCTTCGCGCCGCCGCAGCAATAGAGCGCGCAAGGCCGGTGCATGTTGTTCCACTGCGCTTCGTACTTGCCGTTGCCGTCGAACACCTGCACGCGATGGTTCTCGCGGTCGGCAACGTAGACCCAGCCGTCGGCGTCGGTGGCGATGTTGTGCGCGATGTTGAACTCGCCGGGATCGGTGCCGGTCGTGCCCCAGCACATCAGGTGCCTGCCGTCGGGCGAATATTTGTGGACGCGGGAATTGCCGTAGCCGTCGGAGACGTAGATCTCGCCCTTGGGCGAGAGCGCGGTGTGCGTGCAGCGGTTGAACGGCTTGCCGCTCAGGAAGGGCGCGGGCTGGTTGGGCACGCCGATCGTCATCAGCACCTTGCCCTCGGTGCTGATCTTGCGGACCGTATGGTCGCCGTCGTCGGTGCAGAAGAGATTGTCGTCGCTGTCGATATGGATGCCGTGGGCGCGGCTGAACAGGCCTTCGCCCCACGAGCGCAGGAAATTGCCGTCCTTGTCGAACACCATCATCGGATGTTCGCTGCGGTTGAAGACGTAGACGCGGTCCTTGCTGTCGCAGGCCACGGCCGCGACGTCGCGAAACTCCCATCCATCCGGCAGCTTCGCCCAGTTCTCGACGACCCGATAGCGATGCTCGCCCGTTCCAAGCACGACCGACATAGTGGCTCCTCAGTGACCGGCGAGCATGGCGTCCGAGATCTTCTCGGCCGACATCAGCGTCGGGAAATTGGTGTTGGCGCATGGCACCACGGGGAAGATCGAGGCGTCGACCACACGCAAACCCTGCACGCCGCGTACCCGGCCCTGCGTATCGACCACCGCCATCGGATCGTCGTCGCGGCCCATGCGGCACGTACAGGAGGCATGCCAGACGCCGATCGCGGCCTTGCGCACGAAAGCCTCGAGCGCGTCGTCGTCGTTCAGAACCTGGTCGAAGGTGAAGCCCTCGACCACGTAGTTTTCGATCATGTAGCGGCGCAGCGCCGCCGGACCATCGAGCATCGTGGCGATCAGGCGGGTCAGCCACTTGTTCTTGGTGTTGACGACGCCGATCTGGCGGACGCGATCGCTATAGGAGGCCGGGAAGGGCACTTCGGTCACCGCCCGCAGCGCGTCGGTCATCTGAACGGCGGCCATCAGCTTGAAGCCGCTCATCAGCCGGTCGAGATCGCGCTTGTCGGACAGGAGGTTGAACTCGACGACCGGCTCGCTCCGCCAGTCGCGCGAGGCGAGCTTGACCTGGCCAGTCTCGGAATAGGTCTTGTTGATGAAGGTGAGCAACGAGGCGAGTTGCTCGCCCAGTGCATGCCAGGCCGACTTGCTTACCACGGCCACGAACATGTCGCCCTTGGGAATGCCGGGCAGATTCGACGAATAACGCAGGCCGACATGGATGTGCCGCCGCGTGTGCTCGCGCAGGCGCGCGCCGGGCTTGATGAACGAGGAGAGCGCGATCGACGGATGGTCCATCAGGCGCTGGCCGACGCCGGGCAGGGCGGAGACCACGGGAATGCCGAGTTCGGCGAGCTGGCCCACCGGGCCGATGCCGGCCCGCATCAGGTGCGCCGGGGAATGGATGGCGCCGCTCGACAGGATGATCTCGCGGCCGCGAAACTCCTGCTCCTTGCCGTCGACGCGCGCCATCACACCGACGCAGCGCGTCCCCTCGAACAGCAGCGAGGTGACCTGCGTGTCGGTCGAGATGGTGAGGTTCGAGCGCTTGCGGGTCTCGGTGTCGAGATAGCCCATGGCCGCCGAGACGCGCCGCTCCTCGGCGTTGGAATGAGTGACCGGGAAATAGCCGTCGACGAACTCGCCGTTCTGATCGGGCAGGTACTTGAAGCCCTTGGCCTCGAAAGCCTTGCCGACCGCCTGGGCGTGGCCCGCCCACTTTTCGCGGGGGATGCGCCGCACGGGGATGCGGCCGTCCTTGCCGTGCAGCGGCCCGTCGAAGTCGAGGTCGCGCTCGACCTTCTTGAAATAGGGCAGCACGTCGTTCCAGCCCCAGCCGGCGGCGCCGCGGCTTTCCCATTCAGCGTAGTCGGTCGGCGCGCCCCTATTGGCCATCTGGCCGTTGATCGAGGAGCCGCCGCCCAGCACGCGCGCCTGCTCGTATTTGCGCAGCGGCGGCCGGGCTTCGTGCGGATTGTTGTGGCTGATGACCTGGGTGTGGACCTTCAGTTCGGTCCAATGGAAACGCGGATCGAAATAGGCCGTGCCGGAATAGCTGTCGGCGATTTCCTTGGGCTCCTGGCCGGGCGGCGTGTCCTGGCCGGCCTCGCACAGCAGTACCTTGTTGGCGCTGCGGGCGGACAGGCGATTGGCCATGACCGAGCCTGCCGACCCGCCGCCGACGATGATGTAGTCGTACACTTGGCGTTTCCCCGTTTGTTGCGGCCAAGCTAGCACGGTTGGGGCCGGTTGTGGTTGTCCGCTTGCCGGGTTGTGTGAAGCCTGCAATCGTCGGCAAAAGCCAGCGAGGGAGGTTTCGTATGCCGGACGTTACAGCCGCAAACGACGATGTCGCCACGCCCGAACTGATGAAGGCCATTTCCGCCGCCTTCAACAGCCGCGACGTCGATCGCATCGTCTCCCACTTCACCGACGATGCCACTTTCTGGCTGGCCCGCGGCCCCGAACCGGTCGGCCGCACGCTCAAGGGCAAGGAAACGATCCGCAAGACGCTCGCCGAGCGCTTCAAGGTGATCCCCGACATGCGCTGGGACCACAAGGAATACATCTTCGCCGGCAACCGGGCGATTTCGGTCTGGACCGTCATCGGTAAGGGCGCCGACGGCGAGGACCTGAACTACCAGGGCTGCGACATCTACACGTTCCGCGGCGGCAAGATCTCGGCCAAGGACACCTACTGGAAGATCGTCGAGAACAAGGATCGCCTGTGATGGCACATGACATCGTCATCCGGGGCGGCACCGTCGTCGACGGCTCGGGCAAGCAGCGTTTCTCGGCCGATGTCGGCATCAAGGACGGCGTGATCGCCGAGGTCGGCCGCATCACCGCGCCGGCCGCTCGCACGATCGATGCCGACGGGTTGATCGTCTCGCCGGGCTTCATAGACGGTCATACACACATGGACGCCCAGGTCGCCTGGGATCCGCTGGGCAGCTGCTCGTGCTGGCACGGCGTCACGTCCGTTGTGATGAGCAATTGCGGGTTTGCGCTGGCGCCCTGCAAGCCGGAGGATCGCGACCTCTATGCGCGTTGCCTGTCGGCGGTCGAGGACATCCCGACCGAGGCGATGGCCGCCGGCATCGACTGGACCTGGGAGACCTTCCCTGAATATCTCGCCACCGTCGAGCGCCTGCCCAAGGCGATCAACTACGGCATGTATATCGGCCACTCGGCGCTGCGCATGTACGCGATGGGCAAGCGGGCCTTCACCGAAAAGGCGACCGAGGACGAGATGGTCCGCATGGCCGATCTCGTGAAGGAAGCCCTGCGGGCCGGGGCCATGGGCTTCTCGAGTTCCCGCGCCTCGACGCATGTCACGCCGGACAACACACCGGTCGCCAGCCGCATCGCCGAATGGGAGGAGATCGACCGCATCGTGGCGGCGATGGCCGAACTCGACGCCGGCATCTTCCAGGTCGGCCCCGACATTGCGAGCGGCGCGGCGCATCGTGCCTTCCTCGCGCGGCTGCGTGAGGTGGCGCTAGCCTACAAGCGTCCGGTCATGTTCGGCGTGCTGGCCACCAAGCAGGGCGACGATCCGACGGGCTGGGCCTATCAGACGCGCTACATCGACGAGACTGTGGCGGCCGGCGGCCGCATGTTCGGCCAGGGCACGACACGCTCGATCAACGCGATCTTCTCGCTGAAGTCCTACCTGCCGTTCGACGTGCTGCCGGCGTGGCGCAAGGTGCGCGACTTGCCGCTGGCCGAGCAGAAGCGGCGGCTGGCCGATCCGGAGGTGAGGCGTGAGCTGGTTGCGGCCGAGGAGCGGATGAAGCCGCGCGACAACGTCTTCCAGGGCGGCGGGGCCGCGACGACCGATCCCCGCAAGCCGGACTATTCCAACCTGTATGCCCTGAACGGCGTCGACTGGGACGACCCCACGGTCGAGCAACTCGCGAAGGCGAGGGGTAAGCATCCGGTCGAAGTCATGATCGACCTGTCGCTTGCCAACGAGAACCAGGTCTACGTCCAGCCGCTGGTCAACGAGACGCCGGACGACGTGCTGGGCATCCTGAAGCATGATCGCACGCTGGCCACCTTCTCGGACTCCGGCGCGCATGTCGCGCAGGAGATGGGCTCGTCGCTGCAGACCCACTTGCTGAGCTACTGGGTACGGAAGCGCCGTGCCTTTACCCTGGAAGAAGCGGTCACGAAGATCACCCGCGACAATGCCGTCGCCTGGGACATGACCGACCGCGGCCTGGTCAGTGAGGGATTCAGGGCCGACCTCAACCTGTTCGAGGAGGATCGGATCCGGCCGAGCCTGCCGACCGTCGAGCGTGACCTGCCCGGTGGGGCAAGGCGCCTCGTGCAGAAGGCCGAAGGCATCAAGGCCACCCTGGTGAACGGCGCCGTGGCCTTCGAGAACGGCGAGGCGACGGGCGCCTATGCCGGTACGGTTCTGAAGGGAAAAGCGGGGGCTTGAAGGATACTTGCGGCTTCGACGGCTGCGGTCCAAGACACAGCTCTCAACCGCTCGGAAAGACGGCGTTGCAGCATGTGTGAAAAGAAGGCCGGGGACGGCCGGTAACAACGATGCAAGATGCCGTCTACGATTACGAGAACCGGATTCCGGCCGGCTTCTACGACAGGATCTACCAGCGCAGGATTGGCGTTCGCTTCTGTTGGCACGACCTCAAGTTCCGGACGGTCGTTTCCCGCCTCGGCACGCCCCGAAGGCTGCTCGATATCGGCTGCGGTCCCGGCACGTTCGTCGGCAACTACCTGCCCGGCGTCGAGGCGCTCGGCGTCGATCTCAGCGCGTCCCAGGTCGACTATGCGACCCGGACCTACGGAAATGCGGCCCATCGCTTCTCGACCCGCTCGCTGGCGGGTCTCGCGGAGGCCGGCGAGCGGTTCGATGCGGTCACGGTGATCGAATTGATCGAGCATCTCGCGCCCGTCGAGGCCATTCGCCTGCTGGCCACGGCGCGGTCGTTGCTGACCCAGGATGGTGTCCTGGTCGTGACGACGCCGAACTACCGGTCGCTCTGGCCGATCATCGAACTCGGCGTCAACGCCTTGTCGCCGGTGAGCTACATCGAGCAGCACATAAACAAGTACAAGCGCGGCCTGCTTGCCGAGCATCTCTCCGCTGCCGGCTATCGCGACGTGACGGTCTGCACGGCGGTGGGCCTGGCGCCCTTCACCGCCGTGTTCGGCCTCGGCGTCGCCAATGCAATACATACGATCGAGACGGG
The DNA here is from genome assembly GCA_001557035.1 of Rhodospirillaceae bacterium CCH5-H10. Taxonomy (GTDB): domain Bacteria; phylum Pseudomonadota; class Alphaproteobacteria; order Reyranellales; family Reyranellaceae; genus Reyranella. The sequence goes on along the minus strand of LSKJ01000263.1, from coordinate 2,519 downwards.
GGTGAGATATCTCGGCGTCGGGAATCTGCTTGTGGCCACGGCGCGGCCGTGACGAAGGGCCGATGACCGGACTATCCGTTATCGTGCCGACCTTTAACGAGGCGGCCAATATCGGCCTCGTGATCCGGGGGCTCGTGGCGGCGCTCGGCGACCGGTCGTGGGAGGTGATCGTCGTCGACGACAACTCATCCGACGGGACCGGCGACATCGTGCGGAAGCTCGCTGGGGAGAAACCAAACATCCGCTGCCTGCAGCGTATCCAGGATCGGGGCAGCGCCTCGGCGGTCCACTGGGGTGTGCAGGCGGCGCACGGAGAGATCGTCGTGGTGATGGGGGGTGACCTGCGGCACGACCCGGCGCTGATCCCTTCGATGCTCGACGCCCTGGAACGAGGGAGCGACATCGTGTCGGGCGCGCGGCCGATGCCGCCGAACCTGGCGAACAGGCTGATCAACTTCTATCTCGGACGCGATCTCGCCGATCCGCTGACCGGCTTCTTTGCGACGTCGCGGGCGTTCTTCCTGCGCTCGATCCCGCGCATGCAGGGCGATGCGTTCCGTGTCTTCTTCGATCTCGTGCATCTCAACCGCAAGGCCAGCCTGCGGGAATTGCCGTCGAACGTCCGCGCGCCGATCGGCGGGCGGCCCTTGCGGCAAACCCATATCCTGTGGGCACTGCTCTGTGACGTGATCTCCAAACTGTCGGCAAGTCTGGTACCGCCGCGGCTGGTGAGCTTCGTCGGCGTCGGCGTGATCGGCTCGAGCGTCCATTTCTCCATGCTCTACGCCTGCCTCGCGGGGGGCGCCGTCTTCTGGGTGTCGCAGGCGCTGGCCACGATCGCCGCGATGATCTTCAACTTCACCATCAACAACATCCTGACCTATCCGACCACGCGCCTCAGAAGCGGTAACTATTACAAGGGGCTGTTGCTCTACAGCGTCATCGCCTCGTTCGGCATCGTGGCCAATGTCAGCACCGCACAGCTCACCTACGTCCATTTCAAGGGACATACGTTCATCGCGGCCTGCACGGGCATCTTCATCGATGTCATCTGGCGCTTCGTGGTCTCGAACCGGCTGATCTGGGGCAGGTCCTCGGTCTTCCGGAAGGCGGCGGCGTGAACGCGCGCGAAGGCCTGATCTGTCTCGCCGCGGCGGTCGTGATGATTGTCGAGGTCGCTATCCTCGATTCGCGTGGCTTGTTTCTGCTGACGGGATTTGCGACGGGCCTCGTGGCGCTCGGACTCGTTCACCTGAGCGCACGGCAGCGCGGGGCAGGGACCGGTCCCTTGCTCTACGCCGTGGGCGTCGTCGGCGCGATCGGCGGCTTCTGCTATCTCGCGCTCGCACCGTCCGGCGCCATCGCGCCGGGCGACGAGGTGATCGACTGGGGCCGCATGGACAAGCGCGCCCTCGTGTTCGGCTATCTCGGCATCGGCGCGTTCATCGCCTTCCATTGGCTCTGGGTGGCCGGCGTCAGGGGAGTACCCGCTGTGGTCCGCCCGGACGTGGACGATGGGCGAAGCAGATGGCCGCTGCAATTCCTCGGCGCCCTCGCCATCGCGGTCATCGCCTATGGCTGGCTTGGCCTGCCGGCCTTGCGCGGCGTCGGTGCCATCAACGAGACGGCGTTGGCGCCCTTCTACGACATCCACTCCCATGTCCATCTGAGTTCGCTGCAGCAGATCAACCTTGGCGCGGTGCCTTATCTCGAGGCGCAGACCCAGTACGGGCCGGGCAATCAGGTGCTGCTGAGCGGCCTGATAGACCTGGTTCATTTCAGCAATCACGGCTTCTTCGCCGCCAACGTCCTGCTGAACGTCGTTTGCGTCGTCGTCTTCTTCGTGGTCGTGCAGCAATTCCTGGGCTTCGGCTGGGCGGTCGCCGGCCTGATCGGCTGGACGCTGTGGCCCAGCCCCGCCGAACGCATCGATCTCGCGGGCTGGGCAGTCCTTACGCGCTGGCTGATGATTCCCGTCCTGTCGCTGTGGCTGGCCTGGATGCTGCTCGGCGCCGGCGCGGCTCGGCGCGGCTGGCTGGCGCCAGTGCTGGCGGGTGCCGCCTGGGGCGTCGGCGGCTTCCTCAGCCAGGAGAACCTGACCGCGGGCTTCCTGGTGTTCGCCTTCTCAATGGCCCTGTTCGGGCCGGCGTCCGGCATGGGCGTCAGGGCGATCGCCCGGTTCGGCGTGCTCTTCGCCGTGACCGGGATCGTCCTCTTCGTCGTGCTGGTATCGGCCTTCGTCGGGCCGTCGCATTTTTTCGAGGTGATGGCGCTGGCCAACGCCAAGTCGAGCCTCGTTACGGCGGGCGTGTCCAATTCGATCTGGTCGGACAATCTCGGCATCGATCTCATGCTGAAGGTGGTGGACGGGCGTCTCGAGTCCGCCCTCTTGGTGTCGGGCGAGGAGTTCAGGCCGCTGCTGCTGACTTATGGGTTGGTCCTGCTGCTGCTGATCTCGCTCGGCCTGCTGGCGGCCTTCCTTGGCCGCAGGTGGGAGACTGCCGACGAAGAGACGCGGG
>LSKJ01000262.1 GCA_001557035.1 Rhodospirillaceae bacterium CCH5-H10 | reverse complement strand
TTTCAAACGGTGGCGAGTACCTCGCCATTCCTCATTCCAACCGTGAGCTACGACGCCAACAACGCCTACCTCATGCTGCAGGTCGGCGGCTTCGCGCAGGCGGCGCTGACTCCCAACCAGGCGGCGGTCGGCGGGGTGCTCGATGCGACGGCACCCACCGCGACCGGTGACTACGCCACCGTCGTCAGTGCGCTCGCGGGCCTGTCCGCGCAGCAGGGCCAGGCGGTGATGAACGCGATCAGCGGCCAGAACTATTCCGGCTTCTCCAGTTCGATGGTGCAGGGCACCCAGCTCTTCCTCGCCAACTTCGCGGGGCAGGCGGGTGGCGGCGCGGGCCCCGGCGGCTCGAACCGAATCGCGCTCGCCGAGGCCTGTGACGTCGCCTGCGACAGCGGCTCGCCCGCGCTCTGGGGCGCCTGGGGCGGTGCGCTGGGTGGTCTCGGCGCGATCAGCAACGGCGGCGGCAATGCGGGCGCGCTGACCTACAGTGTCGGCGGGTTCGCGGCCGGTCTCGACCGTCTCGTGGCCTCAAACCTGCGGGTCGGCGCCACGATCGGATACCAGAACGGCAACCAGTGGGTCGCGGGCTTCAGCGGCAACGGCAGCTCGAACACCTTCCAGGCCGGTCTCTACGCCAACTTCATCCAGGATAAAGTCTATGCCGACGCGATCGTCGGCTACGCCTACAGCGCCAACCAGATGACGCGCAGCATCGCCATCCCGGGACTCGCCGCACGCACCGCGATCGGCAACACCGGCGCCAACCAGTTCTACGGCCAGGTGGAGACCGGCTATCGCTTCGACCTCGGCGGACTCGCCGACGCCCACGTCACACCCTTCGCGCGGCTGCAGGCCTACACGGGGACGCAGAACGCCTTCACCGAGACCGGCGCGGGCTCGCTCAATCTCTCGGTGGCGCAGCAGACGACCAACTCGCTGCGCAGCGTGTTGGGCGCGCAGGTCGACGGCTCGATCGATCTCGGCTGGCGCGACCGGCTCGCGATGAAGGTACGGCTTGGCTGGAGCCACGAATATGCCGACACGGCGCGCCCGGTGACGGCTTCGTTCGCCGGGGCGCCGGCGGCGCCCTTCACCACTTACGGCGTGGCGCCGCAGCGCGACGGTGCCGTCCTCGGTCTTGCCGCCTCCACGATGGTTGCCGAGGCGCTCGACATCTTCGTGCGCTACGATGGCGAGGTCTCGGGACGGGACAATGCGCACGCGTTCACGGCAGGCTTCCGCATGAGCTGGTAGGGAACGCTTCCGCCGCGCCGCGGTTTTATCGGCGGGATATGGTTTTGCCATTTTTCCTTGGCAAGGGGCTCTTGCCCGTCACACTGGGAAACGTTCGATTCGATGCGATGAGTAGCCTGCGTATCGTCCTGCTGGTGGCCGCGACCCTCATGGGATGCGCGCCCGTGGTCGTCCCGGCCGGTGCGCCGGTGCGGCCGCCGGCGCTCGAAGCCGACCGCTACGTTGCCGCCGACGGCACCGTGCTAAAACTGGCAACGTGGCCAGCCGAGGGAGGGCCTCCCAAGGCGATCATCCTCGGCATCCACGGGTTCGGCGACTATCGCAAGGCTTGGGAGGAGCCGGCGGAGATCTGGGCCGCCGACGGCATCACGACCATCGCCTATGACCAGCGCGGCTTCGGCTCCAGCCCCACGCGCGGCCGCTGGGCCGGCACGGCCACCATGATCGACGACATCCGGACGGTCGCCTCGCTCGTCCGACAGAAGTATCCCGGGGTGCCGCTCTATCTCGCCGGAGAAAGCATGGGCGGCGCGCTCGTCATGGCCGCGGCCGACAAGACGCTCGACGTCGACGGCCTGATCCTGGTCGCGGCGGCGCTGCGGTCGCGCGACACGCTCGGTCCTTTCCTCAGCGGCGGTCTGTCCTTTTTCGCGCACACGGTGCCGTGGCTGCCCTCCGGGCCGACCTCCATCGACTTCCAGCCGACGGACAATCCCAGGACGATGGAGAAGATGCGCAACGACGCGATGATCCTGCGCAATCCGCGTGTCGATCTGGGCTACGGGCTGGTCGACGCGATGGACGCAGGCAAGGCCGCGGCGCCCACGATCGACAAGCCCTATCTGATGCTGCACGGCATCGGCGACCGACTCGTCCCGATCGAGCCGGTGCGCTCGGCGATCGAGCTGATGCCCAAGCGCCCCGATTCGCATCTCGCCTTCTACCCCAACGGCTATCACATGCTGCTGCGCGACAAGCAGGGAGCGCTGGTGGCCAAGGACGTCGCCGCCTGGATCCAGGACAAGGACCAGCCGCTTCCCTCCGGCGCCGACGTCCAGTTGTCGCGCCCGGAGCTGGCCCGGCTGTGGGGCAGCAAGCGCGGCGGCTGAACCCGCCTTCGGGCGCTTGCCGTTCGCGTCCGGTGTCCTATATCACCGCCGGAAAATCCATCGCGAGGATACAAGCGCAATGAACGGCGACGTTTCGGCGGCCCAGGGCGGCCCGGAGAAGCACCAGTTCCAGGCCGAGGTGGCCGAGCTCCTCAACCTGATGATCCACTCGGTCTATTCAGAGACCGACGTGTTCCTGCGCGAACTGGTGTCGAACGCCTCCGACGCCTGCGACAAGGTCCGCTACGAGGCCATCGCCCGGCCCGACCTGCTGGCCGGCGACGAGCGGTTGGCGATCCGCATCAAGCCCGACGCAGAAGCCAAGACCCTGACGATTGCGGACAACGGCATCGGCATGGACCGGCAGGAGCTCGTAGACAATCTCGGCACGCTGGCGCGTTCCGGCACCAAGGCCTTCCTGAAGGGGTTGAAGGACGCCAAGGACGGGCTCGGGCTGATCGGCCAATTCGGCGTCGGCTTCTATGCCGCCTTCATGGTCGCCGATCGCATCGAGGTGACCAGCCGTCGCGCCGGCGCTGCCGAAGCCTGGACCTGGACGTCCGCCAGCGGCGCGGGCTTCGAGGTGGCGCCTGCCGGCGACGCGCAGGCGGCGCGGGTCGCGCGCGGCACCGAGATCGTGCTGCATCTCAAGGAAGATGCCGCCCGCTATCTCCAGCCCTACGAGCTGGAGCGCATCGTCCGAACCTATTCCGACCACGTGCTGTTCCCGATCGAGCTGATCGACGACAAGGGCGAGGCGCGCCAGGTCAATGCCGCGAGCGCGCTGTGGCAGCGTCCGAAGTCCGAGGTGAAACCGGAGGACTACACGCAGGCCTACCGGTCGATCGCGATGGCCTTCGACGAGCCGGCTCTGACCCTGCACTACAAGGTCGAGGGCCGGCAGTCCTATGCGGTGCTGCTGTTCGTGCCGAGCACGCCGCCGTTCGATCTCGCCGACCCGGCGCGCAAGGGGCGGGTGAAGCTCTACGTCCGCCGCGTCTACATCACCGACGATGCCGAGCTGCTGCCGGCCTATCTTCGCTTCGTGCGCGGTGTCGTCGACAGCGAGGACCTGCCGCTCAACCTGTCGCGCGAGATGCTGCAGAACAATCCGCAGGTCCGCCAGATCCGCAACGGCTTGGTCGGCCGCGTCCTGTCCGAGCTGGAAAGCACGGCGACGAAGGATGCCGAAGCCTTCGGCAAGATCTGGGAGACGTTCGGTTCGATCCTGAAGGAAGGCCTCTACGAGGATGGCGAGCGCCGCGCGCAGATCCTCGGGCTGGCACGCTTCGCCTCGACCGCCGGCGATACACCGCGTTCGATCAAGGAGTACGTGGCCGACCTCAAGCCGAACCAGACCGAGATCCATTATCTCGTGGGCGACAGTCTCGACCGGCTGAAGTCGAACCCGAAGCTGGAAGCGGCAAGAGCGCGGGGCGTCGAGGTGTTGCTGCTGACCGACCCGGTCGACGCGTTCTGGACGACCCTGCCCCAGGAATACGAGGGCAAGCCGCTCAAGTCGCTGAGCCAGGGTGAGGTCGATTTCGGCCTGATCCCGCTGGTCGACGAGAAGAAGTCCGAGGACACCACCGTCGATGCCGAGGAAGATGCATCGGTGCTGGCGGCGGCGAAGGACGTGCTGGGCGACAAGGTCGCGGACGTGAAGGCCTCGACGCGCCTGACCGACAGCGCCTCTTGTCTCGTGGCGAGCGCCCAGGGCAGGGACCGCGAACTCGAACGCCTGCTCGAACGCCAGAATCGCGGCAGTGGCGCCAAGCCGATCCTCGAACTCAACATGAAGCACGCCATGGTGCGTCTGCTGGGTGCGGCAAAGAAGGAGGAGAGAACCCAGGACGTCGAGGATCTCGCCAACCTGTTGCTCGACCAGGCCCGCATCCTCGACGGTGAGGTTCCGTCCGATCCGGCGGGCTTCGCCCGGCGGCTCAACGACTATGTGGTCCGGGCGTTGCGGGGCGCAGCAGCGGCCTGATGCCTTGGCGTCACGTTCCACCCATCGTCAGTCTGGGAAGAAAGGTGACGATCCCCGGAAAGAGCGTGAAGAGTCCGACGCAGGCGAAGTCCATGAGGACGAACGGCCAGATGTTGCGAAAGATCGCTTGCAGCGGAATGTCTGGCCGCACGCCGCTCACGACGTAGCAGTTGAGGCCGACCGGCGGCGTGAGCAGGCCGACCTCCACCATCTTCACGACGATGATGCCGAACCAGATCGGGTCGAAGTCGAGCTTCATCATCACAGGGAAGATCACGGGCAGCGTCAGCAGCAGCATACCGATCCCGTCCATGAACATGCCCAGCACCGTGTAGAGCACGATCACGAATAGCAGCACGAGGTACGGCGATACGCCGATGGCCACGATCCAGTCGGAGAAGCTGCTGGAAACACCGGCAAAGGCCAGGAACCGCACGAAGATCAGGACACCCCAGATGATCGAGAAGATCATCACCGTGAGCTTTACCGTGTCGAGCAGGGAGTCGAGCAGGCCGCGTCCGGTCAGCGAGCGCTTGAGGAGCGCCATGACGAAGACGATGAAGGCTCCCAGCGCACCGACTTCGGTGGGCGTCGCCCAGCCGGTGTACATGCCGCCGATCACGGCGCCGATCACGAACACGATCGGCAGCGCGTCCGGCAGCGTGACGAAGCGCTCACGCCACGGGATTCCGTGCACTGACTGGCCGAGCGCCGGATTGAGCTTGAACCGCACGACGATGATCGAGGCGTACAGTACCGCTGAGATGACGCCGGGAATGAAGCCGGCCAGAAGGAGGCCGCCGATCGAGGTCTCGGTGATGATGCCGTAGACGACCATGATCGCCGAAGGCGGAATCAGGGATGCCAGGGTTCCGCCGGCGGCCACCACTGCGGCGGCAATGCCGGGTTGATACTTGTAGCGCAGCAGCTCCGGTATCGAGATACGGGCGAAGACGGCGGCTGTCGCCGTGCTGGCGCCCGAGACGGCGGCGAAACCGGCCGCGGCAAAGATTGTCGCGACTGCCAGACCGCCCGGCATCCAACCCAGCCAGGCCCGTGCGCACCGATAGGCGCCCTGGACGATCCCGGCGTGGTGAGCGAGGTGGCCGATCAGGATGAAGAGCGGCAGGACCGACAGGGCATAGTTCGTGGTGTCGGAGTAGGGAATGTGGCCGGCGATGCCCACGGCCTTGTCGAAGCCGCGCAGAGCCCACAATCCGAAGAATCCGACGAGCCCGGCCGCCACAAAGATGCGAATGCCCGCCACGATCATGATGGTGAGGGCGATCATCCCGATGATGCCGATCGTGATGGGCTCCATCAGGCGTCCTCAGGCAGGTGCGATGCGACGGGTACGGCAATCGGTTCTGCCAGCGGGTCGGTGGCAAGCCGGGCATAGGCCCAGATCTCGAGTGCGATCCGCAGAGCGAGGACGCCGAAGCCGATGACGGGAACCAGCTTCGACGGCCAGGTCGGCCATTGGGTGTTGATCGTCGAATCGCCAATGTAATAGGCGTTCTCGAAGAAATGGAGGACGCCGGGCAGGAGCAGGACGATCAGGGCAAATGCGGCGATCGAGGCCATCAACTCGGCGATCCATTTGCGACGGCCGGTGAAGCGGCCAACCACGATATCGACCCTGATGTGGCCCGCTTTCCGGTAGCAGTAGGAGATGGTGAGCAGGGTGTAGGTCGCCATGGTTTGCTCGATGAGGTCGAGCTGGCCATAGAGCGGCGCGTTGAACGCCTTGCGCATGATCATCTCGGCGACGCCGATCCACATCACGCCGAAGATAACCACACCGCCGACCACTGCCGTCGCGAACTCGACGACCTGCAGGGCGCGATCGAGTCGGTCCAGGAGCACACCGCCCATCGCGCGGCTGGAGGAAGCCATCGCGGCCACGGCCGTTGCCGCCTCAACTCTTCTTGAGTTTGGCCTTGGCCTTCTGCGCTTCGTTCAGGATCAGATCGAGCAGTTCCTGGGCGGGCACGCCCTTGGCGGCGTTCTCCGTGACCCACGCCTTCCAGACGGGCGCGGCACCGACGTCCTGGAAGATCTTCAGTTCCTCGGGCGAATACACGATCGCCTTGAGGCCCTTCTTCTCCCAATCGGCGAGGTTCTTCTTGTCGGTCTCGCTATGGGCCTTGATCAACGCCTGATAGGCGAGAGGCTTGGCCTTTTCGAACAATTCCTTGTACTGCGGCGGCAACTTGCCGAAGGCATCGAGGGCGACGATCGTCGGGCAGTTGTTCGCGCCGGGTGACAGGTTCGTCGTGTACCACTTCGCGATCTCGGGAATCTTGTAGGATGCGAAGGCGTAGGT
>LSKJ01000261.1 GCA_001557035.1 Rhodospirillaceae bacterium CCH5-H10 | reverse complement strand
GCCGTCGGTCGGCTTGAAGACCAGCTTCACCGGCTGCTCGCACTTCAGCGTGTCGAAGTCGCAGTCGACGATGTTGGTCACCATGCGCGGGCCCTCGGCCAGCGTCACGTAGGCCATCGCGTAGGGCACCGGCGCGCGGCGCATGACGCTGTAGGAATAGATGGTGCCCTTGCCCGACGCCTCGACCCATTCGGTCTTGTCGCTGAAGCAGAACGGACAGATCGTGCGGGGATAATGATGCGCCTGGCCGCAGCTCGTGCACTTGCGCACCAGCAGCTTGCCCTTGCCGGCGGCATCCCAGTAGGCCTGCGTTTCGTCGCTGATGGCCGGTGCGGGCAGCTTGCGTTCCTTGGTCTCGGCCATGGGTTACTCCCTTTCCAGAATGACGGTGGCGCTGCCGTGCCGCAGGCCGAGCGAGCCGCCCGTGCCGTGCGCGACCGCGAGATTGCAATTGGGCACCTGCACCTTGGGATGCGCCTCGCCGCGGAGCTGACGCACCGCCTCGAGAACCTTGGTGAGGCCGCCGCGATTGCCCGGATGGTTGCTGCACAGGCCGCCGCCATCGGTGTTGAACGGCAGCTTGCCGGTGCCCGCGATCAGGTTGCCGTCGGCCACGAAGGCGCCGCCCTTGCCCTTCTCGCAGAAGCCGAGATCTTCCAGCTGCATCAGCACCGTGATGGTGAAGCTGTCGTAGATCGAGGCGTACTTGATGTCGCCGGGCTTCACGCCGGCTTCGGCGAAGGCCGCGGCACCGGTGAAGCGCGCGCCGGAATAGGTGAGGTCGACCTTGCCGCCCATCTGCGTCTTCACGAACTCGGACGCACCGAGCAGCTTGACCTTCGGCCGCTTGAGCTTGGCCGCGATCTCCGGCGCCACGACGACGATCGCGCCGCCGCCGTCGGTGATGACGCAGCAGTCGAGACGGTGCAGCGGATCGGAAATGACCGGCGAGTTGACGACCTCCTCGACCGTGACCACGTCCTTCAGCAGCGCATGCGGATTGTACTGCGCGTGGTGCGACGCCGCGACCTTGATCCAGGCGAGCTGCTCGGAGGTCGTGCCGTACTCGTACATGTGGCGCATGGCGCACATCGCGTACATGTTCACGACCGTCGGGCCGTAGGGGAATTCGAACGGATCGTCGGGTGTCGGCGTGCCGCCACGGCTGCGCGGCACGGTACCGGTCGCCATGCCCTCGGCGCGCGGCCGGCCGGCAAGGGTGATCAGCGCCACCTTGCACTTGCCCGCGGCGATCGCCTCGGCGGCGTGGCCGACATGCAGCACGTAGGAGGAGCCGCCGGTGTCGGTCGAATCGACGTGACGGACCTTGAGGCCCATGTATTCGACCATGGACATCGGGCCGAGGCCCGGCGCGTCACCGGCGCAGAAATAGCCGTCGACATCGTCCTTGGTGAGACCCGCATCCTCCAGTGCGCCCTTGGCGCATTGTGCATGGATCTGCGCCAGTGAAATGTCCTTCGCGAGCCGGGTCGGATGTTCGTAGATTCCGGCGATATAGGCCTTGCCCTTGATGCTCATAGGCGTGCCATCTCCCTCGTCATTGTGCGGTGCACATGGTGAGGGATCGCGGGCTCACAGGAAAGTGCGCTCTTTCGCTGCGAAGAACGATGCTAGGCTCTGCGGAACAATCGGGGAGCACCGTCACATGGTTTTCCGTCTTCTTTCCGTGATCGCCGCCGCCTGCCTCGCCTTCGCCGGCTCGGCCCACGCGCAAGGCAAGGCCGAGCTGCTCTGGTACAGCCAGGCCGCCTTCAAGCTCACCACCCAGAGCGGCAAGGTGATCATGATCGATCCCTGGATCATGGGCGCCACCCGGATCCCTCCGGAGCTGAAGGACCTCGACAAGATCGGCAAGGTCGACCTGATCCTCGTGACGCACGGTCACGGCGATCATCTGGGCGATGCACTGGAGATCGCCAAGAAGAACAACGCGCCGATCTGGGCGCCGGCCGGCCTCAACCAGACTCTGGCGACGCTCGGCCTGATGCCCGCCAACCTCGTGCCGCGCATGAGCAAGGGCGGCACCATCGAGCCCTTCCCCGGCGTAAAAATCACGATGGTCCATGCCGACCATTCCTCGGAGATGATCCTCAAGGACCCGGTCACCGGCAAGGACACGAGCTACGCCGCCGGCGAGCCCTGCGGCTTCATCATCGAGCTGGAGAACGGCTTCAAGATCTACCACATGGGCGACACCGGCCTGTTCGGCGACATGAAGCTGATCGGCGAATACTACAAGCCGGACCTTGTCCTGATCCCGATCGGCGGTCACTTCGTGATGGACCCGAAGGCCGCCGCCTATGCCACCAAGGAACTGATCAAGCCTAAGATGGCGTGGCCGATGCACTATGCCAGCAACCCGTTCCTCCGCGGCACGCCCGCCGAATACAAGGCGGCGCTGGGCCAGTCGTCGATCGAGGTGATCGACGCACAACCGGGGACGAAGAAGACGTTCTAGGCTGCTAGAAGAAAAGCAAGCGTCGTCTCGACCGAAGCGCCCCCTCGGATGCCCTCGGGGCAGGCTCCGGCGCGTAGCGGAGAGACCTTCTCTCCGCGATTTGCCGGCTTATGGTGGAGAAAAGGTCTCTCCACTTCGCCTCGCTGCGCGAGGCTTCGGTCGAGACGACAGCTTCTCTTGAAGTCGAGCCGACTCTTATCAATCGCCCGCGACGTCGCGGGCGCCGGGCGTGCGGGCGCGGAACTCCTCGGGGGCCTCGCGGCCGGCGTCGGTGAAGGCCTTTTTCACCGCCGCCACGTTGGGTCCGAAGATGCCCTTGCGGTTATCCTTGGCCCACTGGTTCGAATTGACGATCGTGTCGAGCGAGCCCTGGAAGCGCGGCATCACGTAACGCGCGAACAGCTCGTAGGAGCGCATCGTCTGCTCGCGCGTCGCCCACTCGTGCGCACGGAACAGCACGCCGCCGAAGCCGCCGTTCGAGAAGCCCAGCAGACGCTCGATGCCCTTGGCGACCGTGTCGGGGCTTCCAACAAGCGTCGTGCCCATCTTCACGCCGTCGCGCAGCGGATCGTCGGCACGGCCCGGCGGTCGGCCGAGCGTGTCCTCGAAGTAGGTCACGGTCTCGCGGCGCTCGCCGGCATGGACCTCGCGCAGCGCCTGCTCGTCGTCTTCCGTCACGTGGGCGTTCACCACCACGCGCCACTTCGAGCGATCCGCCGTCTTGCCGTGCTTGGCCGCGGTCTCCTCGTAGATGCCCCACTGCTTGCCCAGCATCTCGGGGCCGCCCGGAATGCCGGCGCCGATCGACAGGACGCCGAGCCCGTGCTTGCCGGCGGCGATCATGCCCGAGGGCGTGATGGTGCTGGCGCAGGCGATGGGGAAATGCGGATAGCTGTAGGGCGCGAGATGCAGCCTGGCCTCCTTCAGCTCGAACCAGTCGGTCTTCATCGTGACCGGTTCCTTGCATTCGAGCAGGCGCATGATCGCCTCCAGCGCCTCCTCCATGCGCGGCCGCTGGGTCGAGGGATCGATGCCCATCATGTAGGCGTCGGACGGCAGCGCCCCCGGACCGCAGCCCAGCATCGTGCGGCCGCGCGACATATGGTCGAGCTGCACGAAGCGGTTCGCGACCATCAGCGGGTGGTGATAGGGCAGGCTGGTCACGCCGGAGCCGAGGCGGATGTAGCGCGTGCGCTCGATGGCGGCGCCGATGAACACTTCCGGCGAGGCGATGGTTTCCCAGCCGGCGGAGTGATGCTCGCCAATCCAGGCTTCGTCGTAGCCCAGTTCATCGATCCACTCGATCAGCTCCATGTCGCGCGCCATCGAAAGCGTCGGGTTCTCGCCCACGCGATGGAACGGCGCCAGGAAGATGCCGAACGTAAGTCCCTTGTGATTGCCGGTCTGTGCCATTGAAGTCCTCCGTCACGCGCGACGGTAGCATGCGCGCAGCGTTGACCGCAGCACCGGCTTGCGCAGATCATCCCGCGATGAACGAGGCTTCCGCCCTGCCGCTTGCAGGTTTCAAGATCGTCGAAGTGAACGACGCGAAAGTGCCGCTCTGCCTGCGTCTTGCGACGTCGCTCGCGGCCAAGATCGCCGCCGACCTCGGCGCCGACGTGCTCAAGGTCGAGCCTCCCGGCGGCGATCCGGTGCGACGGGCGCCGCCCTTGCTGTCGCAGGGCGAAAGCGCACTCTTCCAGTTCCTCAACACGTCGAAGCGATCCGTGACGCTTGATTTCGCGAGCGGGTGCGGCCGCGCGGCCCTCGCCGATCTTGCCGGCAAGGCCGATGTCGTGCTGTTCGAGGAACCGGCCTCCGTCGCCGCAACGCTGCGCACGGGCAAGGCGACCCCGGTCGAGATCGCGGCCTTTCCGCTCGAAATGAATGCCGCGCAACGTCCCGTCAGCGAACTCGCGATCCAGGCGCTGGGCGGGCTGATGCACATGGTCGGCGAGCCGGCGCGCAAGCCGCTGAAGCTCGGCGGTCACCAGGCTTCCTACCCTGCAGGACTTACCGCCTTCACCGGCCTCATGGCGGCCCTCGCCGCGCGCGATGCCGGCCGGCCGGCGCCGTCGGTGCGCGTGTCGCTCGCGGAAGTGATGCAGTGGGTGAACTGGAAGGCCGCCTCGGGCGCCGCCGCGTCCGGCACCTCGCCCGGTCGCGAGGGCAGGAACTCGGAGTTCCAGGTGCTGCCCTGCCGCGACGGTCACGTGGCCGTCGTCTACACCGTGACGCAATGGCCCGCGACGCGCGCCCTGATCAGCGATCCGCGGCTCGACGATCCGAAGTTCAACACCCGCGCCGGCCGGCGCCAGAACATCGCCGAGCTTTACGCGGCGCTGGCGCCGTGGTTCGCCGACAGGACCCGCGAGGAGATCCAGAAGGCCGCGCAGGCCAAGGGCGTGCCGTTCGGCCCGATCTTCTCGCCAGCCGAGCTCTTGCGGACCGAACAATACGTGGCGCGCGGCTTCCTGGCCGACATGCAGCATCCGACCGAGGGCACGCTACGCCTGCCGCAACTGCCCGTGCAGTGGAACGGTCGTTCGTTTTCGCCGCGCCCGGCACCGCCTCTCCCTACTCCCCACTCAAAAGGGGACGTGCCGATGACCCCTCCGTCGCGGAAGACCGCGACGCCTCCCCCTCTGAAGGGGGAGGTAAATGATCGTCCCCTCGCAGGCATACGCGTGCTGGATTTCGGGCTGTTGACCGCGGGCGCGAACACCTCGGCAATGCTGGCCGATCTCGGTGCCGACGTGATCAAGATCGAATCCGGCGCCTATCTCGATCCCTTCCGCGTCGTCGGCAAGATCGACAATGACGATGGCTGGTGGAACCGCTCGCCGCAGTTCCGATTCACCAACCGCAACAAGCGCGGACTGGCGCTGAACCTGAAAGATCCCGAGGGCCAGCGCGTCATCCGCGAACTCGCGGCCAAGTGCGACGTCGTCGTGGAGAACTTCCGGCGTGGCGTGCTCGACCGCGCGGGCCTCGGCTACAAGGACCTGAGCGCAATCAACCCGCGCCTGGTGTTCGCCGCCATCTCCAGCCAGGGCGATACCGGCCCCGAGCGGATGAACGTCTCGTTCGGCAGCACGCTCGACGCCACATCGGGCATTGCCTCGCTCACCGGCTACGAAGGCGAGGAGCCGCGCATCTCGGGCATGGACGTGAACTATCCCGACCAGATCGTGTCGCTGTTCGCCACCGGCATCGTCATTGCCGCCGTCACCGAAGCACGCCGCACCGGCAAGGGCGCCTTTCTCGACTTCTCCCAGCGCGAAGTCGCGTCGTTCACGCTCGGCGAGGAAATTCTCGCCGCTGCCCGGCTGGCGCCGCGCGGCAATACCGAGGCGGATGTGGTGCAGCAGGACTCTTACCAGTGTGCTGACGGCGGATGGTTGGCGGTCACGCTCGACGCGACCGATCCCTCGATGGCTGATTTCTGCGCCAGCAAGCCGCGCGATGCCGCCGTCACGGCGCTGCTCGCCAGGGGCATTGCCGCCGCGCCCTGCTTCGACGGCAACGATCTTCTGCGCGACACCGCCCTGCAGGGCGTGACCCTGGTGCGCGACGAGAACGGGGGCCTCGTGAAAGGCCTTCCCTACCGCCTCGGCGGCGAAGGCCTCGTCATCGAACGTCCCGCCCCCGATCTCGGCCAGCACACCGACGAGGTGTTGCGCGAGTTGCTGGGCTACGACACCGCCCGCCTGAAGCAATTGAACGACAGCGGCGTGACATCCACCACGCCCACCATCGGAGAGGTCTGAACCATGCCGCGCGCCGAAGTGCACAAGTTGATGGAGCGCATGGCGATCCCCGCCATCGCCGCGCCGATGTTCCTGGTCTCCAATCCGGCGCTCACGCTCGCCTGCTGCGGTGAGGGGCTGATGGGCAGCTTCCCGGCCCACGGCACGCGCAGCCGCGAGGAATTCCAGGCCTGGCTCGATGAGATGGTCGAGGGCATGAAGCGCCTCGAGGATGCCGGCAGGAAGCCGGCGCCCTGGGCGGTGAACCTCGTCGTCCATGCCTCGAACCCGCGTTACCAGGGCGATCTCGAACTGGTCGAGAAATACAAGGTGCCGGTCGTGCTCACCTCGAAGGGCGCACCGGGCGATGCGATCAAGCGCATCCATGGCTGGGGCGCCGTCGCGCTGCACGACATCGCCAACCGGCGACATGCCGAAAAGGCGCTGGAAGCCGGCGTCGACGGCGTGATCGCCGTGGCGGGCGGCGCCGGCGGCCATACCGGCACGATCAATCCCTTTGCGCTGATGAACGAAGTGCGACAGCTCGGCGACGGCTTCGCCGTCGTGCTGGCCGGCGGCCAGACAACGGGCCGCGACGTGTTCGCCGCTGAGGCGATGGGCGCCGACCTCGCCTATATCGGCACGCGCTTCATCGCGACCCAGGAAGCGATGGCGGTACAGGCGCACAAGGACATGATCCTCGCCACGCGCGCCACGGATGTTTTCCTGACGGCCTCGGTCGACGGCGCGCCGGCCAACTGGCTGACGCCGAGCCTGCTCGCGGCCGGGATCGACCTCGACGTGCTGCGCACCACCCTGCCCGGCAAGATCGTCGGCGCGCAGGAGAACAAGAAGCGCTGGAAGGACATCTACACAGCCGGCCACGGCGTCGGGAACATCGAAGACGTGCCGGCCGCTGCCGACCTCGTCCGGCGCCTCGTCGCCCAGTATCGCGAGGCGAAGTCGGAAATGGCGCGCACGCTCGCCAGCCGCGCCGCAGCGTAGACGTGAAGCATAGACGGTGGGCAGCCCCCTGCTCTAGGTTTCACGTCCAGAGATTTGAGGGGGGTCATCGCGTGAAGACAAAGGCAGCCGTCTGTTTCGAAGCCGGCAAGAACCTCGAGATCGAGACCGTCGATCTCGAAGGGCCGAAGTTCGGCGAGGTCCTGGTCGAGATCAAGGCGTCGGGTGTCTGCCACACCGACGAGTTCACGCGCTCCGGCGGCGATCCCGAGGGCCTCTTCCCGGTGATCTTCGGGCATGAAGGCGCGGGCGTCGTGGTCGATGTCGGACCGGGCATCGTGTCGCTGAAGAAGGGCGACCACGTGATCCCGCTCTACACACCCGAATGCCGGCAGTGCAAATCCTGCCTCTCGGGCAAGACCAACCTCTGCACCTCGATCCGCGCGACGCAGGGCCAGGGCGTGATGCCCGACGGCTCGTCGCGCTTCTCGATCAAGGGCAAGAAGATCCATCACTACATGGGCTGCTCGACCTTCTCGAACTACACGGTGCTGCCCGAGATCGCGTTGGCGAAAATTCGCCCCGACGCGCCGTTCGACAAGGTCTGCTACATCGGCTGCGGTGTCACGACCGGCATCGGCGCGGTGATCAACACGGCCAAGGTCGAGCCCGGCGCGAATGTCGTGGTGTTCGGTCTCGGCGGCATCGGCCTCAACGTGCTGCAGGGCGCGCGCATGGTCGGCGCCAACATGATCGTCGGCGTCGATCTCAATCCGGCGCGCGAGGCGCTCGGCCGCAAGTTCGGCATGACGCACTTCGTCAATCCCTCGACTCTCGGCGACAAGGATCTCGTCGCACATCTCGTCGAACTGACCGACGGCGGCGCGGACTACAGCTTCGAATGCGTGGGCAGCACCAAGCTGATGCGCCAGGCGCTGGAATGCTGCCATCGCGGCTGGGGCAAGTCGGTGATCATCGGCGTCGCCGGCGCCGGCCAGGAGATCGCCACCCGCCCGTTCCAGCTCGTCACCGGCCGCACCTGGATGGGCACAGCCTTCGGCGGCGCCAAGGGCCGGCGCGACGTGCCGAAGATCGTCGACTGGTACATGGACGGCAAGATCGACATCGATTCGCTCATTACCCACACGATGCCGGTCGAGAAGATCAACGACGCGTTCGAGCTGATGCACAAGGGCGAGTCGATCCGCAGCGTCGTGACGTTCTAGCCCTCAATCCCTGAAGGAAGCCACGCCATGACCGTGCGAAAGCTGGGCGGAGCCACCATCGAAAAGGTCGAGGAAATCTGCGGCCCGGGCTTCAAGCCCGGCCGCATGTTCCCGAAGTTCGACCAGGAAGCCTTCGACGCCCAGAAAAGCTGGATGGTGCCGGAGCATGTGCAGGACGGCAGCGACCGGCTGATCGGCTCGGTCCACACCTGGATCGTGAAGACGCCCCGGCACACGATCCTGATCGACACCTGCCTCGGCAATCACAAGCAGCGCCACAATGCCGGCTGGAACAATCTCGACACGCCGTTCCTCGACAGGCTGAAGGCTTGCGGCTGTCCCGCGGAGTCGGTCGACTTCGTGATGTGCACGCATCTGCACGTCGATCATGTCGGCTGGAACACCAAGCTGGAGAACGGCCGCTGGGTGCCGACCTTTCCAAACGCGAAGTACCTGTTCGCCAAGCGCGAGTACGCGCACTGGGAGAGCGAGCGCAAGGCTCAGGGGGAGGGCAAGGTGAACGACGGCTCGTTCGACGATTCGGTGCTGCCCATTGTCGAGGCCGGCAAGGCGGTGATGATCGACAAGGATCACCAGCCCGACCCGCTGCTCACCATCAAGGACTATCCCGGCCACACGCCGGGCTCGATCGCCATCAATCTCAAGGATCAGGGAAAGCAGGCCTGCTTCTCGGGCGACATCATGCATCACCCGATCCAGGTCTATCATCCCGACTGGTCGAGCCAGTTCTGCTGGGACCAGGCCATGTCCGCCGTCTCGCGCCGCAAGCTCCTCGAGGACTGCGTCGTGAGCAACGCCCTGCTCTGCCCCGCCCACTTCCCCGGCGCCAATGCCGGCTATGTGAAGCCAGAGGGCAACTCCTTCAGGATCGAGTGGGATCGCCAATGACCAATTCAAGGGAAGGGTGTCATCCTGAGCGAAGCGAAGGATCCTTCGCTTCGCTCAGGATGACAATGTAGCCATGAAACTCGAACCGCTGCTCGACGGACTCTCTTTCGGTGAGGGCCCGCGCTGGCGGGACGACCGGCTCTATTTCTCGGACTTCTACGTACATCAGGTGCGGACCGTCGACGAGAGCGGCCGGACCGAGACGATCGTCGAAGTGCCCGGCCAGCCGTCCGGCCTGGGCTGGCGGCCCGACGGCACGATGCTGATCGTGAGCATGACCGACCGCCGGCTGATGCGCTTCGCGGGCGGCAAGCTCACCGTCGAAGCCGAACTGGGCTCGATCGCGACCGGCCTGTGCAACGACATGATCGTCGATGCCAGGGGCCGCGCCTATGTCGGCAATTTCGGATTCGACCGCCACGCCGGCGAGAGCCCGCGTCCGGCCGTGCTGGCCCGCATCGATCCCGACGGCTCCGTCCATGCGGCGGCCGACGGTCTGATGTTCCCCAACGGCACCGTGATCACGCCCGACGGCAGGACGATGATCGTCGCCGAGACCTTCGCCAAGTGCCTGACGGCCTTCGACATCGCCGCCGACGGCACGCTGTCCAACCGCCGCGTCTGGGCGGAGACGCCGACCTGCAATCCCGACGGGATCTGCCTCGATGCCGAGGGCGGCATCTGGGTCACCGGCGCCTTTACCCATCAGATGGTCCGCGTGCTCGAAGGCGGCAAGGTCACGCATGCGCTCGACCTCGGCGAGCGCGCGGCCTACGCCTGCATGCTGGGTGGCAAGGACCGCCGCACGCTTTTCGTCATCACCAACACCGGCAGCGGCCCGGCGATTGCCGACAAGAAGGCCGGCCGCATCGAGACGATGCGCGTGGACGTGCCCGGCGCCGGCCTGCCCTGAGGAGGAACGCGTGAAAGGTCCAGAGGACGATGCCGGTCTGGCCGGCAAGGTGGCGATCATTGCCGGCGGCGGCGCCGCGGGCGATGGCATCGGCAACGGCCGTGCCGCGGCGATCCTGCTGGCGCGCGCCGGTACCCACGTTCTGGTGGCCGACCGAGACCTGAAGCTCGCGGAGCGCACGGTCGAGATGATCAAGGCCGAGGGCGGCCAGCATGCCGCAGCCCATGCCGGCGACATGACGCAGGAAGCCGAATGCAAGCGGCTCGTCGATGCCGCGGTCGATCGCTGGGGCCGGCTCGACTTCCTCGACAACAACATCGGCATCGGCAGCCGCGGGTCGGTCGTCGAGGAGAAGCCCGAGGAATTCCGCCGCGTGATGCAGGTGAACGTCGAGACGATGTTCCTGCTCTCCAAGCACGCGATCCCGGCCATGATCAAGACCGCCAAGGGCGGCTCGATCGTGAACATCTCTTCGATCTCCGCGCTCAGGCCGCGCGGCCTCACGACCTACACGACCTCGAAGGCCGCCGTGATCGGCCTCACCCAGGCGATGGCCGTCGACCATGGCCGCGACAATATCCGCGTCAACTGCATCTGCCCCGGCCCGATGTACACGCCGATGGTCTATGCCCGTGGCAACGGCATGAGCGAGGCCGCGCGCGCTCAGCGCGCCAAGGCGTCCGTCCTCAAGACCGAGGGCACCGGCTGGGACGTCGGCCACACCGTGCGCTTCCTGCTAAGCAACCATGCCTGCTACATCACCGGCCAGGTCATCGTCGTCGACGGCGGCGTGACCCTGCAGGGCCCGGCCCGCGATTCACAAGATCACTGACACCCATCACCCGCAGGTGTCATCCCGAGCGCAGCGAGGGAACTTCAAGCCAACAGCAAGGATCCCTCGCCTTGGGCTCGGGATGACAATGAGGAGGAAAGCAAAAAAATGGCCCGCCTGCCCTATCTCGAGCCCGACCAGGTCGCGCCCGAGTATCGCGACATGCTCAAGCGCAACACCAACCTGCACAAGCTGCTGGTCAACTCGCCCGACATGGCGAGGGCCTTCAGCGGGCTGGGCGGCTACATCCGCTTCAAGAGCAAGCTCGATCCCCGCCTGCGCGAACTGGCCATCCTGCAGGTCGGCTGGCTGGAGAAATCCGAGTATGAATTCACCCATCACGTGAAGATCGGCAAGGAATTCGGCGTCACCGACGAGGACATCCAGGGCCTGATGGCCGAGACCGCGGGCAAGCCCTCCAAGCTCGAACCGCTCGCCAAGGCGATCCTCAAGGGCGCCCGCGAGATGGTGAAGGACCTCGCGATGTCCGAAGCCACCTTCGCGGAGATCAAGAAGGATCTCTCGAACGAGCACATGACCGACCTGGTGCTCACCATCGCCTTCTACTGCGCCGTCGTCCGCGTGCTCGCCACCATGCAGATCGACAACGAGCCGCAGTACAAAGAGGTACTCAAGCAGTACCCGATTCCGGGAGTTAAATGACATGCGCCTGAAAGATCGAGTCGCCATCGTCGTCGGCGCCGGGCAGAGCCCCGGCGAAGGCATGGGCAACGGCCGCGCCACCGCGCTCACCTTCGCGCGCGAGGGCGCCAAGGTCCTCTGCGTCGACCACAATCTCGACTCGGCGAAGGAAACCGTCGAGATGATCGGCGTCAACCAGGGCACCGCCGCTGCCTTCAAGGCCGACGTGACCAGCAACGCCGACCTCAAGGCGATGGTCGACGACGCGCATGCCCGCTGGGGCCGCATCGACATCCTGCACAACAATGTCGGCGTCTCGCTGTCGGGCGGGGACGCGGAGTTGCTCGACATCACCGAGGAGGCCTTCGATCGTTGTACGGCGATCAACCTCAAGAGCTGCATCTTCGCCGCCAAGCACGTGATCCCGATCATGCGCGCCCAACAGAGCGGCGTGATCATCAACATTTCCTCGATGGCGGTGATCACCACCTATCCTTACGTGGCCTACAAGGCGACCAAGTCGGCGATGGTGTCCTTCACCGAGCAGCTCGCCTACCAGAATGCCCAGTACGGCATCCGCGCCAACGTGATCCTGCCCGGCCTGATGAACACGCCCATGGCCGTCGACACGCGCGCCCGCACCTTCAAGAAGAGCCGCGCCGAGGTCGAGGCCGAGCGCGATTCCAAGGTGCCGCTGCGCAAGAAGATGGGCACCGGCTGGGACGTCGCCAACGCCGCGCTCTTCCTCGCGTCCGACGAGGCGAGCTTCATCACCGGCGTCACCCTGCCGGTCGACGGCGGGGCGAGCGTGCGGCGAGGCTGACACCGGACATGGGCCGCCTCGCCGGCAAGACCGCTCTCATCACCGGTGCCTCTTCGGGCATCGGCCGCGCGATTGCGAAGAAGTTCCAGGCGGAGGGCGCGACTCTCCTCCTGATGGACATCACCGAGGCGGTCGTCGAAGGCGGCGAGCCGACGCACAAGATTCTGAACGTCCCGTTTTTCCAGGGCGACGTCTCGAACGAGAAGGATGTCGAGGAAGCCGTGCGGCAGGCGGCCCTGCCGACCGGGCGGCTGGACATCGTGGTCAACGACGCTGCCATCCGCTCGGCGAAGAAGCTCACCGACACCAGCCTCGAGGAATGGAACCGGGTGATGGAGGTGAACGTCACCGGCGTCTTCCTGATGTGCCGCGCCGCCGTGCGCCGGATGCTGACGCAGGAGATCCGCAACGAGGCGCGCGGGCGCATCGTCAACATCTCCTCGCAGCACGGCATGATCTCCTCGCCCGAGGATTTCTCCTACGGCGTCTCGAAGTCGGCGGTGGTCTACATGACGCGGCAGATCGCCTCCGATTACGGCCGCGACAGCATCATCTGCAACGCCGTGGCGCCGGGCAAGATCCTCACCGGCAAGACCGGCCGCGCGATCGAGCCGCGCTGGATCGACTATTCACACGCCCGCACGCCACTGCCTCGCCTAGGCCGTTCCGAGGACGTGGCCAATGCCGCTCTCTTCCTCGCCTCCGACGAGGCGACCTTCATCACCGGAGAGAACCTGATGGTCGACGGCGGCTGGATGGCGAACTGACCGGCAGCAGCCCGGCCAGCACCTGAAGGAAGGCGCGGACGAGGCGCGCATTCTGTCGCTCCTTCACATGCACGACGTGGGCGTAGGTGAAGATCTCGGCATCCGCGATCGGCAGCGGCTTGATTCGTGGATCGGGGATGAACTCCGCCTCCGACACAACGCCCATCCCGATCCCCTTGGCCACGGCCTCGCGGATCGATTCGCGGCTGCCGATCTCCATCACGACCTGGGGCCGGACATGGGCCCCGCGCATCGCCTGGTCGAAGGCGCGGCGCGTCGTCGAGCCGGCCTCGCGCACGATCAGCCTCTGCCCTTCCATGTCGCGCGCGCGAATGGAGCGCCGCTGCGCGAAGGGATGGTCGACGGGACAGAAGGCGATCACCCGGTGACGACGGTAGGGAATGGCGACCAGGCGCGGATCGGGGTCGACATGCGCGAGCACCGCCACGTCGGTCCGGTAGTCCAGCAGGTCGCGCAGCGTGTCGCGTGAATTGCCCACCGTGACCGACACATAGAGACCGGGATGGCGCGCGTTGAACGCCGCCAGCATGTCGGTGACGTGATAGGGCCCGACGGCGCCGACGCGCAGATGACCAGTGCGCAGGCCGCGCGTCTCGTTGAGATAGTCGGCGGCTTCCTTCTCGTCGGCGAACAGCCGGCGCGTGATGTCGAGCAGCCCGCTGCCGGTCTCGGTGAGTTCGATGCGCCGGCCGCGGCGCACGAACAGCTCGACGCCGAACTCCTGCTCCAGCGACTTCACCTGCGTGGTGATGGTCGGCTGGCTGACGCCCAGTTCGCGCGCGGCGGCGGTGAAGCTCAGCCGCTGCGCCACGGCATGGAAGGACCGCAGCTGCGTGTGCCTCATATTGATTTTCTCAATGCCAGTTCGAGAATGTTTGAATTGGATAAATGTGAGAGCCGGCCGGAGGATTGTCAAAAGGCCGACAAGGCCAAGCCAGCAAAGCCAGGGGAGTGAAGCGCGGATGTGGCGCTATCGGAATCCGGTCGACGTGAAGTTCGGCGCCGGCGTCTTCGAGACGCTGGGCAAGGTTCTGGCCGGCCGGCCCTACTGCCTCGTGACCTATGACGATGCCAATGGCGGCGGCGTCTTCGCCGACCTCACGCGCCGCGTCATTGCCCAGGCCGGCGCGCCTGCGGTCACGGTGAGCAACATCGGCCCCAATCCCGATTTCATCGGCCTCACCGAGTCCTGCCGCACCTATGCTCGTGCGACTCGCCCCGTCGAGGCGATCGTGGCGTTGGGCGGCGGCTCGGTGATGGATGCCGCCAAGGTCCTGGCCGCCGCCAAGGGCGACTTCGACACGGTGCGGCGCCACCTCGAAACCGGCAAGGACGGCGAGGCGCTTGGCCGTACGCCGATCATCGCGATCCCGACGACGGCCGGCACCGGCAGCGAAGTCACCTCCTGGGCCACGGTCTGGGACACGACGGCGATGAAGAAGTACTCGCTGGCCCGCGAGACCCTCTATCCCGAAGCCGCCCTGGTCGATCCGCTCCTCACGCTTGGCCTGCCGCGCGCCATCACGATCAGCACCGGCCTCGACGCGCTCAGCCACGCGCTGGAAAGCATCTGGAACGTCAATGCCAACCCCGTGTCGAGTTCACTGGCCGAGGTCGCGGCACGCGAGGTGATCGAGGCGCTGCCGCTGCTGGCCGACGACCTCAGGAACGAGACACTGCGCACGCGGCTGGCGCGCGCCAGCCTGTTCGCGGGCCTCGCCTTCTCCAACACCCGCACCGCGCTGGCCCATTCGCTTTCCTATCACCTGACCCTGCATCACGGCGTGCCGCACGGCATCGCCTGCTCCTTCAGCCTGCCGATGGTGATGCGCGCGGTGGCCGGCTGCGACGCGGCGTGCGACGCCTCGCTGCGCCGCATCTTCGGCACCGACCTGATGGCGGGCGCGGCGCGCCTGGAAACCTTCCTGAAGAAACTCGGCATCTCGCCGGACGCCACCGCGCACGGCATCGCGGCCCGCGACTGGGCGCGTCTCATCGATGACGCACTGGCCGGCGACCGCGGCCGCAACTTCATCGGACGCCGGGAGGCGCTGTTGGCCGAAATGGCCGCTTAGTCAAAGAAAAGTAAAACAAGGAGGAAGCAACAATGACCAGGATGACGCGTCGCGATTTCGGGCTTCTCACCGCAGGCTCTCTGTTGGTCGGCGGTACGGCACAGGCGCAGCAGGTGCTGAAGGTCGGCCTGATCCCCTCCGAGGATTCGCGGGCGATGCTCGCCCAGAGCAAGGACATCCTCGATGCGGTCGAGAAGAATTCCGGCATGAAGGTCCAGGGCTTCGTCGCCACCGACTACAACGGCGTCATCGAGGCCCTGCGTGCCAAGCATCTCGACATCGCCTATCTCGGCCCGTTCTCCTACGTGCTGGCCACCACCGTGACGCCGGTCGAGGCCTTCGCCATCGCCGAGACCGCCAAGGCCGGCCGCACCTACTATCACTCCAAGATCATCGCGCTGAAGTCGAGCGGCATCAAAACGCTCGCCGACCTCAAGGGCAAGAACTTCGCCTTCGTCGATCCAGCCTCGACCTCGGGCTATGCGTTCCCGCTCGCCGGGTTGCTCAAGGCCGGCATCGAGCCCAAGCGCGACTTCAAGACCGTGCTGTTCACCGGCGCGCACGACGCCAACGCGCTGGCCGTCGCCAACGGCAAGGTCGATGCCGCGACCATCGCCGACCGCATCCTC
This sequence comes from Rhodospirillaceae bacterium CCH5-H10, assembly GCA_001557035.1. GTDB lineage: Bacteria > Pseudomonadota > Alphaproteobacteria > Reyranellales > Reyranellaceae > Reyranella. The sequence continues at coordinate 23,014 of LSKJ01000261.1, read as the reverse complement.
GATGCCGCCATCGCCAAGGGCCACATCAAGGCCGACCAGATCCAGGTCGTGTGGGAATCCGCGCCGATCCCGGAATCGCCGATGGTCTGGCGCAAGGATCTCTCGCCCGAGACGAAGGCCAAGGTGAAGGCCGCCTTCCTGTCGATCAAGGACCTCAACTGGTCCGATCAAGGCAAGCTGAACGGCTTCAAGGAAACCAACGACCAGGCCTACGACGTCGTGCGCGAGACCGCGAAGCTCGCGAACATCGATCTCAAGAAGCAGAAGTAGCCGCCCGCACCGCCCCAGGGAGATCGAGCGATGATCGAAATCCGCGGCCTCGCCAAATCCTATGGCGACCACCCGGCGCTGCACGATGTCAGCCTCTCGATCCGGCCCGGCGAATTCGTCGTCGTGCTGGGACCGTCGGGGGCCGGCAAGTCGACGCTCCTGCGCTGCATCAACCGGCTGATCGAGCCGACCGCCGGCGACATCGTGGTCGACGGCACATCGCTGTCGTCGAACCGCCGCGACCTGCGCCTGCTCCGGCGCAATGTCGCGATGATCTTCCAGCAGCACAATCTGGTGAAGCGCCTCAGCGTGCTGAAGAACGTGCTGGTCGGCCGCATGGCCGATCTCTCGCCCGTCCTCAGCAGCGTGCAACTCTTTCCGGAAGCCGACGTGAAGATCGCGATGCACTGCCTCGAGCAGGTCGCCACGTCCCACAAGGCCCGCAGCCGCGCCGATGCGCTGTCGGGCGGCGAGCAGCAGCGGGTCGGCATTGCGCGGGCGCTCGCCCAGCAGCCCAAGTTCATGCTCGCCGACGAGCCGGTGGCGAGCCTCGATCCCAAGACCTCGCGTACCGTGCTCAACTACCTGAAGAAGAGCTGCAAGGAGTCGAACATCGCGGTTCTCTGCAATCTCCACCAGATCGACTATGCGCTGGAGTTCGCCGAGCGCGTCGTCGGCCTCTCGGCCGGCCGCGTCGTCTATGACGGCGCCCCGGCCGGCGTCAGCGGCGATGTGATCCGCAGCATCTATCCCGGCCTCGACGATCCCAACGTGCTCGACGCCGCCCAGCGCCTCACCGAACGCCGCCGTGCCGCGGCGGAAGCCGAGATCGCGCTCGCCGCCGCGGCCTCTGTCGAAGGGAGGGCCTGAAAGTGTCCCTGCAATTCGTCGTCAACAAGCCGCGCGGACCGCTCGGCTGGTGGATCATGCTCCCGATCCTGGGCGCCACGGTCGCGATCCTTTGGTGGTCGGCGCTCGGCACCCGCCTCAGCATCACCGGCTTCATCGACGGCCTGCCGTGGATCGGCGACTTCGTCGGCCGCATGCTGCCGCCCAACTTCGCCTTCATGCAGAAGCTGGTGCAGCCCGCCATCGAGACCGTGCAGATCGCCCTGTGGGGCACCCTGCTCGGCATCGTGCTGGCGCTTCCGGTCTGCTTCTTCGCGGCGCGAAATCTCTCGCCCTATGCCTGGGTGTTCCACGGGCTGCGTCAGGTACTGAACGTGATGCGCGGCATCAACGAGATCATCCTGGCGCTGATCTTCGTCGCCGCGGTCGGGCTCGGTCCCTTCGCGGGCGTGCTCGCCATCGCACTGCACGGGGCCGGCATGCTGGGCAAGTTCTTCGCCGAAGCGATCGAGGAGATCGACGAGGGCCCACTCGATGCGTTGCGCGCCGCCGGTGCAGGCACCTTGCAGCGCATCGTGTTCGGCGTACTACCCCAAGTGTTGCCCGCCTGGATCGGCGTGGTGCTCTATCGCTTCGAGACCAACATTCGCGTCTCGACCGTGCTGGGCATGGTGGGTGCGGGTGGCATCGGCTTCGAACTCATCAGCTCGATGAAGCTCTTCGCCTACGAGGACACGGCGGCCTGCGTGATCGTGATCCTGATCCTCGTGCTCGCCGCCGATCTCATGTCGTCGAAACTGCGGGCCATGATTCGGTAGCACGATCCGCTAGCCGGACCGGGCCTCTCGACGGAGACGCCGCATCGCGCCATCCTCTCTGCAACGGGTATGGGAGGATTTGAAATCATGCGTTTATCGGTCGGAATTCTGGGCGCCGTGGCGGCGCTCGGCCTGTCGGTGGCGCCGGCGCTCGCGCAGAAGAGCGGCGGCACCCTCAAGATGTACATCGCGGACAATCCGCCCAGCACCTCGATCCACGAGGAAGCGACGACCTCGACGGTCGTGCCCTTCATGGGCATCTACAACAACCTCGTCATGTTCGATCAGCAGATTCCGCAGAACAGCCTCGAGTCGATCCGGCCCGATCTCGCCGAGAGCTGGGCATGGAGCGAGGACGGCAAGAAGCTGACCTTCAAGCTGGTTGGCAATGCGAAGTGGCACGACGGCAAGCCCTTCACCTCGGCCGACGTGAAGTGCACCTGGGACATGCTCACCGGCAAGAGCGAGACCCAGAAGCTGCGCAAGAACCCGCGTACCTCGTGGTACTGGAACCTGCAGGAAGTCACGACCAACGGCGACCGCGAGGTGACCTTCCATCTCGGCCAGCCGCAGCCCTCGCTGCTGATCCTGCTCGCCTCGGGCTACAGCCCCGTCTACTCCTGCCACGTGCCGACGGCGCAGATGCGCACCAAGCCGATTGGCACCGGTCCCTTCAAGCTCGGCGAGTTCAAGCAGAAGGAAATCGTCAAGCTCGTCCGCAATCCCGACTACTTCAAGAAGGGCAAGCCCTACCTCGACGGCGTCGAAATGCCGATCGTGCCGGCCCGCGGAACGGCCATGCTTGGCTTCGTGTCGGGCCGCTACGACATGACGGCGCCCTACGCCGTCACCATCCCGCTGCTCAAGGACATCAAGGCGCAGGCCTCCAGTGCCGTCTGCGAGGTCGCGCCGATGAACAACAGCACCAACCTGATCGTGAACAGCACGGCACCGCCGTTCGACAATGCCGACATCCGCCGTGCGATGCTGCTCACCATCGACCGCAAGTCGTTCATCGACATCCTGGCCCAGGGCGCCGGCGAGGCTGGCGGCGTGATGGAGCCGGCGCCCGGCGGCGTCTGGGGCATGCCGAAAGAGATGTTCGACAAGGTCCAGGGCTATGGACCCGACGTCGCCAAGAACCGCGCCGAGGCACAGGCACTTATGAAGAAGGCAGGCTATGGCCCGGACAACAGGTTGAAGCTCAAGGTCTCGACCCGCAATCACCTGCTCTATCGCGACCCGGCGGTCATCCTGATCGACCAGCTCAAGGAGATCTACATCGACGGCGAGCTCGACCTCGTCGACACCGCCTTGTGGTTCAACAAGGTCGCCCGCAAGGATTACTCCATCGGCCTCAACACCACCGGCAACGGCGTCGACGATCCCGACCAGACCTACTTCGAGCACTATGCTTGCAAGTCGGAGCGCAACTATGTCGGCTACTGCAATCCCGAGATCGAGAAGCTCTTCCCGATCCAGTCGGCCGAGCGCGACATCGAGAAGCGCAAGAAGCTCGTCTGGGAGATCGACAAGCAGATCCTCGAAGAGGGCTTCCGTCCCATCATCATGTGGAACGCCTCGGGCAGCTGCTGGCATCCGCACGTGAAGGGCTTCCGCCCGATGGTGAACAGCCTCTACAACGGCTCGCGCTTCGAGGACGTCTGGCTCGACAAGTAAGTCGAAGGCACAATGGCCGGGCCGCTGCGTGCGGCCCGGCCCAAGAGCGCCAAAGCGCCGGCACGAAACTTCTGGGAGGAAGCTGACATGAGATCGCCACGCCGGGCTCTGACGCGCCGACATGCCCTGACGGGCGCACTGCTGCTTGCCGCAGCCCCGGCGATGGCCGCCGATTGGCCCGAGCGCCCGATCCGCATGATCATCCCGTTCGCCGCGGGAGCAGGCGCCGACATCGTCGGGCGCACCTTCGGCGAGGAGCTGGCCAAGGCGCTGGGCCAACCGGTCGTGATCGACAACAAGGGCGGGGCCGGCGGTTTGCTGGGAACGGCCGAGGGCGCCCGCGCACCGGCCGACGGCTACACGCTGCTGCTCACCTCGCAGGGCGCGACCGTGTTCAACATGGGTCTCTACAAGTCGCCGGGCTACGATCCGCTGAAGGATCTCATCCCGGTGTCGACGACCGGGATACTGACCAACGTCATGGTCGTCTCGACCGCCAATCCGGCCAACACCGTCGCCGACGTGATCGCGCAGGCGCGCGCCAAGCCAGGCGAACTCACCTACGGGTCGAGCGGCGTCGGCAGCAGCCTGCACATGTCGGGCGTCATCACGGAGCAGCGCACCGGTGTGAAGCTCCAGCATGTGCCCTATCGCGGCGCGCCGGCCGCGGTCCTCGCGGTGGTGAACGGCGAAGTGACGATGGGGTTCTTCAATGCCCCGACCGTGGTGGGCCAGATCAAGGCCGGCAAGCTGAAGGCGCTGGCCGTCACCACCAGGGACCGCTCGTCCATCCTGCCCGACGTGCCCACGATGATGGAGGCAGGTGTGCCAGACTTCGTCGTCGCGACGTGGCTGGGCTTCGCGGTGCCGACCGGCACGCCCGCACCGATCGTGGCGCGTCTCAATACCGAGATTGGCCGCATCGCCCGGATGCCGCAGGTGAAGGAGAAGCTCCTGGTCCAGGGCTTCGAGGTCCTGCCGCCTGATACGCCCGCCGCCGCCCGCAAGCTGATCGCCGACGACCAGGCGCTGTGGCTGCCCATCATCAAGGCGTCGGGTGCGACTGCGGAGTAGACCGCCGATAAAACTCCCCCGACTTGTCATCCTGAGCGCAGCGAAGGATCTAGCGCTTGCTCAGGAGTACTTCGGTCGTTCCGCTGGGTCCTTCGCTGCGCTCAGGACGACTAGTAGGCTCGGCACGACAGTTGAGCTTTGCTAGTCGCCCGCGGCGAGTTGGGCGCCCGGCAAACCCGCGATCTCCTGGATCAGCTTCTTGGTCATGGCCCGGCCGAAGGCGCCGTGGTTTTCGGCGACGATCGTGAAGGCGCCCTGGCCGCCGATGACGTTTTCCTGAAAGTACTTCTCGAGGCCGCCGGGCGGGTTGGTGTGTTCAGGGCGGAACGACTCCTCGATCGGCGTCAGGATCACCAATGCGTTGATCGTGATGTTGCGGGCGACGGCATCGTCGCGCGCGTCGGTGATCAGGCGCCCGCCAATGTTGTTGCCGTCACCGGACACGTCGATGACCTTGCGGTCCGCGACGAACGGCGCGCGTTCGAACAGGCCGACCGCAAAATCGATGGCTGCGCTGATCGAGGTGCTGCCGGCGAACGAGCGCGGCGTCTCGATCAGCTTGTCGCCGAAGTTGCGCGCCGAGGCACCGTCGCCGATCACCATCCAGTCGATGACCACGGCCTGCATGTTGACCGAGGCCCATTCGACGAAGCAGATGGCGATGCGCCGGTTCGGGCCTGAGGTGATGGCGCGCACCACCTCGGGATGGGTGATCGCGGCCGCCGCGCCTTCACGCTGGAGCTTGAACTTCGATTGGGTGACGCTGCGCGAGACGTCGGCCGCCATCACCAGCAGCATGTCGACGGGCTCGGCGGCGCGCGCCGACGGCGAGACGGACAGCAGGACCAAACTGAGCAGCGCTACCATCATCTTCATCGTACGGGACCCCGGTCTCTGGTTCGTCGCAAGCGGCGTTGGGCGCTCCCGACTATAGGCTGGCGGACTGCCCTGGCGATGGTCTTGCACAGGGCGGATCACAAACTTCCGGATCATCGCGCTTCTGCAGAAAATACTGCCGCTCAATGGGCGCAATGCGCGACAATCTTGTTATTGCGACTTACTTGCAAACATGGAATTTATGCTGCACCGCACTATATGATCGCCGGCCCCCGTTGCGTAGGAGCGTTTGCGTGAGCGCGTTGAGAAACGAGACCGTCTTGTCGGTGCATCACTGGACCGACGAATTGTTCAGCTTCCGGACGACCCGCGACAAGGGTTTCCGCTTCGCCAGCGGCCAGTTCACCATGATCGGCCTCAAGGTCGAGGGAAAGCCGGTGCTGCGCGCCTACTCCATCGCCAGCGCCCACTATGTCGACGAGCTGGAGTTCTTCTCCATCAAGGTGCCCGACGGCAGGCTCACCTCGCGCCTCAAGGACCTGGCGCCGGGCGATCCCGTGCTGGTCGGCGCCAAGGCCACCGGCACGCTCCTGCTCGACAGCCTCACGCCGGGCCGCAACCTCTACCTGCTGGGCACCGGCACCGGCCTCGCCCCGTTCCTGTCGATCGTGCGCGATCCGGAAGTCTACGAGCGTTACGAGAAGGTGATCCTGGTCCATGGCTGCCGCCATGTCCGCGACCTCGCCTACCGCTCGGCGCTGGCCGACGAACTGCCGGCCGACGAGATCCTGGGCGACCTGGTCCGTGACAAGCTCGTCTACTACCCGACCGTGACCCGCGAGCCCTTCAAGTATCGCGGCCGCATCTCGCACCTGATCGAGAACGGCACCCTGGCGAACGATGTCGGCCTGCCGCCGATGGCCCGCGAGACCGACCGCTTCATGCTCTGCGGTTCGGTCCAGATGCTGGCCGACACCCGCGCCCTGCTCGAAGGCATGGGCCTCACCGAGGGCAGCACCACCACGCCGGGCGAGTTCGTCGTCGAAAAGGCCTTCGTCGAGTAAGCGGTTCCGCTTCGCGAGCCACCTGCAAGTAGCGTGTGACGGTCGCTGGCGGCTAGGATGCCGGCGATCGCAAACGCATGGCGCCAGGCTCGGGAAGAGGACGTAAAGTGACACTACCGCTCGAAGGAGTTCGCGTCATCGAAGTGGGCCAGGCGCTGGCCGGTCCGCTGGCCGGCGTGCTGCTGGCCGACATGGGCGCCGACGTGATCAAGATCGAGAAGCCCGACGGCGGCGACGACGCGCGCATCTGGGGCCCTCCGTTCGGTCCCGACGGCAAGACCTCGCTCTACTTCTACTCACAGAACCGCAACAAGCGCTCGGTCGTGCTCGACCTCAAGCTCGCGGCAGACGTCGACAAGCTGCACAGGCTTTGCGAGACCGCCGACATCCTGATCCAGAACCTGCGGCCCGGCGTGGTCGACGAGGTCGGCATCGGCCCCGAGTCGATGCTGGCGCGCCATCCACGCCTGATCTACTGCTCGATCTGGGCCTTCGGCTACCAAGGTCCGCTGCGCATGAAGCCGGCCTTCGATCCGCTGCTGCAGGCCTACGGCGGCATGATGAGCGTGACAGGCCGGCCGGAGGATCCGCCGACCTTCTGCGGCGCCTCGATCAACGACAAGGCGACCGGCATGTTCTGCACCATCGGCGCGCTGGCAGCGCTCAGGCTGCGCGACAAGACCGGCAAGGGCTGCCTCGTCGACACGTCGCTGTTCGACTCGGCCGTCCACTGGGTCGAGGGCCAGGTGAACGGCTACCTCGCCAACGGCACCGTCTCCAAGCGCCACGGCACCGGCAGCCCGGTGATCGTGCCCTACCAGACCTTCGACACGGCCGATCATCCGATCTGCCTCGCGCCGGGCAACGACCGGCTGTGGGCGCGCTGCGCCAAGGTGCTGGGCCGCGACGAGTGGGCCACCGACCCGAAGTTCGCAAAGAGCGCCCAGCGCGTCGCCAACAAGGCCGAGCTGCTGCCGATGATCGCCGAGGCGCTCAAGGCCAGGCCACGCGCCGAATGGCTGGAAGCGATGGAGAAAGCCGGCGTGCCCTGCGCCGCCGTGAACGACATCGGCGAGCTGGCACGCACCGAACAGATGGAAGCCTCCAAGCTCATCCAGCAACTGCCGGGGGGACCGAAGGTGGTCGGCCTGCCGATCGCGTTCGACCATGTACGGCCGCATTCGCCGCGCTCCGCGCCCACGCTCGGCGAGCATACCGACGAAGTGCTGGGAAGCCTGCCCAAGTGACGGAAGCCCCTCCCGCCCTTCTCGCCCCGTGGCGCATCGGCGTCGATGTGGGCGGTACCTTCACCGACATGGTGCTGCGCGACGCCGCCGGCGCGGTGCGCATCTTCAAGTCGCCATCGGTCCCGGCCGATCCCAGCGAAGGCGTGCTGGGCGTGCTGCGGCTGGCGGCGAAGCAGCTCGACATCACGCTGACGGCGCTGCTGCGCGACTGCGCGCTGTTCGTCCACGGCTCGACCGTGGCGACCAACACGATCCTCGAAAAAAAGGGCGCCAGGGTCGGCATGCTGACGACCGAGGGCTTCCGCGATTCGCTCGAGATCCGCCGCGGCATTCGCGAGAACCAATGGGACCATCGCTCGCCGTTCCCGCAGGTTCTTGTGCCCCGCTATCTGCGCCTGCCGGTGCGCGGCCGCATCGCCGCCGACGGTACCGAGCTTGCGCCACTGAAGACCGAGGACGTCGACGCAGCGGCCAAGATCTTCGCCGAGGAAGGCGTCGAATCGGTCGCGGTCTGCCTGTTCAATTCCTTCCTCGACGGCGCGCACGAACGCGCGGTGGGCGGCCACCTCGCCAAGGCGTGGAACGGCAAGTGGGTCTCGCTGTCGAGCGAGGTCATGCCGACCATGGGCGAGTACGAGCGCGGCTCGACCGCCGTCGTGAACGCCTATGTCGCGCCCAAGGTCACGAGCTACCTGCGCGCGCTCGACGAGCAGCTGCGCCAGTTCGGCCTGCCGCGCTCGCTGCTGCTGCTGCAGAGCAACGGCGGCGCGGTGTCGGTCGACCAGGTGGCGGCGCGGCCGGTGATGCTGGTCCTGTCGGGCCCGGCGGCCGGCGTCGGTGCGCTCAAGGGCTGCGCGGCGCCGGGTGAGAAAGCAAACCTGATCTCGATGGAAATCGGCGGCACGAGCTGCGACGTGATGGTGATGGCGCAGGGCGACGTGCCGGTCACCGACGAACTCACCATCGACGGCTATCATCTCACCACGCCCTCGGTGGAGATCCACACGGTCGGCGCCGGTGGCGGCACGGTCGCCTGGGTCGACGATGCCGGCCTGCTCCATGCCGGCCCGCAGGGCGCCGGCGCCCGCCCCGGTCCCGCAGCCTATGGATTGGGCGGCGAGAACCCGACCGTCACGGATGCGCAGCTCGTGCTGGGCCGCCTGCGTCCCGGTCCGCTAGCCGGCGGCGCCGTGACTCTCGACGCAGGCCTTGCACGCAAGGCCATCGAGACCAAGCTCGCCAAGCCGCTCGGCCTTTCGGTCGAGGAGGCCGCGGCGGGCGTCATCCGCCTGCTGGAGCAGAACCTGCTGCACGCCGTCGAACGGCTCAGCATCGAGCGCGGCCACAATCCCGCGACCTTCACCCTCGTCGCCGCCGGCGGCGCCGGGCCGATGCATGGCACCGCGGTCGCTCGCGCGCTGGGCTGCCGCCGCGCCCTGCTGCCGCGCGCCGCCGGCGCGTTCTGCGCCATGGGCATGCTCCAGTCCGACGTGCGGCAGGATTACCTGCAGGTCTTCCTGGCCGACCTCGACAAGGTCGAGACCTCGGCCCTCGAAGCAGGCTTCGCCCAGATCGAAGCCCGCGCGCGCGAAGCGCTGGCCCGCGACGGGTTCGACGCCGACGAGGTCGCGATCGAGCGCCAGCTCGACCTGCGTTACGACGGCCAGCAATGGCCGGTGCGCGCGCCCCTTTCCGCATCGGGCTTCGACGCCGCCGCCGCGCGCAAGGCTTTCGAGGCCGAGCATCAGCGCCTGTTCGGTCACATCCAGCCGGGCGGCCGCATCGACATCACGGCGCTCCGCGTCGTGGGCCGCGGCCGCCTCGACTGGACACCACCGGCAGCTCGCACGCCACAGACCGACACGGCCAAACCTCGCGAGACGCGAAAGGTCTGGATTGATCCGGCAACCGGCTGGCTCGACGTGCCGATCTACGACGGCGCCGACCTGCGCCCCGGCTGCCGCCTCAACGGCCCGCTGCTGGTCGAGGAGCGCACGACGACGGCCTTCGTCGGCCCCAACGATTTGCTCGAAGTCGACGAACGCGACGATTTCCTCGTGCATGTAAACGCCAGTGCTTCGTAGCTCGCACCCACACCACCTCATCCTGAGGAGCACGCCGCAGGCGTGCGTCTCGAAGGATGGGCGACAGTCAAGGTGCTCGTGCCGACCCTTCGAGACGGCCGCTGCGCGGCCTCCTCAGGGTGAGGCAAATTGGAGGATCAGCCGATGAACCTCGATCCCGTCACTTTGGCGCTGGTGCAGAACCGGCTCGATCACATCTCGCATCAGATGGGCTGGGTGATGACGCGCACCGCGCGGTCGCCGATCTTCAGCCAGAGCCACGACTTCTCCTGCTTCATCGCCGATGCGCGCGGCACCTTGATCAGCCAGGCCGACGGCATCCCGATCCATACCGGCGGCGGCGGCTTCGCGGTGCGCGCCATCCTGCGCGACTTCAAGGGCGACATCGCGCCCGAGGACGTGTTCCTGCTGAACGATCCCTACACGGCGGGCGGCAACCATCTGCCCGACTGGGTGATCACGCGGCCGGTATTCGTCGGCCGCAAGCTCGTGGCCTTCGCCTGCAACCGCGCCCACCAGGCCGACATCGGCGGCGGCGCGGCCGGTACCTACAATTCGGCGGCGACGGAGATCTTCCACGAAGGCATCCGCCTGCCCGTGCTGAAGCTGATCGAGGCCGGAAAGGTGCGCGACGACCTGTGGCGCCTCCTCATGCTCAACACCCGCCTGCCCGAGGCGCTCGACGGCGACCTGCGTGCCATGATCGGCTCGACGCGCATCGGTGCGGAGCGGATCGCGCTGCTGGTCGAGGAGCTGGGCGTCGATCAGGCCGACGACTTCTTCGAGGGCGTGCTCGACCATGCCGACCGCCGCTTCCAGACCTGCATCGACCGCCTCGCGCAAGGCGTCTGGAAGGGCGAGGAGCCGGTCGACAACGACTGCTTCGAGCCGATCGACGCGAAGATCGCCGTCACGATCACGGTGAAGGACCGCAAACTGGTCGTCGATTTTGCCGGCACCTCGCCGCAGGTGCGCGGCTTCAAGAACAGCTCGATCGCCAACTCCACCTCGGCGGTGTTCATGTCGCTGGCCTCGTTCTTCGAGCCCGACCTGCCGAAGAACGAGGGCGCTTTCCGCAGCGTCGAAATCCGCCTGCCCGAGGGCACGCTTGTGAACGCCCGCATGCCCGCACCGATGACCATGAACACGGTGTTCGTGGCACACGAGATCATCCACGCGATGTGGAAGGCGCTGGCAAAGGCCCTGCCCGAGCGCGCCTCGGCCGGCTGGTCGAAGGCGGTGCATGCCGTCACCGCCGGCCTGCGCGAAGATGGCGGGCGCTATGTCATGTACCAGTGGGCCGGCGCGCCGGCCGGCGGCGGCGTCGAGGGCCGCGACGGCTTTCACCTGATCGGCCATCTCATCACCCTGGGCGGCCTCACGCTCCCCAACCTCGAGACCTACGAGCAGCTCTACCCCGCGCGCTTCCGCCGCCAGGAACTGCGCCAGGACACGGCTGGCCCCGGGCGCTTCCGGGGCGGCGCCGGATGCGACTACGAGGTCGAGATGTTCACCCAAGCCGACTATGCCTTCCGGGGCGAGGGCGCCGGTGCGCCGTCGAGCTTCGGTGTCGCAGGCGGTCGGGCCGGCGCCGGTGGCGAGGTGATCCTGACCCTGGCCGATGGCACACGCATCCAGGCGCCGAAGTACGGCGTGGAGCGCCATGGCGTCGGCACCTACCGCGCGCTGTCGCCCGGCGGCGGCGGCTACGGCGATCCGAAGACGCGCGATCCCGAACAGGTGCTGCGCGACGTCCGGGACGGCATCGTGAGCGCGGAGAGTGCCGAAAACGACTATGCCGTGGCGATTGCCGCCGACGGACGCAGCATCGACCGCGCGCGCACGGACAGATTGCGCAAAGCGCTGCCTTGAAACCGCCATCTGCCGTTCGGCTGGCGGTGCGACGGTCTCTCCACGCCTTGCCGGGGCGCGAGGCGCCGCCTTAGTTTCCCGGCGACAACGAATGAATCTTGGGAAGGACTTCACATGATCCAACGCCGTACTTTCGTCGCGGGTACCGCGGCCGCGCTCACGCTGCCCTCGATCGCTTTCGGTCAGAGCGGGCAGATCCGCCTCGTCGTCCCCTACGGTCCCGGCGGCTCGACCGACACGGCCGGCCGCGTGCTGGCTGAACGCATGGCGGCCGACACCGGCAAGAACATCGTGGTGGAGAACCGGCCCGGCGGCGGCACGATGGTCGGCATGGTGAACGTGGCCAAGAGCAAGCCCGACGGCACCAGCCTGATGGTGCTGACGACCACGGCGGCCCTGCAGCCGGCGTTCGACATCCCGATGCCGATCGATCCGCAGAAGGACCTCGCGCCGGTGGCCCAGCTCGCCGACATTCCCTGCGTGCTCGCGGTCAATGCCAACAATCCGGCCAAGACCTTCGCGGAATTCATCGACTGGGTGAAGGCGCAGCCCGGCCCCGTGCACTACTCGACCTCGAGCTCCGGCGGACTGCCGCACCTGTGGGGCGAGGTGATCGCCACGCGCACCAACGGCAAGCTGCAGCACATCCCCTACAAGGCCGCCGCCGAAGCGCTGCGCGACGCGGTCGCCGGCCATGTGCCGGCCTTCGTCGACGTCACCACGCCGGTCGACGCGCAGATCCGCGCCGGCACGATGCGCGGCCTGATCTGCGGCGCCAAGAGCCGCGTCGCCAACATCCCGACCGTGCCGGTGGCCAGCGAGCTGGGCGCACCGGAACTCGAGGCCGCGGTCTATTTCGGTGTGGCGACGACGGCGGGCACGCCGCGCGAGACGATCCAGGAGCTGAACGCGGCGGTGAATGCCGCGCTGAAGGCCGAGGCGGTGCGCGAGAGGCTGATGTCGCTCGGCTTCATCCCGACCGGCGGCACGCCGGAAGCCTACGCCAAGCGCCTGGCCGACGAGACCGTGCGCTGGCGCAAGGTGATCAAGGACGCGAAGATCCCGGCGCCGACCTAACTCGACTTCACCTCCCCCGTCTCACGGGGGAGGCCGGGAGGGGGAAAGCAGCACCGAGATCGCTGTTCGGCAAGAGTTCAAACTCATGGCCCTCCCCCTCCGGCCCTTCGGGCCACCTCCCCCGTGTGACGGGGGAGGAATAGTAATCGGGACGTTCTAGAACGACCCTGTGAACTCGAATTCGATCGAGTTCCTGACGTTGTCGATCTTCCAGGAGCTGAGGCGGCGCAGGAAGCTCTGCCCCAGCAGGGCCCGGCTGCGTGGCGGGCTGACGGACGCCATCACGTTCTCCATCGTCCGCTCGCCGATCCGGATCGAGCGGAGCCGCACGATGCGCTGCTGAAGGCCGCTGCCGTCGGCCAGGGTGAAGCGTCGCTGGCCGAGCGAATCGGCTTCGGTGAGCGTGCCGTTGCGCTTCATCTCCTCGGCCAGCTCCTCCGGAATCTGGACGTTGGACGCGCCCGAATCGACGATGAAATAGGCAGTCGACGTTCCATTGATCGTCGCCGGCAGCACGAACACGCCGCCCATCCTCTGGAATCTTTCGGTTGCGCGCGCCAACGTTGCGTCCGCGAGCGCCTTGGCGCTGGGCTTGCCAGCCGCCGGATCGCCGCCGCACGACGTCCATCCGGCAGCCGCGCCCTCGACCGGTCCATAGCAATAGTTCGAGGCCGACAGCAGCTTTGAATAGGTATCGCGCTGCTCGCAGGAGGCGATCGCTTCGAGCGCCGGCGTCGCAGCGTTTGGACACAGCGCATTGCTCGTCTTCCATTGAGCGATGAACTGGCCTGCCTCGCCATCCGGCTGTGCCTGCGGCGACGTCGCACCGAGGAGCAACGCCGCGGCCAGCGTTGCAAGGAAGAGTGCCCGCTTCATCGCGTCCATACCGATCACTCCAGCGCCCGGTTGGACACTCGCGCGCGCAACCTGTACCAAGTCAATACCATCGCCCACCAAATGGTAGGCCTGCGATGGCTGAGAGATGTGTGTGCTCCCGCCCGCGTACCGAGGCGACCGCATCCGAACCGGCCCGAACGGCCGGTCTCGTTCACGAGATTCCTCGTTCTATCGAACGCCGGCTGCGCAATCCTGCGCGCGCCGAGCCGAAGGAGGCCGCACGGCCCCGGAAAGACATTCCATGACAATGCCAAAGAACATCAGCACCCTGATCTGGAGCGCCGTCGGCGGCGCCGTCCTCTGCATGGTCATCGGCTTCACCTGGGGCGGCTGGGTTACCGGCGGAACGGCACGCAAGGATTCAGCATCCGCCGTCCGCGACGCCGTCGTGGTGGCCCTTGCACCGATCTGCGTCGACCGCTTCAAGCGCCAGGACGATGCCGCGGGCAAGATTGCCGAACTCACCAAGGCGAGCACCTGGGACCGCGGCAACGTGGTCGCCAAGAGTGGCTTCGCCACGATGCCCGGTGCCAAGGATGCCGACTCCGACGTAGCCCGCGCCTGCGCCGAAATGCTGGCAAGCCCGCCGACACCCAAGACCTGAGCGGCATTTCCGGGCCGGCGGACTGACCGCGGCGCCAGACCGGCAGGGTGAAACACGGGACGGAGATCATCCGTCCTGTGTGATCGCCTACCGATTCTTGGCCATCTCAGCCTTCTCGAGCGCAGCGGCCGGGTCCTGGGTCAGGTCGGCATGCAGGAATTCGCGGGTTTCGGGAATGGCCAGACGTAGATCGTCGAGGTCCTGTACCTGCACGTCGAGCGAGGTCGCCTTGCAGCCCAGCACATGGCCGCCCGCCTTGCGATCCTCCGTCAGGAAATGCAGGTGCCAGCCCGCGACGGCAATGGTGCGCGAATAGGCCGGGGACCAGAAGCCGACCATCGTTCCCTTGATATTGCTCTGCCGGAATTCGGCCTGGGCGTCGGTCGCCTTGTCGAGATGAACGCCCGCCTCGACCTTGCAGGCGACCCGCCAGTAGACTTCCTCGAACTCGCCATCGACGCGCACCGCGAAGAAGAGATTGTCGGAACGGCGCAGCTTGTCGAGTTCGCCCGTGAGCGACGACATGGACGTCACGTTCTCAATATTGCCGCGATGCTGGGGCTGGAAGTTGGTCAGGGTCGCGAAGGGCACCGGCGCCGCGTCCACCGGCGCGGTGATGCTGCCGTCGGCGTGAGCCTGGTAGAACTTGCCGTCGAGCACGACCATCTCGCCGTCCAGCCCCTCGAAGGTGCCGAGGCCGAAGTCGCCGTGAGTCTTGAGGCCGCCCACCGTGACAGCCTTGTTGTAGACGCCCTGGACCAGCGCGCCTGTGGTCGAGACCTGGAACAGGGTCGAATGATCGAGACCCAGCGCATCGGACAGGGCGCGGGACACGAAATGGCGCAGCGGCTCGCCGGTCTTCTCGCAATGCGCCACCAGCGCATCCATGAGCGATTGATACACTTCGACCGTAAGCCTCGGCATTGCGACATCCTTCCATCGCGGGCGACAAGGGCTGCCCGGACGGGCATGATCGCCCGGACACGGCCCGGAAGCGAGAGCGGAGCGACACGATGAGCAGCGATCCGAAGAACGGCGCACACCTGCTGGTGCGCAACCTCGAAGCCCAGGGCGTCGAGTATATATTCGGCATTCCCGGCGCCAAGATCGATCCGGTGTTCGACGCGCTGGTCGATTCCAGGATCAGGCTCACCGTCTGCCGCCACGAGCAGAACGCGACCTTCATCGCGGGTGGGCTGGGTCGCCTCACCGGCAAGGCGGGCGTGGTACTCGTCACCTCCGGCCCCGGCGTCTCCAACCTCGCCACCGGTCTCGCCACCGCAAACACCGAGGGCGACCCGGTGGTGGCACTGGGCGGCGCGGTGCCGATCGCCGACCGGCTGAAGCAGGCGCACCAGAGCATGGACACGGTGGCGCTGTTGCGGCCCGTCACCAAGTACGCCGCCGAGATCGATTCGCCGTCGGCCATCTCCGAGGCCATCGCCTCCGCCTTCCGTGCCGCCGAGTCCGGCCGTCCGGGGACGGCCTTTCTCGGCCTGCCCAAGGACGTGATGAAGGCGGCAGCTCCCGGCCCCGTGCTCGCACCGGCGACCGTGCCGCGACTGGGTGCCGCCAACACCGAGGCGATCGCGGAAGCCGCCCGGCTGATCGATGCGGCCGAAAGGCCGGTGGTCCTGCTCGGCATGTTGGCAAGCCAGGGACCCGTCGCCGAGGCCGTGCGCGTGCTGCTGGCGCGGACGCGGCTGGCGGTGGCCGGTACCTATCAGGCCGCCGGCGTCGTCCCGCGCGACCGGCTCGACTGTTTCGGCGGACGTGTCGGCCTGTTCCACAACCAGCCGGCGGATCGCCTGCTCGATGAGGCCGACGTGGTCGTCACGATCGGCTTCGATCCGGTCGAATACGATCCCGGGCTCTGGAATGCAGGAAGCAAGCGCAAGCTGATCCATATCGACTGCATCCCTGCCGATTATGACCAGTGTTACCGCCCCGACGTCGAGCTGATGGGCGACAGCGCGGCGACCCTGCGTGCCCTGTCGGCGCTGCTGAAGCCCAGGGAACGACCCACGCAGTCGGCGCTGCTGGCCGAGATCCATCGCGAGCGCACGACGGTCGCGGCCGAGGCGGCCAAACGGAACGGCACGCCGGTCCATCCGCTGCGCCTCGTCCACGAGCTGCAGAAGCTGATCGACGAGGACGTGACGCTCTGCTCCGACATGGGCTCGTTCCACATCTGGATGGCCCGGCACCTCATCAGCCACCGGCCGCGGCAGATCCTGATCAGCAACGGCCAGCAGACGCTGGGCGTCGCCCTGCCGTGGGGCATCGCGGCCTGCCTCGCCGAGCCGGGCCGCAAGGTGATCTCGATCTCCGGCGATGGCGGTTTCCTGTTCTCCGCCGTCGAGCTCGAGACGGCGGTCCGGCTCAAGTGCAACTTCGTGCACATCGTCTGGATCGACGGCAGCTACAACATGGTCGGCATTCAGCAGGTCGCCGCCTACGGCCGCGATTCAGGCGTGCATTTCGGCCCCGTGGACCTGGTGAAGTTCGCCGAGTCGATGGGCGCGCAGGGACTGATGATCAAGGATGCCGACGCGATCGAGCCGACGCTGCGCAAGGCCATGGCGATGGACGGCCCGGTGCTGGTCGGCGTGCACGTCGACTATCGTGACAACCCCGGCCTGATGGCCGCGATGCACGAGGACGTCATCATCTGACGTCCTCGCCGGGGGCTGCGGTCAGCGCAGGCCGTAGGAACGCCGGTTCACCGAGGTCAGGTCGACCGCCCAGGCGGCGAGCAGGCAGAGCAGCGCCAGGATCGCGCCCAGGGTGCGGACGTGGTTCCACAGCGCCCATGGTCCTGCGAACTCCTTCCAGTTCGCGGCATTGGCGTCGGTGCCGGCCACGGTGAAGGAGGCAAGCGTCTCGTTCAGGGGCACGTTGACCTGCAGGGTGACGCCGATGACGGCGGCGGCATAGATCAGCGCCGCCAGGCCCGCGAGTCGGGCGGCGCCGCGATGACCGGCCGAGCGGGAACCGAGTGCCGCCAGCAGTGGCAGCACCAGGGCACCGAAGAACACGATGGCGAACAACGGGCTGCGCACGATGGTGTTGATGCCGTGCATGGCATTCACGGCCGACGCCGCACCGCCGAGGTCGAGCCCGGGCATGACGATGGTCGAGAAGGAATAGAAGATGCCTGCGCTCAGCGCCGTGCACAGCAGGGCGAGGACGAAGAAGACGTGGCGCATTCCTGGAGCTCCGCTGACGCAGCCTGAGCCAGCAGCCCTAGCCGAGCCCGTTGCCGCCGTAAAGCCACTGCAGCGTGTCGAGCCACTGATCCTGGGTCCGCGCGCCCATGATGCTGTTGCGCAGGGCCGCGTGCGGACCGACCGGGTGATAGACGTGATCGCCCATGGCGCGGGACATCAGCTGCGTGCGCGCCGTGCGCAGCACTCGGCGGTCCCGATAGGAAGCGAGGCCAGCCTCGACGGAATCGTTGCGGGACAGCGCATCGGCCAGGCAGACCGCATCTTCCATCGCCATGCATCCGCCTTGGGACATGTACTGCAGCATGGGGTGTGCGGCATCGCCCAGCAGCGCCACCCTTCCGTCGACCCACCGGTCGACCGGGTCGCGGTCACAGAGAACCCACATGTGCCAGTTCTGGCCATGGCGGATGATGTTCTGCGCCCGTTCGCAGACATGGGTGAAACCCTTCCGGACCTCTTCGGTGTCGATCGGCTTGCCGGCCACCGGCTCGGGCGCGTGGTTATGGTAGGTCACGACGAGGTTGAACACCTTCCAGCCCGACAAAGGGTAGTGGACGATGTGGCACTTCGGCCCGGCCCAGAGCGTGGCGGCGTTCCAGCGCAGGTCCTCCGGCATCTGCTCGGTCGGGATCACCGACCGGTAGGTCGTGTGCCCCGACACGCGCGGCGGCCCGTCCGCCGTCACCTGCGCCCGCACGTTCGACCACAGGCCGTCGGCGCCGATCAGCGCCCGGCCCGTTACGGTCTCGCCGTTGCGCAGCCGCGCCGAGACGCTGGCGCCGTCCTGATCGTAGCCCATGACTTCGGCGCTGGTGCGCAACTCGATCAGCGGATGGTCCTGGCAGGCCTTCAGCAGCACGCCATGCAGGTCGCCGCGATGGACGACGGCATAGGGATTGCCGAAGCGGGCGCGGAACTTCTCGCCGAGATCGATATGGCAGATCTCGCCGTCCGCCAGCGCGTCCATGAGGCGAAGCTGGTCGATATAGACCGCCATGCCGCGCGCGGCCTCGCCGACACCGAGATGATCGAAGCAGTGGAAAGCGTTGGGTCCGAGCTGGATGCCCGCGCCGATCTCGCCGAGGCGGCCCGCCTTCTCCAGCACCTGCGAGGCGATACCCTTTTGGGCCAGCGCCAGCGCCGTTGCCAGTCCGCCGATGCCGCCGCCGGCGATTAGGATCCTATCTGGGCCCACCGATGACCTTGTCGTCATGCAGCCGGGCGATCTCGTGCCCGGGCAGGCCGAGAATACCCGAAAGGATCTCGTCCGTATGCTGGCCGAGCACGGGCGCCGGCTGCGGCAGCTGGCGCGGCACGGCGCCGAACTGCATCGGTGAGGCGGCGACCGGATAGCGGCCGATGCCCGGCTGGTCGAGCACGGAGAACATCGGATTCTCGCCCACGTTGGTCTTGTCGGCCGCCAGCTCGCGGAACGTCTGGTAGGGGGCCCACAGGGCACCGGCCTTCTTGAGCGCTGCCGCGACATCGGCCGCATCGTGCGCGGCGACCCACGGCTCGATCACGGCGATCAGCTGCCGGCGCGCATTCCAGCGCCCGGCATCGGTCTTGAGGTCGAGCCCGGTCTCGGCCTCGATTTTCCGGAATGCCTCGGCAAAGCCACCGGCCGCCGCCAAGGCATCGACATGGCGGTCCGAGAAGATGCAGATCATCACGAAGCGGCCGTCCTTCGTGCGGAAGTCGCGTCCGAAGGTGCCGAAGATCTCGTTGCCATAACGCGGACGGTCGACGTCGTTGACGACCGCTTCGCCGATGTAGCCCAGTGCCGATGTCGTCGCGAGCGCCACGTCCTGCAGCGGCAGCACGATCTTCTGGCCCTGTCCCGTCATGCGGCGATGACGCTCTGCGGCCAGGATCGACAGGGCGCCCGCATAGGCCGCCGCGAGATCCCAGGGCGGGCAGACCGCATTCACCGGTCCTTCATGGCTCACCGGGCCGGTGACCATCGGAAAGCCGGTGATGGCGTTCACCGTGTAGTCGACGTGCGCGGAGCCATCTCGCGCGCCGATGATGTTGAGCGCGATCAGGTCGGCGCGCTTCTTCGCCAGCTCTTCGTAGGCGAGCCAGCCGCGCGCCGGCATGTTGGTCGTGAAGATGCCACCGCCCTCGCCCGGCGCCGTGATCAGCGCCGTGAGCAGCTCGCGGCCACGGGGATTGCGCAGGTCGACCGCGATCGACCGCTTGCCCTTGTTGAGACCCGCCCAATAGATGGAGCGCCCATCGTCGGTGATCGGCCAGCGATCGTTGTCGAGGCCGCCGGCGATATCGTCGAAGCGGATCACGTCGGCGCCCATCTGGGCGAGAGTCATGCCGCCCAGGGGCGCGGCAATGAAAGCCGAGCCCTCGACGATGCGGAGGCCCGCAAGAATACCCGTCATGTACGTTTCCCGTTTATTGTCTTGTTCGTTACTTGCGGCCGAGCGTGTGCTCGCGCTTCTCCAGCCACCAGCCATATTCCGGCGTCCACAGGTCGAAGTCCGGATCGCAGCCCAGCGCCTGTGCGGCGTGCAGCGCCCAGAACGGTTCGTAGAGCGCCTGGCGACCGATCGCGATCAGGTCGGCATCGCCTTCCTGCAGGATCGCTTCCGCCTGCGGTCCGTCGAGGATCAAGCCGACCGCCATGGTGGGGATGCCGGCGCCCTTCTTCACCGCCGAAGCGAACGGCACCTGGAAGCCGAGACCGCGCTTCACGCCCGCCGCCGTCGCGGCACCGGCGATGCCGCCGGAGGAACAGTCGATCACGTCGACACCGATCGCCTTCAGCTCCTGGGCGAACGCCACCGTGTCGTCGACGTCCCAGCCGCCACCGCCATCGACGGCGGAGACACGCACGAACAGCGGCTTGCTCTCCGGCCACGCCTGACGCACCGCGCGGGCCACGTCGAGCGGGAAGCGCATGCGACCGGCGCGGTCGCCGCCATACTGGTCGTTGCGCGTGTTGCTGATCGGCGAGAGGAACTGCGCCAGCAGGTAGCCGTGCGCGCCATGCACCTCGAGCACGTCGTAGCCTGCCGCATCGGCGCGCTTAGCGGCGGCGGCGAACTTCCGCACCAGCTCCTCGATCTCGTCGACCGACAAAGCGCGCGGCTTCAGCCAGCCTTCGGCGGCGGCGAGATCGGTCGGGCCGACCACTTCCCATTTCTGCCAGCCCGCGCCTTCCGGTCCGAACTGCCCGCGCTTGTCGAAGGTGCGCGGCGTCGAGCCCTTGCGGCCGGAGTGAGTGATCTGCGTCGCCGAGAGCACGCCCTCGCCGCGGATGAAATCCGTCAGCCGCTTGTGGCTGGCGATCTGGCCGTCATCCCACAGGCCGAGATCGCCCTGCGTGACGCGGCCGCGCGGCTCGACCGCGCAATTCTCGGTGAAGACGACGCCGAACTTGCCCAGCGCGAACTTGCCGAGATGAACCAGATGGAAATCGTTCACCAGCCCGTCCGTCGCGCGGAACTGGACCATCGGCGAAACGACACAGCGGTTGGGCGCCGTGACGCCGCGCATCTTGAGAGGCGAGAAGAGAAGCGGTTTCTGCAAAGGTCGGTCCCCCGGACGGGATGGCTTTTCGAGATCCCGAACATAGACCGGGGCCACCGCCCGGGCCTATCCTCCGCGCCATGTTTGACCTCGTCATCCGAAACGGAACCGTGATCGACGGCTCGGGCGCCCCGCGCCGCGTCGCCGATGTTGCAGTGCAAGGTAACCGCATCGCCGCCGTCGAGCCCAAGCTGGGCGCCGGCAAGCGCGAGATCGATGCCGAGGGGCTGATCGTCGCCCCGGGCTTCGTCGACATCCACACGCATTACGACGGCCAGGCGACGTGGGATCCGTTCGTCACGCCCTCCTCGTGGCATGGCGTCACGACGACGGTGTTCGGCAATTGCGGTGTCGGCTTCGCGCCGGTCCGTCCCGGCGCCTCGGGCTATCTCATCAACCTGATGGAAGGCGTCGAGGACATTCCCGGCACCGTTCTCAGCGAAGGTGTGAAGTTCAACTGGGAGTCCTTCCCCGACTATCTCGACGCGCTGGCCTCGATGGATCGCGCGGTCGACGTGGCCGCGCAACTGCCGCACGGCGCGCTGCGCTTCTACGTGATGGGCGATCGCGGCGCCGACCATGCCGAGGTGCCGACCGAACGCGAGATCGAGGAGATGGCGCGCCTCACCGAAGAGGCACTGCGTGCCGGCGCGATGGGCTTCACGACATCGCGCACCACCAAGCACAAGGCGCGCGACGGCCGCTTCACGCCCTCGCTCAGCGCCCGCGAGGCCGAGCTTCTCGGCATCGCCCAGGGCATGAAGCGCGCCGGCCGCGGCGTGCTGCAGGTCAACTCCGACTTCGGACCCGGCGAGTTCGAGGCTCTGGACGCGGCGGCTAAACTTGCCGGCCGTCCCCTCTCCTGCCTGCTGGTTCAGGTCGATGCCCAGCCCAAACTGTGGCGCGAGACGCTCGACCAGATCAACGCGGTGCGTCGTACCGGCCGTAAGGCCAATGCACAGGTTGGCTCGCGTCCGATCGGCGTCATCATGGGACTCGAGACGACGGCGCATCCGTTCGCCGGCCACCGCGCCTGGCTCGACATGCGCAAGCTGTCGCCCGAGGAGCGCTACCAGCGCCTCGTGTCCGACGCCGAGCTGCGCCGGGTGCTGACCGAAGGCAAGCAGGAACCCAACCCGCGCGCCTTCATGGCCGAGGCCTTCGACCGGATGTTTCCGATCGCCGACCGGCCGGACTACGAGCCCGACAGCAAGGACTCGATCGCGGCGATCGCGCAGCGCACGGGACGGACGCCGCACGCCGTGGCGCTCGAGGAGATGATGTCGCGCGGCGGCAAGGGCCTGCTGATGCTGCCGTTCGAGAACTATGCCTATGGCAGTCTCGACGTCGTGCACGAGATGATCACCGATCCGGCGTCGGTGCTGGGCATCGCCGACGGCGGCGCCCATGTCGGCGTGATCTGCGACGCCTCCTCACCGACCTCGCTGCTCACCTTGTGGGGCCGCGACCGCACGCGCGGGCCGAAGCTCGACCTCGAATTCCTGATCGCCAAGCAGACGCGCGGCACGGCCGAGGCCTACGGGCTGATGGACCGCGGCCTGCTGGCGCCGGGCCACAAGGCCGACATCAACGTCATCGACTTCGACAATCTCACGCTGAAGCGGCCGGAAGTGGCCTACGATCTGCCGACCGGCGGCCGCCGCCTGATCCAGCGCGCCTCGGGCTACAAACACACCTTCAACGCCGGCGTCGAGACGGTGCAGAACGACGAACTGACCGGCGAACGTCCCGGCCGACTAGTGCGCGGCGCGCAGACGGCGGGCTAAGGAACCGTCCTCCCCATTCAGAATGTGTTTGGGCCGGGGAGATGGTGAACACCTGTTCGGGGACATGGTGAACGGTTT
>LSKJ01000260.1 GCA_001557035.1 Rhodospirillaceae bacterium CCH5-H10 | reverse complement strand
CCGGTAGCGCCAGCGCGGCGGCCTGGTCCGACAACGACGCGCCAAGTCCGGGGGATGGATCGGGCCGCAGCGCCGGCCATTGCCGCGCCAGCAGCGGGGCGATCGCCAGCGGCGCGAGCATGGCCAGCAGCTCGGCATTGCGCGCGTAGCTGAGATAGAGGTGCAGCAGGCCCAGCACGATCAGCAGGCGCAGCAGCGGCAGTTTCAAGCCACGCGACAGGGCGGCGTAGAGCGCGATCAGCAGCACCAGCTCGGCCAGCGGCTGCTTCTGGAAATCGGGCGACTTCCATTCCGAGATGAAGGCCAGCGCGTCGCCCATGCCAAAAATGCGCAGGGTGACAAAGATCGGCTCGGGCCCGTAGGGCGTGATGCAGGCGACGACGAAGGCGGCCGCGCCGAACTTCGCCCAGCCAAAGAACAGCGTCTTGCGTTCGGTCACGTCGCGCGCGCCCAGCAGCGCCTCGACCGCGAAGGCGCCGCCCAGCAACAGGCCGAGCGTGAAACCACCGTGAAGGTTGGCCCACAGCAGCATGGCCAGAAGCAGAAGCGGCTCGGGCGCGCGGCGTTCCTCGACCGCGCGCACGAGGCCCGCCATCCAGATCAGCATGAACGGGAACGCAAGAGCGTGCGGCCGCGCGAGGAAGTGCGGCAAGGTCATCGCGATGGCGGCGAGCGCGAACAGGGCGGCCGGCAACGGGCGCAGGTCGCGCAGCAGCAGCCGCAGCATCAGCGCGAAGGACGTGGCGAGAGCGG
>LSKJ01000259.1 GCA_001557035.1 Rhodospirillaceae bacterium CCH5-H10 | reverse complement strand
CCGGCTGTGGCCCGGCGGCGCCACGCCGCCGCCGTCCGCCGTGAACACATGGCTCCTGGCGCTGACCTGGACCGGCTACCTGATCGGAGCCGTGATCGGCGGCGCGCTGCTGCCGGTGCTGGCTTATCCGCTGCTCGTGCCGGCCGCGTTGCTGATCCTGTTGCTGCTTCTGCTCTGACGCGGGCGCTACTCGGCCGCGATCGATTTCTCGACGAACATCTTGCGGTCGAAGTCGTCGGCCACCTTGCCGTCGTTGGCGAGGACTTCGGCGACGTCGATCTTGGCGTAGTCCATCACGCCCATCTCGGCGAACGCCTTCTGCACGCGCGGACCCCACAGGCCGATATCCTTCACCGTCGGCACCACGCGGCTGAACAGCCGGCCGCGGAAGGAATTCATCTGCTTGGAATTGTAGTGGATGTCGTCGAGCACCTTGGCCGGCAGGCCGAGCCGCTCCCAGACCTCGGACTGGTTGAAGCGGTCGCGCATGAAATAGAGCGCCTCGACCACGAACTCCTCGCGCTCGTCGCGCTCGGCATCGGAGAGGTGCGGATAGTATTCGCGCAGCGCCAGGCGGCCGAACGACACGTGCCGCGCTTCGTCCTGCATGACGTAGGCGTTGACCGCACCCGCCAGCGTATTGCCGGCCTTGTCGCGGATCGACTGGAAGGCGGCGAGCGCCAGACCCTCGATCAGCACCTGCATGCCGAGATAGGTCATGTCCCAGCGCCGGTCGGTCAGCGTCTGCTCGAGCAGCGTCTGCAGGGCCTTGTTGATCGGATAGGCGACCTTGAACTTCTCGTGCAGCAGCCGCTTGTAGGCCTCGACGTGGCGCGCCTCGTCCATCACCTGCGTCGCGGCATAGAACTTGGCGTTC
>LSKJ01000258.1 GCA_001557035.1 Rhodospirillaceae bacterium CCH5-H10 | reverse complement strand
TCGTGCCCATGCTTCGAGACGGCTGCTCCGCAGCCTCCTCAGCATGAGGTCGGAGTAGCAATTGCCTGGACAGCTCCTAAAGCGGCGGGCGCTTCAGGTGCCAGTCCGTCTGCTGCTGATAGGCGTGTCCTGCCGCGAGAATGGGACCTTCATCGAAGGCTTTGGCGACGATCTGGAAGCCCACGGGCACGCCGTCTGCGGTCATCCCTCCGGGCAGGGTCAAGGTCGGGTGGCCGCTGAGATCGAACGGAGCGGTGTAGCGCAGCCGGCCCGCGACGGCTTCGGGATCTCGACCCGCCGACAGCAAGGCCTCCGTCGACCACACGGCCTTGCCCATCACCGGCATCAGGAGCAGATCGACCGACGCCAGCAGCTTGTTGAGTTCGCCGGTCAATGCCGCGCGTCGAAGCTGCATCTTCGCGAGGTCGGTCGCGGAGAGGCGGTGCCCCTGGTCGAGCAGGCCCGACAGGACGGGACCGTACTCGCTCGCACGCGACGGATAAGTAGCCTCGTGCGCCACCGCAGCCTCGATGCCACAGAGCGGCACCCAGTCGCGCGAGCCTTGATCGAAGTTGGCCGGCAGCTTCACGTCGACGATGGTGGCGCCGGCCTTCCTGAACGCCGCAACGGCACCCTCGAGCGCGCGCTGCGCATCGGCGTCGATTCCGTGCATGTTGGTGGCGAGACCGATCCGCTTGCTGCGCACGCCGACATCGAGGCCGGCGACATAATCGGGCACCGGCAGGCCGACCGCCGTCGGATCCGCCTCATCCGCGCCCGCGATCACGCCCAGTACGATCGCCGCGTCGAGCGCACTACGCGTCATCGGTCCGATATGGTCGAGCGATTCGGCGAGCGGAAAGACGCCGGCACGACTCACCCGGCCCCAGGTCGGCTTGAGGCCCGACAAGCCGTTCATGGTCGAGGGAAAGCGGATCGAGCCGCCGGTATCGGACCCCAAAGACGCGAAGCAGAGTCCTGCCGCCGTTGCCGCACCGGAGCCCGACGATGAGGAGCCGGCCCAGTAGGCGGCGTTCCACGGGTTGAGCGGCGCCGGGATGGCCGGGTGATGCGCGCCGTAGGCGCCTTCGGTCATCTGCAGCTTGCCGAGGATGACGGCCCCCGCCTGCTTGAGCCGCGTCACGACGGTGGCATCGGCCGACGGTACGTTGGCGCGATGGATCGCCATGCCGGCCGCGGTGGCCACGCCTTCGGTGTTGCAGAGGTCCTTCACTGCAATGGGCACGCCATGCAGCGGACCGCGCGAAGTGCCGGCGGCGGTCTCGGCGTCGAGACGCGTGGCATCGGCCAGCGCGCGATCGGCGGTCAGGGTCGCGTAGCTCTTGAGCTTGGGATCGATCTCGCCAATGCGATCCAGCATCGCTCCCGTCAGTTCGACGGACGACAGCTTGCGCGCCTTCAGCCGCCGCGCGACCTCGTCGAGCGACAGATAGTGCAAGTCGGATGGCATGCGGACTTCCTCACAGCGGCTTTTCCATGACCTGGATAATCTCGCCGCGATAGTCGCGCTGCTCAAGTGCCTTCCAGCCCAGCCCTTGGTAGAGCGAGGGGGCGCTGCTGGTGAAGAGATAGAGACGTTCGTAGCCGATGCGCCGCGCCGCATCCTCGACGGTGCGAACCAGCGCCGAGGCAATGCCTTTTTTGCGATGCTCGACAGGGACATAGACGCTGGCGAGCCAGGGATTGCGCGGATCGCCCTCGAGGTCGTCGAAGATCAGCGAGGCCGTGCCGACGATTCCCTCATCGTCACCGAGGGCGACGAAGGCGATCGGGACGCGATCGACGTTCATCTTTCCCTGGATCCTGGCCCGGCGCTGATCGAGAGTCTGGCCGGGGTTGAGATGTCCCCACTCGCCGAAGCCCCACACAGAAACCTGTTCGGCAAGGTCGGGACGTTCGACGAGGGGAACCACTCTCATGGATCAGTCTGCAGACCGGAGATTGACCGCAGCGGAACGGCCGCGCTCGGTCGCGATTTCATAGTCGATCTTCTGGCCTTCGTTCAGCCCGTTCATGCCCGAGCGCTCGACCGCGCTGATATGGACGAACACGTCCTTGCCGCCGTCGCTCGGCTGGATGAACCCGAAACCCTTCGTGGCATTGAACCACTTGACCGTGCCTGTAGCCATGTCTCTCTCCTGGACAGTTTAACGAGCAAGCAAATGCGCGCTGGCGGAGCGCTCGCAGCTCCCGCCTTCGACAACCGGGAATTTGGGTGAAAGCTCGGGGGAAAGTCCGTGACCGCTGTGGGCAGGGCTGCCAAAGCATGGCCAAGTTCGTGAGTCGTGGGATCGCATATGAGGGACGTAACGCCGCCTCGTCAAAATGGCTGCGTCCCATTCCTCACATTGTTGCGCCAATCTTCCACGGCTCGAACTCGTCGTCCCCGATTCCCAAAACTTCCGATTTGGTTTTCTGGCCGGAGGCCGTGGCGAGAATAAGGTCGAAGATGCGGCGGCCGTTTTCCTGGATCGTCTCCTCGCCGTCGACGATCGTTCCGCAGTTGATGTCCATGTCGTCCGTCATGCGCCGATAGAGCGAGGTATTCGTCGCGAGCTTGAGCGAGGGCGTCGGCTTGCAGCCGAAGACGCTGCCGCGACCGGTCGTGAAACAGAGGACATTGGCGCCCCCGGCGACCTGCCCTGTCGCCGAGACCGGATCGTAGCCCGGCGAATCCATGTAGACGAAGCCCTTCGCCGTGATCGGCTCGGCATATTTGTAGACGTCGACGAGATTCGTCGTGCCGCCCTTCGCAACTGCACCCAAAGATTTTTCGAGAATCGTCGTGAGGCCGCCGGCCTTGTTGCCCGGCGAGGGGTTGTTGTTCATTTCACCGCCGGTGCGGGCACAATGATCCTCCCACCAGTGAATCCGCTCGACGATCTTCTCGCCGACTTCCTTGCTGACGGCGCGCCGCGTCAGGAGATGTTCCGCACCGTAAATCTCCGGCGTTTCGGACAGCACGGCGGTACCGCCGTTGCGCACCAGCAGGTCGACCGCCGCGCCCAGTGCGGGATTGGCCGAGATGCCGGAATAGCCGTCCGACCCGCCGCATTGCAGGGCAAGGATCAGCTCGCTCACCGGAATGGCTTCGCGCTTCACGGTGTTCGCCTCGGGTAACAGCTCCGTCAGGAAACCGACGGCACGATTCACGGTCTTCGAAACACCGCCCTCGTCCTGGATCGCCATCGGAATGAGCTTCGGCCCTTCCTTGAGGCCCTCCGCATTCATCAGCCCGGAAATCTGGTTCGTTTCACAGCCGAGCCCCAGCACGACGACCGCCGCCATGTTGGGATGCTTCGTGTAACCCGCGAGCGTGCGGCGCAGCACGTCCATCTCGAGGCCCGACGCGGCCATGCCGCATCCGCCGCCATGGGTCAGCGGCACGATGCCATCGATGTTCGGGAATTCCTCGAGCAGCGGCGCGAGGCGAGAGGCAATCATGCGGCTGGTCGCCGCCGAGCAATTCACGGTCGTCACGATGCCGATGTAGTTGCGCGTCGCGGCGCGGCCGTCGGCCCGGCGATAGCCCTGGAAGGTGGCGGGCGGCACGATGAAGTCGGTGGGATGGGCGTCGGCGCAGAAGGCATAGTCGCGCTCGAAGTCGCCCATGACGCAGTTGTGCGTATGGATGTGCGTGCCAGGGCCGAGATCCTCGGTCGCGAAGCCGATGATCTGGTTGTACTTGCGCAGCGGCTCGCCCTTCTTCACCGGCCTGGTGAGGATCTTGTGACCCGGCGGCACGCGCGTCGCCGCCGCTACTTCACCCTCGACCTTCGTGCCGGGCAGGATGTCCATGCGCGCCACGACGACATTGTCGGAGGCGTGCAGGCGAATGGTGAGCGGGGCCGTCATTGTTGTTTCCTCCTGGGTCGTCGCACCGGGCAACACTCTCCTGCACGACATTCCTCGGAAGACCTTAGTACGCCGCCAGCCCGCGGCAACTGCTTCCTTCTGAGACAAAGACCAGAACCGAAAACGGGGCGTCGAAGCGCCCCGTTTCCGTCGATGCCTGCCGACCTACTGATGGCGGCGGTTGTTGATCGGGTCGACGGCGTTGGGAATGCCGTCGCGATCCTTGTCGCCCCAGGCCTGGTTGGGACGGTTGTCGTAGCGGTCGACGGCATTGGGAACGCCGTCGCGATCCTTGTCACCCCAGGCCTGATTGGGGCGGTTGTCGTGCCGGTCGACGCGATTGGGAACGCCGTCGCCGTCTCGATCCCAGCGGCTGGCCTGATAGCGCCAGCGCTCGCGGCCGTTGTCGGTGTAGCGCTCCCAGCGATCGGGAACGTAGCGATATCCCGGACGTGCCTGCTGCCAGGTCCCGGGCGTCCAGACATACTGGTCGTTGACCAACCTGTAGGCGCCGGGCGCCCAGACATAGCCGGGTCGGGGCGCGGGCACGGCCTCATAGGGCGGCGGCGGTGGTGCCGAACCGAAGGTGATGGTCACCTGCGCGTTCGCGGGCTGAAAGGGAGCCATCGCCACCGTCGCGGTGGCCAGCGTCGCAGCCGCGGCAAGACTCGTGAGAGCAATTCGCTTCAACATTTTCTGCCTCCGTTCCGCGCGGCATCGTCCGCGCCACGATTGGTATTACGCGGCCGGCCGTTGCGCCGTTGCCTTTACACTCAGGGAATTCCGGCGCGCATTCGGCCGCTTTTCCGTCACGACGTGAGCGGTCACGAGAAGGCCACGCATACGCAAAACGGGGCGCCGAAGCGCCCCGTTCGCTCGCAAGATCAGGTGAGGTCAGCGTCAGTCGCGGCCCCAGCCCCAGCCGGGATTCCAGCCCGAGTTCCAACCCGGGCTCCAACCCGGGGCCGGCGCCACGGCGCGGTTCACCCAGCGGCCATCGACCCAGACCTGTCGACCGTGGTGCCAGGTCCAGTAGCCCGGCGCCCAGACGCGCTGCACGGGTGGCGCGTAGTAGCGCGGCTGCGGCGGCGCGCCGAAATACACGCCGATCGACTGCGCGGCTGCGGGTGTAACGACCGCGGGTGCAATCGCCGCCGTTGTGAAAGTGGCGGCGGCGGCAAGGGCAGTGAGAGCGATACGCTTCATCATCATATGCCTCCGTTCTTCGCGGCCTCATGACCGCTCATACAGAGATACGCATTGGCACCTCTCACAGTGCCCGTCTTGGATGGGGAATTCCGGCGCGCATTCGGCCGCTTTTTCGTCACCGGTTCAGGTTCCGCCGAGAAGCAGAAGAATCACACCGGCGACACTCACCATGATTCCCAGCAAGCCAATGGCGTGGAGTTGTTCGCCGCGCAGGAATATCCAGCTCAGCACCACGCCCATCAGCGGAAAGAGCGCGACGAGGGGCGCGACGACCGTGATCGAGCCCAGCCCGAGCGCCGCATAGAGAAGAAAGGTCGCGCTGCCGTTGGCGAAGCCGACACAGAGGAACCACAGCACGCCACTGCGCCTCGCCGGTCCTTCTCTCAGGGCACGGCGACCGACAAGCGAGACGATCACCACCGTCGACAGGGCGTAACCGATGGCCGCGGCGGCCAGCGGCTCGGGCCAGAGGGCTAGTCCCGTCTTGATCGCCGGCTGGATCGCGCCGCGCACCAGGGCCGCGGCAAGCGGCAGGCCCAGAACCCACACGGACCAGTGGCGTCCACCGGTGCCGCCGCGCAGAGCCAGCAGCGCCACGCCGCCCACCACCATCGCGAGGCCCGCGAGTTGCAAGAGGCCGAGATGTTCGCCCAGGAACAGCACCGCCCCCAGCACGGCGAAGATCGGCGTCACGTTGCCGACCGCGCCCGCGACCGCCGGCCCCAGCCGCTCGTTCGAGCGCACCGACAGGATCGAGACCACGACGGGGAAGATGCAGCCGACCCCCGCGAAGATCAGCGCCGCATCGAGATTGAAGGTGCTCCAGTCGACGAACGCGAGAGCGGCCAGCCAGGCCACCACCAGCGCGCCTCCGATCGAGTAGAGCGGCGAGCGCCACGACGGCATCGTCCGCAGCCCGAACTGGGTCAGGATCAGCGCCAGGGCGAAGCAGAATGCCGCACCCAGCGCCAGGAGCGTGGGGGCGAGATTGGCCGTGCCGCTCATCGTCTGCTATGTCCGCCCGCTTCGAGGACGGACGAGGGTAAAATGGACACGCTCACCTACTGGAACGGCACCTGGCACGAGGGCAACCCGGCAATCCTGGGCCCGCGCGACCACGCCTTCTGGCTGGGCTCCATGGTATTCGACGGCGGCCGGGCATTCGAGGGCTGCGGCCCCGACCTCGACCTCCATGCGGAACGCGTGGTGCGTTCGGCCCGTGCAATCGGCCTCAATCCGACGCAGACGCCGGAAGAGATCCTGAAGCTGATGCACGAGAGCGTGCGCCGCTTCGGCCCCAAGGCCGAACTCTACGTCCGGCCGATGTTCTGGGCGGGCAAGGGCGGCGCCGGCCCGATCTCCGTCGATCCCGACTCCGCGCAATTCCTGCTCTGCACCTATATCTCGCCGATGCGCGCCGGCACGCCTCTCACCCTCGGCCTCTGCCGGTCGATCCGCCGCCCCGCGCCCGAGACCGCGCCGACCGACGCCAAGGCGAGCTGCCTCTATCCCAATTCCTCGCGCGGCGTCGCGGAGATGCTGAAGCGCGGCTTCAACAACGGCGTCGTGCTCGATCCGCTGGGCAACGTGGCGGAGACCTGCAGTTCCAACATCTTCCTCGCCCGCAATGGCGTGGTCGCGACGCCGGTGCCGAACGGCAGCTTCCTGGCCGGCATCACGCGGCTGCGCACGGTGAAGCTGCTGCGCTCCGCCGGCATCACGGTCGAGGAACGCACCATCGTGCCGGCCGAGCTCGACGATGCCGACGAGATCTTCACCACCGGCAATGCCGGCAAGGTCCAGCCGGTCAGCCGTTACGAGAGCCGTGACCTGCAGCCCGGTCCCATCGCCGCCCGCGCCCACGACCTCTACATGGCCTACGCGCGCACCCAGCGCGTCATCTAGGAAGACGCAGGGGGGCTGCGCTTGCGGGATTGTCTCGAATCGATGACTGTCTCGCGATGAACTCCGCGGAGCGCGACCCTGATTTCCTTGCCGGCGGCGGCGAGATGGGCGCGTTGATGCGTGCCCATGACTGGTCTTCCTCGCCGCTCGGCCCGCCTGAAGGCTGGCCCCAGTCGCTGCGCACAGCGGTCCGGTTGATGCTGAACTGCGGCCACCCGATGTACATCTGGTGGGGATCCGACCTGCTCTGCTTCTACAACGACGGTTACCGCCAATCGATCGGCCCGGAACGGCATCCTTCCTCGCTCGGCCAGCCGGGCCGCGCGGTCTGGGACGAGATCTGGCCCATCATCGGCCCGCAGATCGACCAGGTCATGACGGGCCGCGGCGCCACCTGGCACGAGAACCACCTCGTGCCCATCACCCGCAACGGCCGACGCGAGGACGTTTACTGGACCTACAGCTACAGCCCCATCGACGACCCCGACGCACCCAACGGCGTAGGCGGCGTGCTGGTGGTGTGCAGCGAGACCACGCAGAAGGTGCTGACCGAGCAGCGACTCATGGCCGAGATCGAGCGCCAGCGCCGCATGTTCCAGAAGGGGCCCGGCTTCATGGCCGTGCTGACCGGACCCGATCATGTCTATGAATACGTGAACGAAGCCTATGTCGCGATCGCCGGCCAGCGCGACTTCATCGGACGCAGCGTGCGCGAGGCGCTGCCCGAACTCGAGGGCCAGGGCTTCTACGAACTGCTGGACAATGTCTACGGCACCGGCGAGCGATTCATCGCGCGCGCCATGCCCGTTCGCCTTACCTCCGATGCCAGCACGCGCTACATCGATTTCGTCTACGAGCCGATGCGCGACGAGACCGGCGCCGTCTACGGCATCTTCGTGGGCGGCAACGACATCACCGCCCACAAGGAGGCCGAACGCCAGTCCCTCCTCAACGAGGAATCGCTGCGGCTCACCACGGAAGCCGCCGAGATCGGGATCTGGGATGTCGATTTCGTCACCAACACGCTGAATTGGTCTCCCCGCACGAAAGCGATGTTCGGCTTCTCGCCCGACGCGATCTGCACGCTGGACGATTTCTACGCGGGCCTTCACCCCGAGGACCGGGACGCCACGACCCGGGCATTCGGCGCAGCCCTCGATCCCGCCGTTCGCGCGACCTACGACGTCCAGTACCGTACCGTCGGGCACGACGATGGCGTGGTGCGCTGGATCGCGGCCAAGGGCAAGGGGCTGTTCGACGCCGAGGGCAAGTGCTACCGCGCGGTGGGCACCGCCATCGACATCAGCGCAGCCAAGCTCGCCGACGCCCGTCATGCCTTCATGCTCGAACTGAGCGACGCGCTGCGCGGCAGCGACACCACTGCCGCGCTCGACAAGGCCTGCGCCCTGATGGGCCGGTTCTTCGGCGTGTCGCGCGTGGGATACGGGCATCTCGACCCGGTCGAGGACGTGTTCGACTACTCCGTGTGCTGGACCGACGGACGTGCCCAGCCGCTGCTCGGCCGAGTCCCGGCCCACGCCTTCGGTATCAAGATCGTGGACCGGCTCAGCGCAGGCCAGACCGTGGTGGTGGACGATCTCCAGACCGACCCTCTGAGCGACGAAGAGGAGACGCGCGCCACCGCGCGGGCCGTCGACACCCGCGCCATCCTCGTCGTGCCCTTCGTGCGAGCCGGCCGCCTCCGCACCATCGTCTATCTCAACGACCGCCCGGTCCGTCACTGGCAGCCCGGTGAAATCGCCTTCATGGAAGAGGTCGCGGAGCGCACGCGCCAGGTGATCGAACGCGGCGAGGCCGAGGCCGCCTTGCGCGCGCTGAACGCCACGCTGGAAGCGCGGGTCGAGGCAAGGACCGCCGAACTGCGCGCGGCCGAGGAAGCCTTGCGCCAGTCGCAGAAGATGGAGGCGATCGGCCAGCTCACCGGCGGCATCGCCCACGATTTCAACAACCTGCTGCAGGGCATCACCGGCAGCCTCGACCTCGTGCAGCGCCGCATCGGCCAGGGGCGGCTGGGCGATCTCGACCGCTTCATCACCGGCGCCATCGCCTCGGCGAACCGCGCCGCCGCCCTCACCCACCGGCTGCTCGCCTTCTCGCGCCGCCAACCGCTCGATCCGCGACCCGTGCGGGTCAATCCGCTGATCGGCTCGATGGAGGAGCTGCTGCGGCGAACCCTCGGCGAGCGGATCGATCTCAACCTCGGCCTCGCCGACGGGCTTTGGCTCACGCGCTGCGACGCCAACCAGCTCGAATCGGCCATCCTCAATCTGGCGATCAACGCGCGCGATGCCATGCCGGCCGGCGGCCGGCTGGTGATCGAGACGCGGAACCGGCACATCGGCGAGGCCGAAGCCGCGGCGCATGCCGACCGGCCGGCCGGCGACCACGTCGACATTTCCGTCGTCGATACCGGCACCGGCATGGATGCCGAGACTATCGCCCGCGCCTTCGAACCGTTCTTCACCACCAAACCGATAGGCCAGGGCACTGGCCTGGGTCTCTCCATGATCTACGGCTTCGCGCGCCAGTCCGGAGGCTATGCCTGGATCGACAGCGCCGTGGGTCGCGGCACGACCGTGCATCTCTGCCTGCCCCGCTTCGACGGCGAGGCCGATGCCGAGGATGCCTCTGGAGAAGCGGCCAAGGACGCCGCCGTCGAAACCGGCGAGACCGTCCTGGTGATCGAGGACGAGCCGGTGGTACGCAATCTCGTGGTCGAGGTGCTGGAGGATCTCGGCTACCGCGCCATCGAAGCGGTGGATGGGCCGGGCGGCCTCGAGATCGTGCAGTCGGCGCAGCGCATCGACCTGCTGATCACCGATGTCGGACTGCCGGGACTGAACGGCCGCCAGGTGGCCGATGCCGCCCGCGCGTTACGGCCCGACCTGAAAGTCCTGTTCATGACCGGCTATGCGGAGAATGCCGCGCTGGTCTTTGGCGCGCTCGATGCCGGCATGACCGTCATTACCAAGCCCTTCACCATGGATGCGCTGGCGACGCGCGTCCGCGAGATCATCGAGGCCTAGACAATGGACGAACCGCGCGATTCGGTGGCCGAACTTCCCCTCGCCCGATTTCTGGCGCGCTGTCATGCGGAGTTTTCCCGGGACCAGAGCGGCGAGGTCGCCTCGTATATTCCCGAGCTCGCGCTCGCCAACCCGGCGCACTTCGGCATCGCCGTCACGACGGTCGACGGCTACGTCTACGAGATCGGCGACAGCACCGTCGAGTTCACGATCCAGTCGATCTCCAAGGCGTTCGTGTTCGCCCTCGCGCTGGAGACGGTCGGCGCCGAGCGGGTCGAGTCGATCGTGGGCGTCGAGCCGAGCGGCGACGCCTTCAACTCCATCCGGCTGGGCTCGGACAACCGGCCGTTCAATCCGATGGTCAATGCCGGCGCGATCGCCTGCACCGGCCTGATCTGCGAACGCGAGCAGGATGGCGCCTTCGACTGGCTGCTGCAGGCGCTGAGCCGCTTTGCCGGACGGCGGCTGGAGGTCGACGAGCCCACCTTCCGCTCCGAGCGTGAGTCCGGCGACCGAAACCGGGCCATCGCCTATCTGCTGCGCAACCACGGCGTCCTCCAGGGCGACGTCGACCAGGTTCTCGACGTCTATTTCCGCCAGTGCGCCCTGCGCGTCTCGGCGCGGGACCTCTCCGTCATGGCGGCGACGCTCGCGCACAAGGGCCGCAATCCGCTGACCGGCGAGCAGGTCGTCTCTTCATACGCCGTGGCGCGCACGCTTTCGGTCATGACCAGCTCGGGCATGTACGATTCGGCCGGACGCTGGGTCTATCGCGTCGGCATTCCGGCCAAGAGCGGCGTCGGCGGCGGCATCGTGGCCTCCCTGCCCTCGCAACTCGGCCTCGGCACCTACTCGCCCCTGATCGACGACCAGGGCAACAGCGTCCGCGGTCTTCGGACCTGCGAGGCGCTGTCGACCCATTTCGGACTGCACATGCTCAACCGCGTCGGCGACGTGCGGACCTGCATCGCCGCCAGCTATGATGTCGGCAGCGTTTCGTCGCGTCGCAGCCGGCCGCCGCGCGAGCAGGCCATCCTGGAGGCGCATCATGGCGAGGGCGCAATCCTCGAACTGACCGGCGCACTCAGCTTCGGCAACATCGAATATATCTCGCGGCGCATCAGCAACCTCCGGTCGAGCCTGCGCTATCTCATCCTCGACTTCCGCCGCGTGCCCTCCGTCAGCGAGGCGTCGCTGCGGCTGCTGGCCGACGTGCTCGACGATCTCGCGCAGGGGCACGTCCAGGTGGTGTTCAGCGGCATCGCCCGCGGAACGCCCATCGAGCAGTCGCTGTCCGAGTGGCTCCCCGACCGCCCCGGCGTGCGCCGGATCGGGCTCCTCGACGAAGCCATCGAGTGGGCGGAGGACAGCATCATCCACAGCGAGACCGGCGATCTCGAGCTGGGGACGTCGACCGATCTTCATGAGCAGGAACTGCTGAGCGGATTGGAAGACGACGAGCTTTCCGCGCTCGAGGCACTGCTCGTCCAGCGCGAATATCGGACCGGCGAGCGGCTGATC
>LSKJ01000026.1 GCA_001557035.1 Rhodospirillaceae bacterium CCH5-H10 | reverse complement strand
AGCGTCGAATGAACCGGCGCCATGCCGTCGATCAGCAGCGACCCGTCCTCGCGCTCGACGATGTCCGGGTGTTCGCCCGGCGCCTCCGGGATGTCGCCGGCCAACGCCTCCAGCAGGTCGGCTTGCGTCACGATTCCCTCGATGCCGCCATACTCGTCGACGACGACCGCGAGCCGCACGGGCGCCTGCTTGAACTGCTCCAGCACCTTGAAGATCGGCATGGCCTCATGGACCATCAGCGGCGCCGCGATGGCGGCTGCCGGGTCGAGCGTGCCGCCTTCCAGGATTTGCTTCAGGAGGTCGGTCTTGGTGACGGCCCCCAGCAGCTCGTCGACGCTGCCGCGGCCCACGAGCATCTGCTCGAACGGGCTGTCGCGCACGGTCCGCGCGATCTCCTCGGGCGGATCGTTCACATCGATCCAGTCGAGGCCGGTGCGCGGGGTCATGATCTCGCCGATCCGGCGGTTGCCGATGTCGAGCGCGCGCACGACGACCTCTTCCTGCGCGTCCTGCAGCAGGCCCGCATCCTGGCTGGCCTCGACCAGCAGCTTCAGCTCGCCCGGCGAATGAAGAGACTCCTCGCCCGTTCCCGGCCGTAGGCCGCAGAGCCGGAGCACGAGGTTACCCGCGCCGTTCAGCACCAGGATCGCCGGGCTCAGCAGCCACCGGAACAAGCTGAGCGGCCGGACGACCCACAACGCCGTGCCCTCGCTGCGCTGGAGTGCGAGGCTCTTGGGCGCCAGTTCGCCCAGCACGATGTGCAGCGAGGTGATGATGACGAAGGAGATGCCGACGGCGATGGCATAGGCGCTGATGCCAGCGGTCGTGCCCCAGACCTCGGCCAGCGGCTTTTCGATCAGGTGCGCGATCGCCGGTTCACCGATCCATCCGAGCCCCAGCGAGGAGATGGTGATGCCGAGCTGCGTGGCGGCAAGGTTGGCGTCGAGATGGTCGAGCGCGCGGACCAGCGCCTGGGCGTTCATCCGGCCCGAGGCGGCCAGTTCAATCACGCGGCTGCGGCGGACGGCCACCAGCGAGAATTCGGCGGCGACGAAGAACCCGTTGGCCGCCACCAGCACCAGTACGGCCAACAGACCTTCCAGTCCGGACATGCTCGTTCTCCGTTATCGCGGCTTGTCGCCGGCCAGGGTGATCCGGTGCATGACGCGCCGGAAGCCGTGATAGTCGTTTATGGGATTGTGCATCGCGCAGCGATTGTCCCAGAAGGCGAGCGATCCGGCCTCCCAGCGGAAGCGGCAGGTGAACTCCGGACGCGTCTGATGCTCCCACAGGAAGCGCAGCAGCGGCAGGCTTTCCTTCTCCGTCCAGCCCTTGATATGGGCGGTATGGGCATCCGACGTGTAGAGCGCCTTGCGGCCGGTCTCGGGATGAGTCCGCACGATCGGATGCTCGGCGGTCAGCACCTTGAGCTCGGCGCCCGCCGCCTTCATGCGGTCCTCGCGGGTCTTGGTGACGTCGGCTTTCGCAGAGGAACTCACCCCGACCAGCCCGTCGAGCGTCGCCTTCAGCCCGTCCGAGAGCGCTTCATAGGCGAGATACTGATTGGCGAACATCGTGTCGCCACCGAACGGCGGCACCTCGCGCGCCAGCAGCATGCTGCCCATCGGCGGGACCGGCAGATAGGTCGTGTCGGAGTGCCAGATGCCGCCGAAATTGTTGCGCTCGTGCTCGAGCTTCACGACCGGCGTGATCATCTGCGATTCCGGCAGGCCCTTGAGCTGCGGATACTCGATTGGCTCGCCGAACTTGCGGGCGAAAGCGAGCTGCTGGAGCGGCGTCACCGTCTGGTCGCGCAGGAAGATCACGAGATGGTCGAGCAGGGCCTGGCGCATCTCGGCCACGATTTCGGCCTCCAGATCCTTCGACATGTCGACACCGTGGATCTCCGCGCCCAGCGCACCGGCGATCGGCCTCACTTCGATGTGGCGATAGTTTCGCATGCCTACCTCTTGGCCCATGAGGGCGTGGTCTTCGCCATGAAATGCCTGATTCCTTCGGCCGCTTCCGGCTGCCGCAGCAGGCCGACCAGACTTTCGGCCGCCTCGTCCATCACGACGCGATCTTCCTTCGTCGCGCAGGACATCACCAGCCGCTTGGCCACCGCCAGCGCCTTGGGTTCCATCTTCAGGATGTCGTCGAGCAGGCCCTGCAGGGTCGCCTCGACCTCGTCTCCGGTGGCGCAGAGATAGCGCCCTACTCCCAGCCGATACGCCTCGACGGCATCGATCACGCGTCCCGTCACGGCCAGATCGCGCACCGGCCCCTCGCCCATCCGGCGCACCAGGAACGGGATGATCTGCGAAGGGATGAAACCGACCTTGGGTTCGGGGATTCCGAAGCGGGCGCTGTGATGCAGGATCACCGCATCCGAGCAGCACGCCATCCCGAAGCCGGCGCCAACCGTGGAGCCTTCGACGACCGCGACCGTGGCCTGCGGCAGTCCATCGAGCGCCAGCAGGGCGTTGCCGAACTGGCGATAGGCCGGCACCAGCGGATCGGCGCCGGAGGCCGGCAGCGGCGGCAGATCGGCCATCGCATCGAGATCGCCGCCGGCGCAGAAATGCCCGCCCGCACCGCGCAGCACAAGCACGCGGCACTGGGCGTCCTGTCCTACACCGACGAAAGCGTCTTCCAGTTCGAGCATCATGCGGTGCGTCAGCGCGTTGCGCCGCTGCGGCCTGTTCAGTGTCAGTGACGTGACGGCGCCGTGCCGTTCGATCCGGAGGAACTCGTAGTCGGCCATGGGCAAAGTCTTAGCGAGCGACTATCGTGCCAACAAGATGATGCGTTTCCTGGTTCCGCTGCTCGCGGTTTTCCTTTCCCTGACGGGTGCCGCCCGGGCCAACGACTGGGCCACCGTGACGACGCCGTCTCCCGGACCGACCCAGTCGATCGGCTTCTATACGGCGGGCTGCCTGCAGGGCGCGCAGGCGCTGCCGCTGGAAGGCCCCGGATACGAGGCCATCCGCGTCAGCCGCAACCGCTACTGGGGCCAGCCGGTCACCATCGACTTCATCAAGACCCTGGCGGAGAAGATGCGGGCCGCCGGACAGGCCCATCTCTACATCGGCGACATCGGCCAGCCGCGTGGCGGCCCCGCCCCGTCCGGCCATGCCAGCCACCAGATCGGGCTCGACGCCGACATCTGGTTCGAGCGCCAGCCCGGCGCGCGCCGCGCGCCAGCGGACCGCGAGAACCCGCGCCTGCGCTCCCTGGTGCTCGCCGACGACAGCGGCATCGACGATTCGGTCTTCAACGAGCAGCATGTGTTCCTGCTCCGGACGGCGGCGCAGATGCCGAACCTCGACCGGATGTTCGTGAACAAGTGGATCAAGCAGCGGCTCTGCCAGACGGTCGGCGGCGATCGCTCGTGGCTGCGCAAGGTGGTGCCCTGGTACGGGCACGACTCCCACTTCCACATCCGCCTCTACTGCCCGCCCGGCAACCCGCAATGCCAGCCGCAGGCCGACTACGCCAACGACGACGGCTGCGGCGAAGCGCTGGACTCTTGGTTCCGGAAGGCGCCCGTCGTGCCTCCGACCACGCCGCCCAAGCCCTACCGGCCGAAGCTGCCGGCGGCCTGCACCGCCGTACTCAACGCCCGTTAGCTAGCTGACGCCGCCGCAACGGTTGGCGCGCTGGCGGGCCTGCACGTCCAGCCAGTCGAGGCC
Organism: Rhodospirillaceae bacterium CCH5-H10; assembly: GCA_001557035.1. Classification (GTDB taxonomy): domain Bacteria; phylum Pseudomonadota; class Alphaproteobacteria; order Reyranellales; family Reyranellaceae; genus Reyranella. Next base: position 7,735 of record LSKJ01000026.1, on the reverse strand, counting down.
GCCCACGGAGCCGACGCGGATCCAGTCGACCTGGATCGTGCCGTCGGGCACTTGCTTCACGACGTAACGCGATTCCGCCTGCGGGGCGCTCTGCGGCACGTAGAGGATCGACGTCGTGCCCGGCGCCGACGACGGCTCGATGTTCACGACGAAGCCGCTGGCAACCGGCGCGGCGAGACAGGTCACCATCGCGTCGTAGGGCACGGTGTAGACGCTGGACCAGGCCGGCACCGGCTTGGCCGGCTTGATCGGCTCGCTGGCCATCTTGTCGACGGTCGAACACGCTGCGGCGGCAAGCGATAGAAGAGCGGGAACCAATACGTACTTGAACATCACTCACCTCCGGAAACGGCCCTATTCTACTCACCCTGACCGAGGAGTGAACCCGCCCGACGCGAAGAGCGGAAGAACCATTGGAAGACCTGGAACCCCACGACCAGGTAGACGACCGACAGGCCGAAGGCGACGGCAAGCATGTCCCAATGCACCGTCTTGTCCGCCATGATCGCGCGCATTCCCTCGAAGATGTACGCTGGCGGCAATCCCCAGGCGATGACCTGCAGCCAGTGCGGCAGGACTGAAACGGGATAGTAGACGCCGCTCACCGGCATCAGGACGAAGACGGCCGCCCAGGCGAAGCTCTCCGCGCTCTGCCCCACCCGCATCACCAGCCCCGACATGGCAAGCCCGATCGACCAGGAAAACATCTGCAGGATCACGAAGAAGGCGAGCAATGGAAGGCCCAGCGTGTAGATCGAGTAGCCGAAGAACGCCCAGGCCATCAGCGACACCGGGATCATGCCAAGCAAGGTCCGCAGCAGGGCCGCGATGATGATGCCGGTGGCCAGCTCCCAGGAGCGGATCGGACTTACGAAGAGGTGCCCGAGATTGCGCGACCAGATCTCCTCCAGGAAGGCGATCGACAGCGAGAGGTTTCCGCGGACAACGACTTCCCACAGCAGCAGACCCGACAGCAGAACGCCCGCCGCCTGCGCCACGAACGAGGCCTGCGGCAGCAGGTACTGGGTCATGAAGCCCCACATCACCATCTGCACGGCCGGCCAGTAGATCGAATCGACCAGGCGCATCACCGAGCTGCGCCAGAGGTAGATATGGCGCAGCACCAGCGCGTGGATGCGGCCCAGGGAGCCGCTCATGACTTCCCTCCTTCGGGTTTGAGGGCGTCGAGGCCACGACCGCGGCCGCGTGCCATGTCGAGGAACACCTCTTCCATGTCCTCGCGGCCGAACCGCTCCAGCAGTTCACGCGGGCTGCCGCGTTCGAAGACCTTGCCGGCCTGCAGGAGGATCACGTCGTCGCACAGCCGCTCGACCTCGGCCATGTTGTGCGAAGCCAGCAGGATCGTGGCGTGGGTCTCGTGCTGGTAGTTCTCGAGATAGCCGCGCACCCAGTCTGCCGTATCGGGATCGAGCGATGCGGTGGGCTCGTCGAGGAGCAGCACGTCGGGCTTGTTGATCAGGGCCTTGGCCAGCGCCACGCGAGTCTTCTGTCCCGCCGACAACTTGCCCGCCGGCCGGTCGAGGAACGGCGCCACCTGCATGTGCTCGGCGATCTCGACGATGCGGCGCTTCAGGTCCTTCACGCCGTAGAGTTGACCGTAGAACTGCAGGTTCTGGCGCACCGTCAACCGATGCGGCAGGTCGACATAGGGCGAGGAGAAGTTCATCCGCGGCAGCGCCGCGTAGCGCCGCCGCAGCATGTCGATACCCAGGATCTCGATGCTGCCGCCCGTCGGTTCGAGCAGGCCGAGCAGCATCGCGATGGTCGTGGTCTTGCCGGCGCCGTTGCCGCCCAGCAGTCCGAGCACGGTGCCGCGCGGCACCGAGAAGCTCAGATCGTCGACCGCGACGATCTCGCCATACACCTTGCGCAGGTGCTGGACGGCGATGGAGGGAGTTGCGGACACTTTGTCATCCCGAGCGTAGCGAGGGATCCTTCGCCAAAGCATGGATCCCTCGGCCGTTGGCCTCGGGATGACAAGCTCTTGCCACCCCGCAATCGAACTACAACGCCTTGATCGCCGCTTCGATGCGATCGAGGCCCTTGCTGAGGCGCTCCGCGCTCGACGCGAAGCACAGGCGAACGTTGCCCTGCCCGCCCGGCCCGAAGGCTTCACCGGGCGCGAGCCCGACCTTGTACTGCTTGGCCATCGTCTTGCAGAAGGCCAGCGTATCGTCGACGCCCTCGACCGAGAAGAAGGCGTAGAACGCCGCATCCGGCCGCGCGATCTTGACCTTCGGCAGGGCCGAGAGGCGCTGGAACACCAGCTCGCCGCCGGCGCGGCAGCGCTCGACCATCTCGTGGACGAAGCCGTCGCCCTGCTCCAGCGCCGCCACGGCGCCCTTCTGCAGGAAGGCCGGCACGCCCGATGTGTTGATCTGCACCAGCTTGGCGAACTGGTCGCCCAGCGCCGCCGGGTGGGTGAGCCAGCCCAGCCGCCAGCCCGTCATCGCCCACGGCTTGGAGAAGCTGTTGAGCACGATCACCGGATCGTCGGGACCAGCCAGCTCGAGGAACGAAGGCGCCACCTGCCGGCCGTCCGGCCGCTTGATGTAGATCAGCCGGGCATAGACCTCATCGGCCATGATCCAGACACCGCGTTTGCGGGCGAAGTCCAGAAGGGCGGCCTGCTCCTCGGTGGTCATCGTCCAGCCCGTGGGATTGCCGGGCGAGTTCACGAAGATCGCGCGCGTGCGCTCGTCGACCGAGTCGAAGACCTTCTGCAGGTCGAGCTTCCATCCGCCCGATGGCGTACGGTCGAGCGCTACGTATTTCGGCACGCCGCCCACCAGTTTGGTGGCCGAGGTGATGTTCGGCCAGATCGGCGAGACGATGACGATGTTGTCGCCCGGGTCCAGCAGCAGCTGGCAGGTCAGCAGGATCGCCTGCATGCCGCCGGTCGTGACCGTGAGGCGCTCGATCGGGCACTTGATGCGATAGAGGCGCTCCGTGTAGGCCGACAGCGCATGGCGCAATTCGGGGACGCCGCGTTGCCACGTATAGAACGTGTCGCCGCCCTGCAGGCCGGCGGCCGCCGCATTGCGCACGAAATCGGGGGTCACGAGATCGCTCTCGCCGAACCACAGCGGCACGACGTCGGGATCGCCGAACACCGTCATCGCCACTTCGGAAATGGGGGTTTCAGGCAGGCCGGCCTTGGCGCCGCTGAGCGATGCCGTGAGGCCAGGCGCGACAAATCTGTTGTGATCTTGCATCCATCGGACGTAGCGCATCGTTCGGAATTGCGCCAGCCATCCGCCTGCCCGACAATTGTTGGCGGCGAGGCCCAGCCAGACTAATCGCAAGGAGGAAGACATGAAGTACGTCGCATGCCTGCTTTCGACCGCCCTGCTCACCGGCTGCGTGCACGGCGAAAACGTCGAACGCCTCCAGGCCGGAATGGATCGCGACCAGGTCCGCACGCTCATGGGGCCGCCCGACGGATCGACGCATTCGCCGGGCAAGGACTGCGCCTACTACACGGTTCTCAAGGATTTCTGGAGCCGCACGCCGTGGTCGATGTCGGACCGCTATTACGTCTGCTTCACCGACGGCAGGGTCGAGACCTACGGCCGGGCGGACCAGCCGGCCTCGGCTCAGATGACAGCGCGATAGGCCGGCGCTACGCTGCCGAGAGGGGGAATAATGCATTCACATCAGGATGACGGGCAGATCGCCCAGTGGCTCGCCGACCGCCAGACCGGCACCTATGCCGATGGCCGTCGGTGCGACGAGATCCAGTATCTGCAGTGCAAGCTGATCCTGAAGCCGGACCGTTTCACTTCGGCCCACGTTTTCAAGGAGTTCGCGTCCCTGGTCCAGCGCGCCGCGCAAACCACGGGTGTCGGCTACCAGCATACGCCCAAGTCCCAGCAGCGACCGGAAGTCCGCGAGGTCCTGTTCCTCGATACCGGCGGCTACCACCTCTACAACAACAGCTTCATCGTGCGGCGCCGCATCGCCTACGAGGACGGCTTCCCCATCGGCGATCCGGAGATCGTCTTCAAGTATCGCAGCGACGACATGGCGAAGGCCCAGGCCCTCGACGTACGACCGCATATCGACGGCAAGTACAAGATCAAGTTCAAGCTCGAGGTCATGCCGCTCAAGGAGCGGATCGGCGGCCTCCGGCGTCTGCTTTCGCACAATGTCGAGTTCGGACTGAGCCAGGCGCCGCAGGCTGCCCGCATCGTCATGTCCTCGCTGGGCAACATGTCCCTCCCCGAACTGACGCAGATCTTCCCGACCCTGGGAACGATCAAGTGCGATGGGCCGAACGACGTGTCGCTGGTGAACCAGACCATCGTCGAGGAACTGCTTCAGGACATCTGCCTGCTCGACTTCGGCCACCACACGGCGGCCACGGCCAATCTCGGCCTGTGGCGCGCGCGCGGCGACCATCACGCATTCGTGGGCGAGTTCGCCTTCCAGCTTCGCTTCAACGGGCCCGACGACATCAAGCACAAGGCGCTGAACCACTGCGAGCGCTTCTTCCTCGAGCTCCAGCAGGTCGCCGCCGACTGGTTGTCGCTCACCACGACCAAGACCGGCGCCGTCTACCGCCTGAAGGGCAACCCGCCGCAAGCACACGAATGAGCGTCGCAGACACTTCCCCACCGCCGCCCCCACCCTCGCTCGGAAAGCTCTTCTGGGTATTCCTCGTGATGGGTGCGACCAGCCTGGGCGGCGGCGTCGTGGGCTACCTGCGGACCGGTCTGGTGGTACGCCAGCGCTGGCTTGACGATCTCAGCTTCGTCGAGCTGCTGTCGATCAGCCAGACCCTGCCCGGCCTCAATGCGACCAACATGTCGATCCTGGTGGGAGACAGGCTGCGCGGCGGCATGGGGGCCATCGTCGCCACGCTGGGCATGTGCCTGCCGGGCGCCTCCCTGATGATCGCCGCCGGGTTCGCCTATGGCGCCGGTGGCGACGGTCCCTGGTCAAAGGCCTTCCTGCACGGGATCGCGGCCGGTGCGGTGGGGCTGATCGTCGTCGTGCTGGTCCAGCTCGGCGCCAAGACCCTCAAGACTCTTGCCGATTACGTGTTCGTCGTTCTCACCGCCGTGGCCGTCGCCTTCTTCAAGGTGCCGGTGCCGTATGCCCTGATCGTGGCCGGCATCGTCGCCATCTGGTGGCATCGGCCGCGCGACAAGGACGTCCCATGAAGAACCTGTGGGATCTCGCGGGCGTCTTCGCCTACCTCTCGCTCCTCACCGTGGGCGGCGGCATGGCCGCTTTCCCGGAAATGAAGGAACTCACGGTCGATACCTATCACTGGCTGACCTTTCCCGAGCTCCTGCATTTCTACAGCCTGGGCCAGCTCGCGCCCGGACCGAACATGATGATGGTCGCTTCGATCGGCGTCGTCGTCGGCCACATTCCGGGCGCGCTGGTGGCGTTGGTCGCATTCTTCCTGCCGACGGGCCTGCTCACCTTCTTCATCGGCCGTCTCTGGACGCATCTGGCGACCTGGCGCTGGCGGCCGGCAATTCAGGCGGGCCTGGGTTCGGTTGCCGTGGGGCTCGTACTCGCCGGCGCGATCATCATGGGGAGAGGGGCGATCACCGGCCTGTTCTTCGGCGTGATTTCGCTCGTGGTCTTCCTGCTGCTGTGGCGGACCAAGATCAATCCCGCCTACCCGATCGTCGCGTCCGGCCTCGTGGGAATGGCGCTGCACTACTTCACGACAACCTGACGCAGGCTACATGCCTCCTGAAGTCAGCCATCTCCGGACCGGCAGACCCGCTCGAGGCAGAAGATCGGAGAAATGAATGGCTGAAGAACAGATGGGCGCCATCAGGGAAGCCCTGGCCGACATCTATGGCGCCAAGAACGAGGGCGGCCTGCTTTGCTGCACGCTGGAGGCCGTGAATGCGGACGGGATGGATGTCTCCATCCAGGTGATGGCCGAAACGATCAACCTCGCCCCCTATCCGTTTGCGGAAGATCCCCTCACCCGCTTCGAACTGAGCGGCGCCACCGATACGTTGGAAGGTGTCACACTCGACCTGGTCGACTGGGACGCCAACGCCTTCGCCACGGTGGGAACCTCCGGAAACGACCCGGCCGACATTGCCCGGCTGATCGACCAAACATTCGTAAGAGTACTCGGCTGCTCTCCGGACTACAGCTTGAAGGCTTCCACCGAAGACCTCGGGTGAGGCTGGACACGTCCAGCACAGGGAACGTCGGGCTCCTGTTTGCATTGTTTCTCAAGGCCTCAATGCAAGGAGTGACCGATGAAGCTCATCCTGATCGCGGCAGCGTCTCTCGTTGCCTCGGTTTACGTCGCCGCCGCCCAGATGCCGCCGGCGACCGGTACGCCCACGACGCCCGCCGTCCCACCCGCCGGCATGCCGGGGACCGCAGAGAGCGAATCGTCCGTCAGGACACAGATCGAGGCGAGCGGTTACCAGAAGATCAGGGACCTCACCCGCAAAGCAGATGGATCCTGGCACGCCAGGGCGACCAAGAACGACGTGGAAGTCGCGGTCTCGGTCGACAGCACCGGCAATGTGACACAGGTCCAGTAGCTGCTGGGTAATTGCTGCCGCGACGCAATCATCTGCGTGCTATAAGCGGCGCATGACGCTGCTCATCCTTGGTCTCGCCCTTTTCCTCGGCATTCATACTTTTACAACCTTGAGGGGGGCGCGAGCAGCGGCCATCGGACGTCTGGGCGAAGGTGGCTACAAGGGCCTCTATTCGCTTCTGGCTGCGGTCGGCCTCGTGCTGATCGTGATCGGTTTCGGACGCTATCGAAGCGGTGGATATATCCAGATCTGGGATCCGCCTCGGGCGTTCTTCCATCCATTCTCCCTCTTCCTGTTGTGGTTTGCCTTCGTCTCCCTGACGGCAGCTTATGCGCCGGCGGGCCGCATCAAATCGTTGCTCCGGCATCCCATGCTGGTCGCCGTCAAGGCTTGGGCGCTGTCGCACCTTCTGGTAAATGGCGACCTGGGGTCCATTCTTCTCTTCGGCGGACTGCTGGCCTGGGCGGTTTACGACCGGATTGCCGTTAAAAGGCGGGGCGATCCCGGCGCCCCTGCGGCAGGCTGGTCGCTAAACGACCTGCTGGTCGTCCTGATTGGGACCGCGGCCTACGTCGCCATGTTCTGGTTGCACGATACTTTGATCGGCGTTACCGCGGCCTGAGCACCGTCGGCCGCTGGCCCATTTGCATCGCTCATGATAGGTTCCGACTGTAATCGAACCCTGACAATTGTTGAACAAACCCTGTGATCGTAGACGCTCTGTTTCCGACCTATCGCTTTGACAAAGCCGATAACGACGATTTCATGGTTATCGACCAGTGGTCGTACGTGTGGGCCTCATTTGCCGGACCGCTGTTCGTGCTCAGCAAGAGGCTGTACTTCCTGGCGCTCGTCGACCTGGTGGCCATGGCCGCGATCGCCGCGGGCGCGATCTTCGGACTGACGATCATCGTCTATCTGTTCAGCGCCTCGATGGAAGGCATGATCCTGATGCTGGTGACGGTGGTCGGGGGATTCGCGCTGAACGGCATCGTAGCCGTGCGCCTGGTGCGCTACGGCTACCTGAAGAACGGTTGGCGCCTCGGCTACTAGTGGTGATGGTGGTGGTAACCGTGATGGTGGCCGCCGCCGAACCGGTCGATATGTAGCGGCTGCTTGGCCAGGCCCGGGCAGAACGTGTTCACGACCTTTTCCAGCTTGTCGTAGAGCGCCTTGGCGGG
>LSKJ01000257.1 GCA_001557035.1 Rhodospirillaceae bacterium CCH5-H10 | reverse complement strand
GGCAGAGGAGCGTGTGCTTGCGGAAGGCGACGATGATCGCCTCGTCCTCGATCGAAAGTGCCGTCGACTGCGCTTCCTTCGGCCCCGTCCTCAATTCAGCCACGAAGCCTCGCTCGACCGATCGCCTCTGTCGTTGTGGCGCAGCCGTGAAAAACCTGTCCCATACCGCATCCCTCATATCGCCCGATAAGGGGTGCCATAAAATCCCGGGATCAAACAGCTAGCCATTGCCCAAGCGTATACGGAGAGAGGAACGTTCCAGTACTAGTCCCAGAAAGACGACAACTAGGATAAAACCAAAGAGATAGCCGCGATCCAAGAGCATTGCGGGAAAGTTGTTGTAGATTCCCACTCGGAACCAATCTATTGCATGATACATTGGCACATACTGCACAATGCTTCTAACTTTTACTGGAAGTGAATCCACTAGAATGAACACACCAGAGAAAAACATCATGCCACGCGTTAACACGCCATAAATATTCGGCCAAACTGGAAGTTGACTTGAAATGACCATGTTAATTAAACCTATTCCAATCCCAAGTAAAAACAGCAAGAAAAGACTGATGAGACAGTCGCCGACAGAGACTGGAGCTGCCGCTTCTACGCCGCTCAACCAGAGAATTCCGAAAAACGGAACCAGAATGGCAAGCACAATGGAAGCTTCTACAAAAGCCACTGCAAAAAAGTAGTCGAGCGCTGATCGACCAGGTATTGCAAGGCTAGGCGTAAATCTCGCCGTGCATGTACGCAATGAGACAAACAGAAATAGATAGTATGGCAAAATTCCACTTCCGTAGAAAAGCAGCATAGATGGGCCGTAGTACCCGCCATCGCGTATTACCGTTCGAATGAAGATCAGAGCGAAAGTCAGTTCCAGGGGTTCAAGTAGCGCCAAAATCGGGCCCAATCGGACGCCTTGGAACTTGCTTTGGAAGTATAAGTTCATGCATATGGCGACAGAGTGCCGCCAATTTCCGAAACTTTGGACCATCCTTGATTAACCTTATGTGGGCAGTAAACTTATACAGCTCGGTGTTGCCGCGCTGTACAATTTCTAATCGCTGACTGGGCTGATGTAAGCAAAGTCGTCTTGAGTGAGCGCGATCTTCTGCACTCACTTGACAATCGCAAAGACGGGGTTGCGGTGGAAGGGCGTGCCATCCACAGTAAACTAGGTCGGATCCTTCTTAGCCTTAGGAAGATACAGATCTCGTGTTTCCTGCCACTGGCGCAAGCGTTCTTCTCGCAACTCCCGAGTTGCCTTGAGATTCTTAAGGAACTCTTCTTTCTTCTCGGCCAATTCGGCCTCGGCTGTAGCCTGCCGTTCCACTAGATTGCGTAGGAAATTCTTCTTTCTATCTGCCAGATCTGCTTCTGCCATTGCGCGCCGTTTCTCCAGATTGCGAAGAAACTCCTGCTTCTTCTCAGCTTGCTCGGTCTCGGCCGTCGCTTGACGTTGCCTGCGTTGCTCAAATTCTCGCAGGATTTCGTATCTTCTTTCTTCTTGTTCGGTTCGGAGTGCTGCATGAGCTTGCTTGCGTTCTTCAAGGGACCGTAGAAACTCACTTCTCTTCTCTATGTGCTCCGCTTGGGCGGTGGCCTGAAGTTTCCTGCGTTCCTCCAGATTGCGGATGAACTCAATTCTCTTTTCCTCGTGTTCAACTTTGGCTGCTTCCTGTTGTTCCTTCAGTTGGGAGGCGAGCTTCTGCCTCATGATCTCTGCGTTCTTTTCCTCATTCCAGACTCGCAATGCCTCGCGCTCCATCTCGGCTTGATGTGCGAGAATTTGCTCAGCTACCTTGGGTCGTTCCAATACCCAGTAATACAGTAGCCCGAAAGCAACCGTACTTCCGAGTACAATCACGCCGAGAACTAGAATTGGATATGACTCCACAATTAGCCGCTCCTCAGGATGCGCAGCAGTACATACGCAAGCAAAACACAAATGCTGCCCAGTGGCACTTGCAAGTACCAAGGAGCTGCCGCAATTCCATCGGCAAGCCGAACCAAATAGCCAAAGATATCCATTTGCCTTATGGTGCATCTGTAGGAAAATCATCGCAACAACTTAAAGACTGTTAGAGAACTATTGTTGAGTAAGATCATCATCGCTTCTAGCATGTGATGAAAAATTGAGGACTCCCTTGGGTTGACAATTCTGATTCAACGCTGGTTTCGGGAGATGCTGGCGTAGAAGGCAATGTGCTGAGAGACCATCAGTGGGCACAACTGGAGTGGTTGTGTTTGGCGATCGCAAGGGGAAGCGCGATCCCCGCAGTGATAGTCGTCGTTTTGTGGATGCAGTGCTGTGTTGGCGCGCTCTGCGGCGCGTTGGCGCGACCTCCCGGAAGACCGGTTTGGTCCCTACCAGACGGCCAAGCGTCATTACTATCGATATCGAGGCCAGTCTCTTTGATCGAATATTCGAGGCCGTCGCGGCAGATCGCGATCTGGAATGGCTCTTGATCGCCGCCGCCGTGATACGCGCCAATGCGCAAGCTGCCAGCGGGTGGCGTAAAGGCGAGCCGCGACCCAGGCTCTCGGGCGCTCGCGCCGGGGGCTTCGGCAGCTAGAGCGTTCCAAGCCTAGAGCGTTTCCGCCCTTGAAGGAATCGAATGGGATTCCGGAGGGAGGCGGATTGTGATTCAGGATGCTGGCTGGGTAGGAGGCCAGCATCGATGCGTCCTCTGTCAAATGACCTGCGTGAGCGTGTCGTAGCCGCCGTCGGAGCCGGCGATAGCTGTCGGT
>LSKJ01000256.1 GCA_001557035.1 Rhodospirillaceae bacterium CCH5-H10 | reverse complement strand
CCCGCCGCTACTGTTCACGGCGGGCCTCACGATCGACGTACGGCGCCTGATGGACGAGATCCACGCGGTGCTGCTGCTGGCGATCGTCGCGGTGCTGGTCTGTATCGCCTGCGTCGCGGGTGTCGTGCACCTCGCGACCGGCATGGACATCGTGGTCTGCCTGCTGCTGGGGGCCGTGGTGTCGACGACCGATCCGGCGGCCGTCATCGGCATCTTCCGCGATGTCGGCGCGCCCAAACGGCTGTCGATCCTGGCGGAAGGCGAATCGCTGCTGAACGACGCGGTCGCGATCGCCGCGTTCGGCCTGTTCATGGGCATCCTGGTTGCCCGGGCCTCGACCGATGGGGGCGGCATACCGGCCGATCCGACCTCGGCGGTGGGCGTGTTCCTGCGCGAGTTCGTGGGCGGCCTCGTGCTGGGCTTCGCGATGGCGCGCGTGGCCATCATGATCCTGCCGCGGCTGGGCGAATCCGATGCGGCCATCGCCTCGGTGACGGTAAGCCTCTGCTATCTCAGCTTCATCATCGCGGATCGCTATATCCACGTCTCCGGCGTGGTCTCGGTCGTGATGGCGGCGCTTACCGTCGCGGCCTACGGGCCGACGCATCTCCATCCGAGGCAATGGACCGCGCTGCGACAGGTCTGGGCGCAGCTCGAGTTCTGGGCGAACTGCCTCATCTTCGTGCTGGCCTCGATGGTTGCCGCCGACGTGCTGCTGAAGATCACGTGGCTCTACGTCTGGGGCGTTCTCGCCGTCGCCATCGGCGCCTTCTCGGCCCGCGCGCTGGTCGTGTTCGGCATGCTGCCGGTGCTGGAGACCTTCAAGCTCGTCCAGCCGGTGAACCGTCGCTACAAGGCGATCCTGGTGTGGGGCGGCCTGCGCGGTGCGGTGACGATCGTGCTGGCTATGGTCGCCGCCGGCAACGAGCGGCTTCCCGAGCCGATACGCGACTTCATTGCCATCTCGGCGGTGCTGTTCGTGCTGTTTACGTTGTTCGTGAACGCGACCACGCTGGGCCTGGTCATGCACCTGTTCGGGCTGGACAAGCTCAGCCGCCTCGAACTGGCGCTGCGCGATCGCGTCCTGGCACTCTCGCGCATCAACGTCGAGAAGCATCTCCAGCAGATCATCCGTCAGCACAATGAACGTACCAGCGGCTTCGCGGTGGATCCGGCCTCGGCCGGCGATCCAGCGGTCGAGCCCGTGCCGCCGGAACTGGCACTCGATCTCGACGAACGGGTGAAGATCGGGCTGGTGACCCTCTGCACGCGCGAGAAGGAACTGTATCTCGAACTGTTCGAGCAGCAGATCCTGTCGCGCCGCATGGTGGCGGTCCTGGCGGCGAGCGCGGACCGGCTCATCGACACGGTTCGCGACAAGGGCGTCGAGGGGTACGAGGAGTGGCTGGAGGAAATCTCGCGCCCGGACCGGGGGTTCCGCTTCGCATTGTGGCTGCATCGGCGCTTCGGCTTCGAACGCATGCTGACCGACCGGCTGGCCGACCGCTTCGAGATCCTGATGGTGTCGCTCAGCGTCCTCAGCGAACTCACGACCTTCAATGCCAATTCGATCGCGGACCTGCTGGGACACGATGCGGAGGCCAGTCTCGCCGCGGTGATCGGCAATCGTCAGCGCGGCGTCGAAGGCGCTCTCAAGGCTTTGTCGCTGCAATATCCCGGCTATTCCGAATCGGTGCAGCAGCGCCAGCTCGAACGTGCCGCCATTCGCTTCGAGGGCACGGAATACATCCGCCGCCTGCATGAAGGCATCATCAGCCGCGAGGTCTACAACGACCTGCGCGACAAGCTTGCCGAACGGCGCGGGGCGGTGAGCCAGCGTCCGCCGCTCGATCTCGGGCTCGAACTGCAGGCGATGATCGGTCGCGTGTCGCTGTTCGCCGCGCTCGACAAGCCCACGATCGTCGAGGTCGGCAAGCGGCTGCGCGCCCTGGTCGCGTTCCCAGGGGAGACGATCATCAAGGTCGGTGGTCCTCCCGATGCCATGTACTTCGTGGCGGCGGGCGAGGTGACGGTTCATACAAGGACGATCGTCGTGACCCTGAAGGAGGGCGATTTCTTCGGCGAGATGGGCCTGCTCAGCGCCCAGCCGCGCAACGCCGACGTGGTGGCGAGCGGCTACACCCACCTGCTGGTGTTGTACCGCCGGGACTTCAACAAGCTGCTGGCCAGCCGTCCCGAGGTGCGCGCTGCCGTCGAACAGGTTGCCGCGCAGCGCATCGCGGTGAACCAGGCCGAAGCCGCGTCCTAGGCTGGTTGCTCCTGGGGTGCAAAGGCGCTACCAACCGCGCCTAAGATGCCGTTTTTGAGCGGTTTTGGAGTGTTTGGATGTCGCTCGACAAGGACACGGTGGCGCGTATCGCGCGGCTTGCCCGCCTCAAGGTTCCCGAAGAAGAACTCGCGCCGTTGGCCGGCGAGCTTTCGGGCATTTTTGCCTGGATCGAGCAACTGAACGAAGTCGACACGAAGAACGTCGAGCCGATGTCTTCGGTCTCGGACGTGACGCTGCCGATGCGTGCGGACAAGGTCACCGACGGTGGCGTCGCGGCGAAAGTGCTCGCCAACGCGCCGGGCGGCGCGGTCTATATCGATCCGTCGGACAAGAACGCCGGCGGCTACTTCACCGTGCCGAAAGTGGTGGAGTAGGCGATGACGTCCCTGACCGATCTCACCATCGCGCAGCTCTCCGCGACGCTCGCCAAAAAAGAGGCGAGCGCTGTCGAGGTGGCGGATGCCCACCTGAAGAAACTCGACGAGCATCGCGCGCTCAACGCCTTCATCACCGAGACGACGGACAAGGCCCGCGAGATGGCCCGGGACTCCGACGCGCGCCGCGCCAAAGGCGAAGCGGGCCTGCTCGAAGGCGTGCCGCTCGCGATCAAGGACCTGTTCTGCACCGAGGGCGTGCAGACGACGGCAGCGTCGCAGATCCTCAAGGGCTTCGTGCCTCAGTACGAGAGCACGGTGACGGCGAACCTGTGGAAGTCGGGCGCGGTGATGGTCGGCAAGACCAACCTCGACGAGTTCGCCATGGGCTCTTCCAACATGACCAGCCATTTCGGCGGCGTCGAGAATCCATGGAAGCGCAAGGGCGACAATCGCAAGCTGGTGCCCGGCGGCTCGTCCGGCGGCTCGGCGGCCGCCGTCGCGGCCTACATGGTGCCGGGCAGCACCGGCACCGACACCGGCGGCTCGATCCGCCAGCCGGCGGCCTTCTGCGGCATCGTCGGCCTGAAGCCCACCTACGGCCGCTGCTCGCGCTGGGGCGTCGTGGCCTTCGCGAGTTCGCTCGACCAGCCGGGCCCGTTTGCCCGCACCGTCGAGGACACGGCGCTGATGCTGCAGGCCATGTCGGGCCACGATCCGAAGGATTCGACCTCGGCACCGCTGCCGGTGCCGGACTTCGCCGCGGCGGCGCGCGATCCGGATATCAAGGGCATGAAGGTCGGCATCCCCAGGGAGTATCGCGTCGACGGTACGTCCGAGGAGATCGTGGCGCTGTGGGCCCGGGGCATGGACATGCTCAAGGCGGCCGGTGCCGAGCCGGTCGAAATCTCGCTGCCGCACACAAAGTATGCCCTGCCGGCCTATTACATCGTGGCCCCGGCGGAGTGCTCGTCGAACCTGGCGCGCTACGACGGCGTGCGCTTCGGGCAGCGCGTCCCGGGCAAGGACCTGACCGAGCTTTACGAGAACACCCGCGGCGCCGGCTTCGGCAAGGAAACGCGACGGCGCATCCTGATCGGAACCTACGTGCTGTCCGCCGGCTACTACGACGCCTACTACAAGAAGGCGCAGCAGATCAGGGCCCTGATCGCCCGCGACTTCAAGGAAGCGTTCGAGAAGTGCGACGTGCTGCTGACGCCGACGGCGCCGACCGCGGCCTTTGCCGCGGGCGACAAGATGGACGATCCGGTGACCATGTATCTCAACGACATGTTCACCATCCCGGCCTCGATGGCGGGCCTTCCGGGCATTTCGGTACCGGCAGGCCTGGACAAGGACGGGCTGCCGCTCGGCCTGCAGTTGATCGGCCGCGCCTTCGACGAGGAGACGCTGCTGCGTGCGGCGGCCGCGTTGGAGAAGGCTGCTGCTTTCGGCGGCCGGCCGGCGGGCTACTAGACGGTGCGGCGACAGCGCCGCATGCACATGGCAAGCTTCCGTCACGAAGCCGTCACGACCTTCCAATAGGCGGACGGCATAGCGAGGGAGGGAATGCGATGATCAGGACGAACGGGCCGGCACGACGGACAGTGCTGACGGGGGCCGCCGCGGCCGTTCTTCTGCCCGGCGCGGTGCGGGCCCAGGCCTGGCCCAGCCGGACAATCACGCTGGTCGTTCCCTTCGCGCCCGGTGGCGGGACCGATACCTTCGCCCAGCCCTTCGCCGCCAAGCTGTCGCAGGAACTGGGGCAACAGGTCGTGATCGACAATCGTGCGGGTGCCGGGGGCACGGTCGGCGCCGCGATCGTCGCCAAGGCGAAGCCGGACGGCTACACCTTTCTTCTCGGTTCGGTTCACCACGCCGTTGCCGTCACCGCTTACAAGCAGCTTCCGTACGACCTGCAGAAGGACCTCGTGCCGGTGACGAGCGTTGCTTCCGTCCCCGACGTGCTGGTGATCTATCCGGGCATCCCGGCGAAGACGCTCCAGGAGTTCATCGCCTATTGCAAAGCCAATCCGGGCAAGACGAATTTCGGATCTGCCGGCCTTGGCACTACCCGTCATCTCGCGGGCGAGATTTTCAATGCGAAGACCGGCACCACCATGACGCACGTTCCCTACAAGGGTTCGGGACCCGCCACGGCGGCCCTCATCAGTGGCGAAGTGACGGCGGTTTTCGAAGGGCTGGGCAGTGCGGCGCCCTATATCCGCAGCGGCAAGGCGAGGGCGCTGGCAGTGTTCTCGGCCGAACGCTCGCCGGCCTTTCCCGACATTCCGACGGCCGCCGAAGCGGGGTTGGCGGGCTTCGAATCGCTGTCGTGGTATGGGCTGTGGGCACCGGCCGGCACCGATGCAGCCATTGTCTCGGCAATGCAGGCAGCCGTCGAAAAGGCGTTCACGGCGGCCGACCTGAAGAAGGTCTGGCTCGAGCAGGGGGCGGCGCCGGGTGGTGCGCCCACAGTACGCTTCGCGACCTTCGTCACCGAAGAGATCGGCAAATGGGGCAAGGTCGTGCGGGACGGCAACATCACCATCGAGTGAGGCGCCCTCATCGGATCGCAGGGCGAGCAGCCGGTCCTGTTTCATCTCTCATCGACGGCCACTTGCGTTACTATTCCCGAAATTCGGG
The DNA here is from genome assembly GCA_001557035.1 of Rhodospirillaceae bacterium CCH5-H10. GTDB lineage: Bacteria > Pseudomonadota > Alphaproteobacteria > Reyranellales > Reyranellaceae > Reyranella. The sequence continues at coordinate 828 of LSKJ01000256.1, read as the reverse complement.
AGGAAACGAACATGGCGGATTTCGATCTCGTAGTACGCGGCGGCAACCTGGCTGACGGCACGGGTGCGGCGATTCGCGAAGCCGACGTGGCGGTCAAGGACGGCCGGATTGCCGCCGTCGGCAAGGTGAGCGGGCAGGGTGCTGAGGAGATCGACGGCAAGGGCCTTCTGGTCACGCCGGGCTTCGTCGATATCCATACCCATTATGACGGCCAGGCCACCTGGGATTCCTACCTGCAGCCGTCGAGCTGGCACGGGGTCACCACGGCGGTGATGGGCAATTGCGGGGTCGGCTTCGCGCCGGTGAAGGTCGAGGATCGCCAGCGCCTCATCGAATTGATGGAAGGCGTCGAGGACATTCCCGGCGCGGCCCTCGACGAGGGACTCGACTGGTCGTGGGAATCGTTCGGCCAGTATCTCGACGCGCTCGACGCCAAGCCGCGCGACATGGATCTCGGCGCCCAGCTCCCGCACGGCGCGCTGCGCGTCTTCGTGATGGGCGAGCGCGCCGCTCGGCTGGAAGAGGCAACGACGGAAGAGGTGGCGCAGATGCGAGCCCTCACCGCCCAGGCGATGCGCGACGGCGCGCTCGGCTTCTCGACCTCGCGCACGCTCAACCATCGCACCGTGAAGGGCGATCCGACGCCGTCGCTGCGCGCCTCGGAGGAGGAGCTGCTCGGCATCGCGCTCGGCATGAAGGATGCCGGCCGCGGTGTGATCGAATTCATCTCCGACTTCAACACGCCCAATCCCGAGAGCGAGTTCGAGATGCTCGACCGGCTGCTCACGGCCTCGGGTCGGCCGTTCTCGGTGTCGCTGGCGCAGCGCC
>LSKJ01000255.1 GCA_001557035.1 Rhodospirillaceae bacterium CCH5-H10 | reverse complement strand
TCGTCGGAGTTCAGCGTGACCCGCACGCCCGCCGCGATCAGTCGAGGCAGCGGATGCGAGGCCCGGTCGGGATAGAGGCCAAGCGCCACGTTGCTGCCAGGGCACACTTCGAGGACGATCCCGCGCCGCGCCAGTTCCTCCATCAATGCCGGATCGTCGGCCGAGCGAACGCCGTGCCCGATGCGCGTCACCGGCAGGTCGCGGATCGAGGCCCGGACGCTGTCCGGCCCCAGCACCTCGCCGGCATGGACGGTGCAGCCATAGCCGTTCTCGTGCGCGTGCCGGTAGGCCGGCGCAAAGTCGATGGGGGCGAACTTGGCCTCGTCGCCGCCCATGCCGAAGCCGACCACATAGGGATGCGGTTCGGCGATCATCGCGTGGACCATCGCGTCGGCGCGCTCCGGCCCGAGATGGCGAATGCAGATGATGATGATGCGGCCGACGATCCCGAAGTCCCGCTCGGCATCGTCGATGCCCTCGACAAGCGCGGCCAGCCAGGCGGCGTAGGAAATGCCCAGCGCGGCCGGCCGCTCGGGCGAGCAGAACATCTCGACATAGACCGCGCCTTCGCCCGCCGCACCGGCCAGGTAGGTGTAGATCACGTCGCGAAAGTCGCGCGCCGTCTTCAGGACCGTGCAGACGCGGTCGTAGGACTGGAGGAAGCTCCAGAAATCCGTCCAGGCATAGTGGCCCTTCGCGTCGAACAGGTTCGGCGGCAGGGCGAGTCCGTTGCGTTCGGCCAACTCGATGGCGAGCGTCGGCGGGATCGAGCCTTCGAGGTGGCAGTGGATTTCGGCCTTGGGAATCACGCGAATCCTCGGAGCGGCAGGTCGGGGCGTTGCAGCCAGTTGTCGTCGGGATAATCGGCCCGACCGTCGATCAGGTGCAAGCTGTAGGCGTGGCGCGGCCGCGACGAGCGGTTTGCGGTGCTGGCATGGGGCAGCAGCCCGTGCAGGACGATGAGGGCGCCCCGCCGGACTTCGAGCGCCACCGGTTCGACGGCCGGCCACGGCGTGGCATCGAGCGTCCGCGTGACGAGTTCACCGTCCTGGTAGCCGAACCACTGGCGCAGCGGACCGCGATGGGCCCCCGGCAGGGCGATCAGGCAGCCATTGTCCCGGTCGGCGTCGTCGAGGGCGATCCAGAAGCCGGTGACGCTCGGCGGATCGGTGCGCAGGAACGTGGCGTCCTGGTGCCAGCCGACTTCGGCGCCGACATGCGGTTGCTTGAAGAGATACATCGACTGAAGCAGCAGCGGTGCCTTCAGGCCAAGGTCATCCGCCAGGACAGCCAGACGCGGCTGCCGCGAGAAGCGGTCGAACACCGGATCGAGATCGTGCAGGGCGTGGCCGATCTTGTTCAGCTGGCTGGTTGCCTTCTCCTCGACGAAGAAGCGGATGGCGCCGCCGGACTCCCGGAAATAGCGATCCCGGGCATGCGCCTGATCCCGCGTCGAGAAGGCGGTGGGCGCGGAGCCGGGTTGGAACCCGGCGACCAGTTCGGCGGCGCGTGCCCTGAGCGCCTCGCACTCGGATTCCGTGGCGAAATCCGGCAGGACCGCGAAGCCGTCGCGCGCATAGGCGTCGAGGTCGATCACAAAGCCACCCGCTCCATGATCGCCGGCCGGGGCTGCGGCGGACGGTCATCGATACGAACCGCTTGCCGTATCAGGGCAACCGCTTCGTCGGCATCGGCGTCGTCGGCGGCATGCACGAGGCAGAGCGGCTCGCCGCTGCGGATGTGCTGGCCGACCGCGGCGAACTCGGAGAGGCCGACCGACGGATCGATGGCATCGTCGGCATGACGGCGCCCGCCCCCCAGCGCCACGACGGCGATGCCGACCTGCCGGGCATTCATGCCGACGACATGACCGGATCGCTCGGCCGTGCAGGGTTTTACGACGGCTGCATGACCGAGGTAGCGGGAACTGTGTTCGAGGAAGTCGTCGGGACCGCCCAGCGCCGAGACCATGCGGGCAAAGGTCTCCGCCGCGCGGCCGTCGGCCAGGACCGCTTCGGCCTTTACCCGGCCCTCTGCTGCATCAGCCGCCAGCTTGCCCAGGACCAGCATCTCGGCCGCCAGCGCCATCGTGACTTCATGCAGGCGAGGCTCGCGGGCGCTGCCGCCGGTGAGGTAGGCGACCGTTTCGGCGACCTCAAGCGCATTGCCGACATCGCGGCCCAGGACGGAGTCCATGTCGGTGATCAGCGCGACCGTCGGCAGTCCCGCCCGATTCGCCACGTCGACGATGCTGCGCGCGAGATCGCGCGCCATGTCCTCGGTGTCGCAGAAGGCGCCGGATCCGCACTTCACGTCCATCACCAGCCCGTCGAGCCCCTCGGCGACCTTCTTGCTGAGGATCGAACTCACCAGCAGCGGTATCGATTCGACGCTGCCGCTGATGTCGCGCGTCGCATAGAGCCGCCGGTCGGCCGGCGCCAGATCGTCGGTCTGGCCGATCACCGCGCAGCCGACCTCGCGCACGACGCGGCGGAACGTGTCGATGTCGGGTTGGGTCCGGTAGCCCGAGATGGCGGAGAGCTTGTCGAGCGTGCCGCCTGTATGGCCGAGGCCGCGGCCGGAGATCATCGGCACGAAGCCGCCGCAGGCCGCCACGATGGGCGCCAGCATCAGGCTCACCTTGTCGCCGACCCCGCCGCTCGAATGCTTGTCGAGCACCGGCCCCGGCAGGTCGAGGTCGCGCCAATCGAGCATCAGGCCCGAACGCGCGAGGCCCAGGGTCAGGGCGACGCGCTCGGGCACCGTCATTCCACGGAAGAACACGGTCATCGCGAAGGCCGCGACCTGGCCCTCGGTCAGGCTGCCGTCATGGATGCCGCGCACGACGAAGGCGATTTCCTCCGCCGTGAGTTCGTGCCCGTCGCGCTTGCGACGGATGATCTCCTGCGGCAGCAGGCTCATGGGTACCGCTCCAGGAAGGTCCGCAGCAGCAGGCGCACCTTGCCGGCCGCGGCGGCCGCCACCGAGAGCGTCTGTTCGTGGGCCAGCACGCCCGGCACCAGCCCGGCGGCATAGTTCGTCATCAGCGACAGCGCCGCCACCTTGAGGCCGGCGTGGCGCGCCAGAATGGTTTCGGGGGCCGTCGACATGCCCACGGCATCGGCGCCCAGCACGCGGGCGGCGCGGATCTCCGCGGGGGTCTCGAAGCTCGGTCCGCTGAAGAAGATGTAGACGCCCTCGTGGCACACCACGTTCGCCGCCTTCGCCGCCGCCAGGAGCCCGGCCCGCAGCGCCGGATCGTAGGCATCGATCATGTCGACGAAGCGGCTGTCGCCCGGCCCCACACCAAACAGCGGATTGATGCCAGCGAAATTGATGTGATCGCCGATCGCCATCACCGAGCCCGGCGGCATGTCGAGCCGCAGGCTGCCGGCCGCATTGGTCTGCAGCAGGGTCTCGCAGCCGAGCTTCGCGACGGCGTCGATGGCGCCCCGCATCTCGTCGGCCTTGCCGCGCTCGTAGTAATGCGCCCGGCCCTGCATCACCGCGACGGGCGTGGGGCCAACGTGGCCCAGCACCAGGCGGCCGGCATGACCACCGACCGTCGGCCGCGGGAAGCCCGGCAGGTCGGCATAGGGAATGGTGGCGATCTCCGTCACCTCTTCCACGAAGCTGCCGAGCCCGGAGCCGAGGATGAGGGCGACCTTCGGCCGGAAGCCCGGTGCGGCGCGTTCGAGAACGTCGTTCATGGCTTTGCGATATGGTGCGGGCCGAAGGACATCGGCAGGAGTTGACCCAGCGTCACCGTACGATGCAGCCCGTCGGGACCGCAGAGATGGATGGGCACATCGTCGGACGCGAACTCGCGCAGCTTCTGCCGGCAGCCGCCGCAGGGCGTGATGAGTTCCGGTCCGGGGCCGATCACAACGCATTCGAGGATGCGCCTGTGGCCCGACGCGACCAGCGCCGCGATGGCGCCCGCCTCGGCGCAAAGCCCCTGCGGATAGGCGGCGTTCTCGACGTTGCAGCCGCCATGGATCGAGCCGTCCTCCGCGCGCAGCGCGGCGCCGACATGGAATTTCGAGTACGGCGCATGGGCCCGCAGCATCATGCGCCGAGCCAGATGGAGAAGGTCGTCCATCTCAATGCTCCTTCTCGTAGGGCACGCCGGCCGCCTTGGGCGCGACGGTACGGCCGATGAACCCGGCCAGCAGGAACAGGGTGAGAAGATAGGGCATGGCCTGGATCAGTTGCACCGGAACTTCGCCGATGCCCGGCAGCTTGACTCCCTGCAGGCGGATGGCGATCGAATCGAGCAGGCCGAAGGCGAGGCAGGCGCCGAAGGCGGGAAACGGCCGCCAGCGCCCGAAGATGATGGCCGCCAGCGCGATGAACCCCTGTCCGGCCGTCATGTCGCGGCTGAAGCCCGCATTCTGGGCGATCGAGAGATAGGCGCCCGCCAGCCCGGCGCACAGGCCGCACAGCAGCACCGCGCGGTAGCGCAGCCAGGATACGGAAATGCCGGCGGCATCGACCGCCAGCGGCATCTCGCCTACCGCGCGCAGCCGCAGACCGAAGCGCGTGCGTTCGATCAGCCACCAGGCGAAGGGGACCGAGAGCAGCGCGACGTAGACCAGGACATTGTCGCCCGCGACCGGGAAGAAGATCGGATTGAGCCGCTCGCCGGGGCTCAGCGGCGGCGTCTGTCCGCCGCGCGCGAACCAGGCCGTGCCCAGCACCACGGTGAGGCCCATCGCCAGGATGTTGAGGGCGATGCCGCTCACCACCTGGTTGCCGCGATGGGTGATGCAGGCAAAGCCGTGCAGCAGCGCCAGCACCTCGGCGGCCAGGATCGCGGCGCCGACACCCATCCAGGCCGAGTCGGTAACCGCCGCCGTGGCCGCCGCGAAGAAGGCCGCCATCAGCATCTTGCCCTCGAGGCCGACATCGATGATGCCGCTCTTCTCCGAGAACAGGCCGCCCATGGCGCAGAGGACCAGCGGCGTCGCCACGCGCAGGGTGGCGGCGAGCGTCGCAACGACGAGGGTGAGCGCCTCTTCCACCTCAGCCCTTCCTGGCGAACAGCGCCTGCAGCCACGGCCGCGGCAGGTGGACGAGCGCGCCCGAGAACAGGATCACCAGACCCTGGATCACCACCACCATCTCGCGCGTGATCGCCGGGACTTCGAAGGCGAGTTCTGCCCCGCCCTGCTGCAACGCGCCGAACAGCAATGCCGCCAGCACGATGCCCAGCGGATGGCCCCGGCCCATGAGCGCGACGGCGATGCCGGTGAAGCCGTAGCCGGCGGCAAAGTCGAGCACGAGCCGGTGATGCACGCCCAGCAGTTCGTTCACCGCCACGCCGCCGGCCAGCGCGCCGGACAGGCACATGGCGAGCATCGTCATGCGCTTGAGATTGGTCCCGGCATAGAGGGCGGCTTCCGGATTGTGCCCCATGGTGCGTAGCCCGTAGCCCCAGGGCGTGTGCCACAGGAAGATCCAGACGCCGACGCACGCCACCAGCGCCAGCAGTAGCGACAGGTTGAGCGGCGATCGCGTGACCTCGATGCCGATCCATTGCAGCGCCGCCTGCATCGACGGCACCGCGGCGGAGGCGTCAAAGCCGCGACTCTGCGGCGTCATCGAACCCGGCGCGATCAGCACGTTCACCATCATGTAGACCATCAGGGCCGAGGCCACGAAATTGAACATGATGGTGGTGATGACGATGTGGCTGCCGCGCCAGGCCTGCATCCAGGCGGGGATCGCGGCCCATGCGGCGCCAAAGGCCGCCGAGGCAAGGATGGCGACCGGGATCATCAGCAGGCCCGGCAGGTAGCGATCGAGCGCCAGCACGGCGAGGCCGCAGCCCAGCCCGCCGATATAGGCCTGGCCCTCGCCGCCGATGTTGAACAGGCCGGCATGGAAGGCGACCGCGACGGCCAGCCCCGTGAAGATGAAGTTGGTGGCGTAGTAGAGCGTGTAGCCGATCGATTCCGAGGAGCCCACGGCCCCCAGCACCAGCAGCTTCAGAGCCTGCAGCGGATCGGCGCCGATCAGCTCCACGATCAGCCCGACCAGGAGGAATGCCATCGCGACATTGGCGAGCGGCAGCAGTCCGATCTCGACCCAGCCGGGCAGCGGACGGCGGGCCGCGCTCATGCCGTGCGCGCGCCCGTCATCATCAGGCCCAGGGTGCGCTCGTCGGCGTCGACCGCCGCGACCTCGCCCACGATCCGCCCGCCCGACATCACCAGGATGCGATCGGCCAGCGACAGGATCTCCTCGAGTTCGACCGAGACGACCAGCACCGCGCAGCCCCCGTCGCGGCTGGCGATCAGCTCGCGGCGGATGAATTCGATCGCCCCGATGTCGACGCCGCGCGTCGGCTGGCCGACCAGCAGCAACCTGGGATGACCCGCCATCTCCCGCGCCAGGATCAGTTTCTGCTGGTTGCCGCCGGAGAAGCTCGACGACAGCAGGCCGGGCGTGCGCGGCCGCACGTCGAACCGCTCCATCAGCTCGGCGCAATGCTTGCCGACCGCCGGCCCGTCGAGCAGGTAGTTGTGACAGAAGGGTTCGCGATCCTGATAGCCCAGGATGGATGTCTCGGACGCGAGGAACGCCGGCACCAGCCCCTGCCGCTGCCGGTCCTCCGGCACGTGCGCCACGCCGAGGTTGCGCATCTCGGCCGGGTCGGCGGGATGGTTCGCATCGACCTTGCGACCGCAGACTTCAAGCGTGCCGCCAGTCGGCCGCCGGATGCCGGAAAGGACCTGGAGAAGCTCGGTCTGTCCGTTGCCCGAGACGCCGGCGATGCCGACGATCTCGCCGGCACGAACCTCGAACGAGATGTCGTCGAGCACGCGGACGCGCCGGCCGTCGACCAGCGACAGGGCGCGGGCCACGAGGCGAGGCTCACCGGCGCGGGCCGGCGCCTTGTCGAAGGAGAAGCGCACCTGGCGACCGACCATCAGCTCGGCGAGTTCCTCGGCGCTGGTCTTCGAGGTCGCGCGCTCGGCGACGACCTCGCCGCGACGCATCACGATCACCCTGTCGGTCACGCTCAGGATCTCGCGCAGCTTGTGGGTGATCAGCACGACGGTCACGCCGCGGTTGCGCAGCACCCGGAGGATCTCCAGCAGCCGGTCGGTTTCCTGCGGCGTGAGCACGGCGCTGGGCTCGTCGAGGATCAGGATCCGCGCGCCGCGAAACAGGACCTTGAGGATCTCGACCCTCTGCTGCTCGCCCACGGAGAGATCGGCGACGCGCGCGTCGGGATCGACGGCGAGGCCATATTCGCGCGCCAGCCGCGCCAGTTCCGTCCGTGCCGCCGCCAGCCCGCCGGCCAGAAGCGGTCCGCCTTCGGCACCCAGAATCAGGTTCTCCAGCACGGTGAAACTGTCGACCAGCATGAAGTGCTGGTGGACCATGCCGATACCCTGTCCGATCGCATCGCGCGGCGAGGACATCTCGACCGGACGCCCTTCGACCCGGATCTCGCCCGCATCGGCGCGATAGAGCCCGTAGAGGATGCTCATCAGGGTCGATTTGCCGGCACCGTTCTCGCCCACGATGCCGGTGATGCTGCCGCGCTCGATGCGCAGCGACACGCCGCGCACCGCGTGCACGCTGCCGAACGACTTGTCGATCCCCCGCAGCTCGATGGCAGCGGCGGACGTCAGCTCTTGCACGAATTGTTGCTCATGTAGTCGTGGACGACGATCTGGCCCGAGATGATGGCGGCCTTCGCCGCGTCGACCTTTGCCTTCATCTCCGGCGTGATGAGCTTCTCGTTGTCCTTGTCGAGCGCCCAGTCGACGCCGCCTTCCTTGAGGCCGAGCACCTGCACGCCACCCTTCCATTGATTGGCCTGCGCGGTCTTGAAGCTGTCGTAGGCCGCGAGATCCACCCGCTTCAGCATCGAGGTCAGCATGTTGCCGGGATGGAGATGGTTCTGGTTGGAATCGACGCCGATGCCCAGCTTGCCGCGATCCTTGGTGGCCTGGAGGATGCCGAGCCCGGTGCTGCCGGCGGCGGCATAGACGACGTCGACGCCGCGATCGAACTGGCCCTTGGCCAGCTCCGCGCCACGGCCGGGATCGTTCCACGCGGCCGGCGTCGTGCCGGTCATGTTGGTGATCAGCTCGGCATTGGGATTGGCATACTTGATGCCCTGCTCGAAGCCGCACTGGAAGCGGCGCACCAGCGGAATGTCCATGCCGCCCACGAAGCCGATTTTGCCGGTCTTCGAGGCCATGGCCGCCAGCATGCCCACCAGGAACGAGCCCTCCTGCTCCTTGAAGACCACCGACTGGACGTTGGGAAGATTCACCACGCTGTCGATGATGGTGAAATGGATGTTGGGGAATTCCTTGGCGACCTTCTCGAGCGCCACCGCCTGTGCGAAGCCGACGGCGATGATCGGGTCCTGGCCGCGCTGGGCGAAGCGCCGCAGCGCCTGCTCGAACTGCGTTTCGTTGCTCGGCTCGAACTCGGCGACAGGGATGTTCGCCTCTTTCTTGAAGCGCTCGGCGCCCTGCCAGACGCCCTCGTTGAAGGACTTGTCGAATTTGCCGCCGGTACTGAAGACGACGGCCGGCTTGATGGGCGCGGTCTGCGCCAATGCGACGGCGGACAGACCGGCGGCAGCCAGCACGGAAAGCAGCGGTCCAACCCAGCGATTCATTGCGATTCCCATATTGTTGCCGTGAGTTTGGACCGGGCCGCGTCCCGGGTCTAGGCGAAGAGGCGCCGGGATAGGTGGGCACGGGACTTGCTATACTTCCGGCAAATCAGCCGTCCGGGAGGATCAATGGCCGAGTACGACCTCGTCATCCGCAACACGACGATTGCCACGGCTTCGGACGTGGTGAAGGGCGACATCGGGATCGCCGGCGGACGCGTCGTCGCCCTGGGCGAGCGGCTCGACAAGGGCCGTCGCGAGATCGACGGCACCGGACGGATCGCGGTTCCCGGCGGCATCGACGCCCATGTCCATTTCGACCAGGACACGGCCGATGGATCGGTCTTCTGCGACGATTTCGAGAGCGGCAGCCGCGCCGCCGCAGCCGGCGGAACCACGACCATCATTCCCTTCGCCTACCAGAACAAGGGCCAGCCGCTGCGCGACGCGGTGAACAAGTATCACAAGCGCGCCGAGGGCAAGTCGCTGATCGACTACGCCTTCCACGTGATCCTGTCGGACGCCAGCGAGAAGATCATGGGGCAGGATTTCACCGCCCTGGTCGCCGACGGCTACACCTCGTTCAAGGTCTACATGACCTACGACGACGTGAAGCTCACCGACCGCGAGATGCTCGACGCTCTGGCCGCCGCCCGCCGCGAGCAGGCGATGCTCATGATCCATGCGGAAAACTCCGACTGCATTACGTGGCTGACCGAGCGGCTGGAGCTGAAAGGCATGACCGCCGCCAAGTTCCACGCGACCTCGCGTCCCTTCGTGGTCGAGCGCGAGGCCACGCACCGCGCAATCTCTTTGGCCGAACTGCTCGACGTGCCGATGCTGCTGGTCCATGTCTCGGCCAAGGAAGCGATGCACGAGATCCAGCGCGCCCAGGCGCGCGGCCTGCGTGTCTATGGCGAGACCTGCCCGCAATACCTGTTCCTGAGCGAAGAGGATTTCGAGAAGCCCGGCGAGGAAGGCGCCAAGTGCGTTTGCTCGCCGCCGCCGCGCGGCACCGACAACCAGGAGCATATCTGGACCGGCCTCTCGGCCAATACCTTCCAGGTCCTGTCCTCCGATCATGCCGCCTTCAAGTTCGACGATGTGCGTGGCAAGAAGCTGCCGGGCGCGCGCGAGAGTTTTCGCAAGATCCCCAACGGCGTGCCGGGCGTCGAGACGCGGCTGCCGCTGCTGTTCTCCGAGGGCGTCAACAAGGGCCGCATCAGCCTGCAGCAGTTTGTGGCGCTGAGCTCGACCAATGCCGCCAAGATCTACGGCCTGCATCCGCGCAAGGGCACGATCGCCGTCGGCTCGGATGCCGACATCGTGCTGTGGGATCCCGAGCGGAAGGTGAGCCTCACCAACTCGATCCTCCACCACAATTGCGACTACACACCCTACGAAGGACGCGAGCTCACCGGCTATCCGGTGATGACCCTGTCGCGCGGCGAGGTGGTGATGGACGAGGGCCGCATGAGCGGCTCGGCCGGCCGCGGCCGGTTCCAGAAATGCGACCGCCCCGAAGCCGCCCGCCCGCGCGGGAGGCCGCTGATCGATCCGTCGATCTTCAATTGATCATTGGAGCGCGCCACTCCAGTGGCGCTCGGATTCATGAGCGCCACTGGAGTGGCGCGCTCCATTGACAGAGCTCTTCCTAACTCGGAACGACGAACCCGTAGCGCAGGTTCGACGGCTCACGTCCGGCGCGCTCGTAGTCCGACTTGATCGCGGCGAAGCGGTCGTCGCGCCAGGCGGCTTTCTTGATGTCGTACTTGTACATCTTCGCCGAATTCTCGCCAAAGATCGCGCGCTTCACCGAACCGTCGGCGCTGCCGAGCGGGGCGAAGCCGAACTTCTTCTGCATGTCCTCGGGAATCTCGAGCCGGCGCAGCGCCTCGATCTGCCATTGCGGCGCGCCGGTCCAGACGGCGTCGGTGCCCCACACGACATGGTCCGCGCCCATGCCCTTGATCAGCATGCCCATCAACGCCGCGCAGAGGCGCGGCTCGGTCACGGTCGTCTGGGCGAAGATCTGACCGAGGTCGGCGTAGACGTTGCTGACGCCATACTTCGCGGGAATCTCCGCGAGGTCGGTGGTCCAGTCGACCCGGCCGGTCTTCTCGAACTGGTCGTAGCCGGCGGCCGAAGCGCCCGGCGCGCCGGTCCAGCGGAAGGCCGAGTGGTAGACGACGAAGCGGATCTGCGGCCAGTCCCTGGCGGCCTTGCCGACGTCGTCGACCGTCGCGTACGGCGTGAGATGCGGCCAGCGCTGCGACACCGACGGCGGATAGAGGCCCTTGTGGACGCAGACGATGTCGTAGCCCGCCTTCACGATCTTCTCGTAGAAGGGATAGACCAGCTTCTCGTCGTCCATGCGCCAGGGATGGCGCGCCAGGTCCTTGTTGGTGTTGTCGCCGACCGTGTAGCCCTTCCAGGAATCGGGCTTCAGCGTCGCGATGCACTTGTCCACCTCGTCCATCCAGCCGTCGTAGCCCGGCGTGAAGATGGCGTGCGACAGGCAACGCTTCGAGCCGGCCGCCTTGTTCACCTTCGCGCGCGCCTCGGCCTTCATCTCGTTGGTCAGGAACCAGTCGCGCGGATCCTCCGAGGCCGAGCCGCTGAGCAGCGCCACCTTGGTGTCGCTGTCGAGATAGATCTCCTTGAACCAGTTCGGATACTTGAGGTCGTCGAGAGTCTGCGGCTTGTCGACGAGGCCGGGATTCCAGCCCGCCTTGCCCACCGCCTCGCGGCCGCGCACGAAGCCCGCCAGCCGCGTATCATCGCGCAGGAAGTGCGTGTGCACGTCCATCACGAACTGATCCTTCAAGCCGTCGGCCCGCGCCTGTGCGAGATCGACGCTCTTCGCTTCGGCCGGCGAGGCGCCGTAGAGCGGCCCGTAGATCTCGTTCATCGCGACGAAGGCCGTCGCCATGCCGGCAGCGGTCTGGAAGAAGCGGCGGCGCGACAGGCCGTTCTTCGGCCCATACTCGTCGGCCAGCGCGTTCATGCGCGCCTCGACGCGCTTCTGTGCCGGGGTTTGCGGGATCGGCAGGAATTCGTCGCTGGACACGACACGGGTCGGC
>LSKJ01000254.1 GCA_001557035.1 Rhodospirillaceae bacterium CCH5-H10 | reverse complement strand
GTGGGAGATACAGGAACGTCAGGTAATAGGCCGATTCGTAATGCGTCCCCTCTTCCTCGAAGGCCGCCTTTCGCTCCGCGTCGACCAGCGCCGATGCCGCGTCCGGAAACCTTCCCTCCGGGTAGATACTGGCAGGCTGCCGCTGGGCTTCGACGAACAGGGCCCAGCCCGATCCAAGTCGACGCAGGACGTTGTTCAACCGTCCTGCGACGCCGACCAGCTCTGCCGGCACCGCCGAATCGAGGTCGGGACCGCGGAACCGCGCGGTCCGCTCGAACGAGCCGTCCTTGTTCAGGACAATGCCGGGAGCGACGAGCGCTGCCCACGGCAGGAAATCGGCGAGGCGCGTAGCCGAGTTTCGGTATTCGGCAAGATTAATCATGACAGTCCCCTCAGACGCCGAGCCGGCCCGGGATGCGCAGGTGGCGACGCACCACCTCGACGAAGAGCGGGTCGCGCTTGGCCGCCCAGACGGCCAGCCCGTGACCGATGAGCCAGATCAGCAGACCGGCGACCCACAGTCGCAGTCCCAGGCTGATCGCCGCCGCCAGTGTGCCGTTGAGGATCGCGATCGAGCGCGGCGCACCGCCCAGCAGAATCGGCTCGGTCAGAGCGCGGTGGAGCGGCACCACGAAGCCGGGAACGGGTTCGGTCATTAGACCAAGACCCCCCCGCCAAAGGAGAAGAAGGAGAGGAAGAAACTCGAGGCGGCAAAGGCGATCGAGATGCCGAACACGATCTGGATCAGGCGCCGAAATCCACCGGAGCTGTCGCCGAACGCCAGGGTGAGACCGGTGACGATGATGATGATTACCGCGACGATCTTGGCGACCGGCCCTTCGACCGATTGCAGGACCTGCTGCAACGGCTGCTCCCATGGCATGCTGGAGCCCGCCGCATAGGCTGCCGAAGAGTAGATCACCATGCTCAACAACGAGATCGCGACCGGTCCTACGGCACGACGGATGACTAGGCGATTCATTGGCGTTCTCCTGCAGGTGAAAGGGCGTAGTCCGAGCTGGCGCCGAGGCCCTCGACGCGGGCGAGTTCCGTCAGCCGACGGGCACTCCCGCGACCCGACAGCACGGCGATGATGTCGATCGTCTCTGCAATCAGGGCGCGGGGCACCGTGACGACGGCTTCCTGGATAAGCTGCTCGAGACGCCGCAACGCCCCGATCGCCGATCCGGCGTGGATGGTGCCGATGCCGCCGGGATGGCCGGTGCCCCAGGCCTTCAGAAGGTCGAGCGCCTCGGCGCCTCGGACCTCGCCGATCGGGATGCGGTCGGGCCGCAGCCGCAGGGACGAACGCACCAGTTCGGACAACGACGCCACGCCGTCCTTCGTACGCAAGGCGACGAGGTTGGCGGCGCGGCATTGCAGTTCGCGGGTGTCCTCGATCAGCACCACCCGATCGGTCGTTTTTGCCACCTCGGCCAGGAGCGCGTTGGCGAGCGTCGTCTTGCCGGTCGAAGTGCCACCGGCCACGAGAATGTTGCGGCGGTCGGCAACGGCCCGTCGGAGTGCCTCGGCCTCGCCCATCGTCATGGTGCCCGCCCCGGCGTAATCGTCGAGGGTGAAGACTGCGACCGCGGGCTTGCGGATCGCGAAGGTGGGCGCCGCGACAACGGGCGGCAGCAGCCCCTCGAACCGCTCACCCGTCTCGGGCAACTCGGCCGATACGCGCGGACTGGCGGGATGAACCTCGGCGCCGACATGGTGGGCGACCAGCCGCACGATGCGCTCACCTTCGGCGGCTGCCAGTCTCTCCTGCGTCTCGGCCAGGCCGGTCGACAGCCGGTCGATCCAGAGCCGACCGTCGGGGTTGAGCATCACCTCGACGACGGACGGGTCTTCGAGCCAGGTTGCGATCGCGGGTCCGAGCGCGGTGCGGAGCATCCGCGCGCCCCGAGAAATGACCTCTGCCTGAAAGGAATGAATCGTCATCGTCACCCCGGGATGCAGGGCCGCAAGCAGCGGCCATGGAACGGGGTCGATTAGAAGAAGCAGCAACAGGCTCGACGCAACAACAACCGATGGATCGTAGTGATCTGGCGTAGAAAGGCGTGCGAATGAGCGGGATCGCTAAACAGGCTCCTTGGGCGAGTCGCGTTCCGCGCCCTCGTCTGGCCCGATGTCCCGCGAGATCTCATCCGAGAGCGTCCGTCCCTTCGCCAGGCGCCGGCCCAGAGCATCGACGAAACCTTCGTAGCGTTCGCGGCCCTTGGCTTGCGCGGCCTGCTGTGCGCCGTCAGGCAAAGACGGCGTGGTGGTCAGCCAAAAGCGCACGAAGAGCGCCAGCGCCTCGTTCGAGATCGTGACATTGCGCTCCAGACGCTCGACCTGTCGAACGAGCCGGTCCAAGCGACGGCCGAGCGCTCCCTCCAGCCTTTCGGACGCATCCGGCGACAGGAACGAGGCGAGTGCGGTCTCCACGATATGGGCCTGCGGCACGCGTTTGCGCAACGCATAGTCGGCAAGCTTCAGCCCCAGATCGGGCGGCAGACGAAACGTATGCTTGGTGCGCATCTATCGACTCACAGGTCAATTCCATCGCCAGGATCCATCGTGGCCTGGCGGGCGAGCCCCCGAGCCGT
>LSKJ01000253.1 GCA_001557035.1 Rhodospirillaceae bacterium CCH5-H10 | reverse complement strand
GTGCGCCCAGGAACATGAAGGTCGCGGTCTGGTTGCTGCCGGCCCAGTAGTTGGCGTCGAGCACGTTGTCGACGTCGAATCGTGCGACCAGCATCTTCCCCTTGGCGCCGGGATTCTCGAACGCGTAGCGGGCGCCGAGATCGAAGCGCGTCCATTGCGGCATCACGCGTTGCGGTCCCGTCGCGTCGATGTATTGCTGGCCGGTGTAGATTGCCCGGGCTGCCAGGGTGAGTCCGCGCACGAAAGGCAGATCGACTTCACCGCCCAGGTTCATCGTGAACTGCGGCGTGAAGGGCGCGATCAGGCCGTTGTTGAGACCACCTTGCGTCTGGGTCAGCCTCGGATTGAGGAACATGGCGCCGCCGAGGAGCCGGTATCCCTTGGCGACCTCGCCGAAGAAATTCAGTTCCAGGCCCTGGTTCACCTGCTGTCCGTTGACGTTCTGGGTGTTGGTCGTCGTGTTCGTGACGACGCTGGGCTGCGTGATCTGGAACAGAGACGCCGTCGTCGTGAACTTGCCCCAGTCGACCTTGACGCCGACCTCGAGCTGGTTCGACACGAACGGCGGCAGGATCGTGCCGGCATTGGCGAACGGCGCCTGCACCACCGTGCCCTGCTGCAGTCCCTGGATGTAGTTGCCGTAGAGCGAGACGTTCTCCAGCGGCTTCACGACCAGCGCCACGGCGGGACTGATGACGGTCTGGTCGTAGCTGGTGGTGAGCGCGCCGGTGATGGCATTGAAGTTGGCGGACTGTACGTTCTGGGCGCGCAGGCCGGCGGTGAGCTGGACCCGGTTGTTCAGCGAGGAGATCGTGTCGGCGATACCCAGGCTGTTGAAGCCGGAAGTCGAGGTCTTGTTGGCCGCCGGGGTCGGGATGTTCGGCCGCGCGATCAGCGTCGGATTGTAGATGTTGGTTGCGAAGCCGACGGGCTGCGAGACGTTGACCTGCCCGTTCGACGATTGCAGCGTCGAGGCGGTGAGTGCGAGTTCGTGGTTGACCGACTCCGTGTTGAAGCGCGCACGCACGCCGCCCTGCGCCGTCAGCGTCGTCGTGTACTGGCTGAGGTTGAAGACCCCGAGCGCCGTGGCCGCGCCGTTGAAGTTGGTGATCGTCGTGGCCGGCGAGTAGAGGCCGCCCAGCCGGAAATCATGCGCGCCGGCCGACGCGTAGAGCGTGACGTTCTCGGTGATGTCCATTTCCAGCCGGACGACGCCGAAAGCATCCCTGCGATCCTGGTAGCCCCAGGGCTGCGCGGTCGGATTGTTGCGCACGTTCGGTGCGTACGGAAGCTGCACGCCCGCCGCGAGCGAGAGGTACGGCGTGACTCCGGAGATGTATTGATTCTGGAATCCAAGGTCGGCGGACAGGCGCAGGCGCTCGCCGCGGAAATCGAGGCCTAGCAACGCAAGCGCGCGCTGGTCGGCATTGTATTGCAGGTCGGTCTGCCCGGCCCTGAACACGCCGTTGAAGCGCACGCCGACCTGCTTGTCCTCGCCGTAGCGGCGGCCGAAATCGACGTGCCCGCTGAACTGGCTTCCCGAGATGTAGCTCGCCGTCGCCTGCGTCAGGTCCTCGTTGGGTGCGCGCTTGGGAACGACGTTGACGTTGCCGCCGATCGAGCCGAAGGGCGGGATGCCGTTCAGCAGTGCGCTCGGCCCCTTCAGCACCTCGATGCGCTCGGCCGTCTCCGCCATGATCGACGAACTCGGCAGCATGCCGTAGAGGCCGCCATACGAGAAATCGCCGTTATCGACGCTGAAGCCGCGGATCTTCACGGCATCGGAGCCGGGACTGGTGTCGCCGCGCGTGACCCTCACCGAAGGATCGTCGATCAACACGTCGCGAACCGTCTTGGCCTGCTGGTCCTGCGCCTTCTTCGCCGTGTAGTTGGTCTGGTTGAACGGCGTGTCCATCACCGTACGGTTGCCGAGCAGGCCGAGCTGGCCGCCGGTCGCCACCTGCCCGCCTGCATAGGCCGGCGGCGCGTTGTCGATCATCGCCTGTGGCGGCACGATGAAAGCACCCTGGACCTGGATGGGATCGAGCTGCAGCGCGCCGCTCGTGTCCGGTGCGCCCGTAATCGTCACCGACGTGGGCGAAGTGAAGCGATAGGAGATGCCCGTGCCGGACAGCATGAGGCGCAGCGCCTGCTCCGCCGTCATCGCACCCGCGACCGGCGTGCTGGTCTTGCCGGCGACGACCGACGCCGTCACGGCGAACTGCAAGCCCGCCTGCTGGCCGAGAGTGGTCAGCGCCTGGGCGAGCGGCTGCGCGGGGATGTCGAAGGTCGCGGCGGGAGCCGCCTGAGCCTGCTCCGATGCGGTCTGGGCCCGCGCCGGCGCATCGAAAGCGGCAAACGAACCTGCGGCGACAACGGCAGCCACGATTGCGTTCGCACGACGCGGCGTCGATCGTCTGGAAAACACGGACCTCTCCCCAAAACGTCCGTTGCCGGCGGGTCACGGAACAAGATTCGCGCAAGCCGGAATCGCTCACGCCCTCCCAACCATGACTGGACAGGCGTTGCAGATTTGAAGGGCGTGTCGAAAAAAAGACGACGGTGGATCAGCGCCGCGAGACGACCAGCAGGTACGGCGTCACTTCCGTGACGGTCGCGTTCTGCGACAGCGCCAGCGTGCGCAACGCCTCGATCGGCTGCGTGAGGTCGAAGACGCCGGTGATCTCCTGCCGGTTCAACGCGCCGTCGCGCACGAAGACCATACCCGGCAGATGGCGGCCGAGCGTCTCGACGATGTCGCCGAACGAGGTGCCGACGACGACGAGCCGGCGCTGTCTCCACGACGCCACCTGCTCCGGCGCCAGCCTCTCGCGATGCACCGCCTGGCTCGTCCGGTCGACCACGAGCCGATCTCCGACGGTGAGCGGATCACCTTCCCGTTGGCCGCGGCGCAGCACCTCGACACTGCCGGTCTGTACCGCGACGTCGATCGTCGTGCGCGTCTTCGCCACGCTGAAGGAGGTTCCCGTGACGACGACCGAGACGTCGCCCGCGAGGACGGAGAATGGCCGCTGTGCGTCGCGCGCGACGCGGAAGAATGCCTGGCCGGCCAGAAGCGTGACGCGCCGCTCGCCGTCCTGGTAGTCGACGGCAATGGCGCTGCCGGCATCGAGCTGCACGACACTGGCGTCGGGCAGGCTCACGTCGCGCAGTTCGGCGACACCGGTTTCATGGTCGGCGATCAGGGACCGATGGAGCGACGGGAATGCCGCGATCAGCACGCAGGCGGCAACGAGCGCCGCCGCCGCGGCGTACCACCGCCTGCGACGAGGTTGCCGGGCCGGCAGGGCGACGACGTTGGCGGGCGCCTCACGCACTGGCGCGGGAAGCCGACCCAACTCCGCCCAGGTCGACTGCACCGCCTCGTAGGCCTTGCGGTGCAACTCGGCCTCGGCCAGCCACCGCCGGAAGTCGCGTTCGAGGTCCGCATCCCCGGGCGCCATTTCACGGCGGAGCAGCCACTCCATCGCCCGCTCGATCGCGGCGTCCAGTTCGCCTGTGGATGCGTCCACGCCGTTCCATCCCCGTTGCGGGTGTCCCCGCAGCGGGGCCCCATTCCTTAGAGCGTTTCGGATGCACCATTTTGAATGGCGCAATCCAGTTTATTTCCGGTCGTTCGAGGCGCCCGACCGGGCCAGCAGGCGCCGCGTGGCGTGCGCGCCGGCGTCGCGGACCAGCTGGAAGGTCCGGGCGACGGAAATGCCGAGATGGTCGGCTATCACCTGCAGCGTCTTCTCCTCGAGCCGGTACATGCGGAAGGCGACCTGCGTGCGCTCCGGCAGTTCGGCGATCGCCTCCGCGAGCACCTGCAGCCGGTCGCGATGGAAGACGACGTCCTCGGCGGACGGCTGTTCGTGGGGGATCGCGTCGTAGGGCGCCAGCGTCGTGTCGTCGACCGTTTCGCGCGACCGGCGGTTCAGGGCGTCGAACGCGAGATTGCGCACGATCGAATACAGGTAGTTCAGCGGATTGAGGATCTCCGCGCCGCGGCCGTGGCGGGACGAGAGGCGGATCCAGGCCTCCTGAACGACATCTTCGGCCCTCGAGCGGTCCTGCTGCAGCAGCCGGCTCGCATAGTTAACGAGGTCTTCCCGGTGCTCGATATAGAGGGAGAGAGACGGGTCGGGCGGCGCCAAGAGAACCTGCGGATGCGAATGGTTCTCAATCCTATATGCGCCGTCGGCCCGAAAATCAATCCGCCGGGGCCACCCTTCGCCCGAACAACCTCAACCGGTAGCTCCGCAGCCAGAAGCCGCGACGAGCAGCTTCCCTCTCCAACAGACGTGCGAGACCGCCGTCGTTCGTCACTTCGACGATCTCGCCTGTCACGACGTCGATCAGGTGGGGATGCGGGGTTACGCCCGCACGCTCGTATCGCACCTTCCCGTCCTGGAAAACGTGCCGCGTGACCAGGCCCGCATTCGCGAGGCTGTTGAGGGCGCGATAGACCGTGGCGACTCCGATCGGGCGTCCGGCGGAAGCCCGGCGATGGATCTCGAAGGTGCAGGGATGATCGGTCGCGGCCTCCAGCACCTCGAGCACGAGGCGGCGCTGCTCGGTCAATCGGACGCCGCGTTCGCGGCAGAGCGCCTCCAGCCGATCCATCCCTCATCGCCTCAGGTAGAACTGGATCGGCACCACGATCTCCAGGCTCTCGCCCGGCTGGTCCTGCGGCAGTGGCGGCAGCGGCTGGGCGCGCTGCAGCAGAGCGAGACCTTCATTGTCGAGCGCGGCGTGCCCCGAGGCACGCTCGATGCGCGCGGCGATCACGCGGCCGTCCCGGCTCATCGTGAAGCGCACGTAGGTCACGCCCTCGTGTCGCGCCCGTTGCGCCTCAGCCGGATACCGCTTGTGGCGCTCGAGGTGGCGCAGCAGCAGGCCCTTCC
>LSKJ01000252.1 GCA_001557035.1 Rhodospirillaceae bacterium CCH5-H10 | reverse complement strand
TTTTTCTTGGGAACTGCCATGACGATCTCCAGGACGAGGGCTCTACCCGCTTTCGCAAGCAGGGCGTGCCCCCAAAAAAGCTGCAGCCGCGCTCTACAGGCGCGGCGGGCGGCATTCTCTAGCCAAAACGTTTCACGACCGCAACAGTTTAGCGGTCGCGCCGTGGCTTGTCCCTCAGGGCCGCCAGGCCGGCGAACGGATGCCGGCGCGGCTCGGGCGCAGCCCGCCGGGCGCCGCCCTTGGTCTTGGGCAGCACGTCTTCGAGCTTGATGCCCGGTCGCCGGGGATAGGGATCCGCCGTCAGGGACAGTTGTTCGGCAGCGATTTCGCCGACATCGAGCATATTCCCGGTGAGGGGCTCGGGCGCGTCTCCGTTGGCATTCAGCAATGCCTCCCCGCTCTCGGGATCGCGCTCTTCGTCCACATCCTCTGCAAAAACCAGCCGGAAGGCATCGTCGAGCTCCTGGGTCACGGGATCGAGGCTGAGGATGCAGGCCTGGACGACCCGGCCCTTGAGGCGCCCCTCCACCACGATCCGCCCGCCCGGCTTGCGATCGACGGTCATCCGCGCCGAAAACGCCGGCAGGCCGAGGAAGCCGAATCGCTTGACCAGTGCCGCCCGCTCGCTCTCGCTCGTCGTGATCTCGAGCGCCGTGCCGGCCGGGCCCAGTTTTTCGAGGTCGACAAGCCGCTCTATTTCCGATTTTTCCGTTTTTTCAGTGCCTTGTGACATTTTGTTAAATCACTTTATCAAATCGTTGCGGGCCGTTGCCGAAAGCGATCGGGCGTATTCGCGGACATGGGCCTCTAATCTGGCGACCTGCTGCGGATCCTCCGGCGACCTACCGCCATAGGCGTTGCGGCGCAAGACCTCGGCAAGAGGCGTGGGCCCGTCGTCGCCCAGCGCCGCGCGATAGGCCAGTGCCCGGCCGTGCAGCCCTTCCGCCATGATCTTGATGCGGCGGCCGACACCCAGGTCCTGGATCCCGATCTCGCGCAGCGTCAGGTCGAGATGCTTGAACATGGCGTCGAAGAAGGCCTGGGCAAGCACCTCGCCATCGGGCTCTCGCCGCAGGCGGTCGATCATCAGCGCGGCGTGCAGCGCCAGCGCATCGAAGCGGCCATCCAGCGTGTCGGGAATGCCGCACGCCTCGAACAGCTCGGCCGAGCGCGCCTGCTCTCCCACGCGCTTGTAAACGGCGGCGGCGAAATCGTCCTCGGGTTTGCGGCGGCGGAACACGACCAACTCCTCCCCAACTCGTCACAGAGCGACAGGTTGACCCCGCCCCTTCATCACGACATCTTGCAGTCCCTCTTCCCGCAAAGCCAAGAAGCAGTCCATGCGTCGCACCGCCCCGCTCGCCCTCGTTGGCGTACTTGCCGTCTCCGCCGCCCTCACCGTGAGCGGCTGCGAGGACACCGTAGACCAGCGCGGCTTCGCCGCGACGCCCGGTTCGGTGGAGAAACTCGAAGTCGGCGCGCAAAGCCGCGAGGACGTCGTCCGCCTGATCGGATCTCCCTCCGCGGTCGCCACCTTCAATCCGAACATCTGGTACTACATCAGCGAGACCCAGGTGTACTGGGCCTACACGAAGCCCCGGATCGTCGAGCAGAAGGTGATGCAGGTCACGTTCAACGACTCGGGCCGCATCGATGCCATCAAGAATTATAACCTGAAGGATGCGCAGGACATCCAGATGGTCCAGCGCATCACGCCGACGTCCGGCAAGGAGCTCACGATCCTCGAGCAGGTCCTGGGCAATGTCGGCCGCTTCAGCGGGCCGAAGAAGGAAACCGCCCCGGGCGCGCCGACGACCGGCGGCATCTGACGTTTCACCGCTTACCGCAAAAAGAAAAAGCCCCGGTCCTGCGACCGGGGCTTTTCCTTTTGAGGTTCCTGTCCCTGCTCAGTGCGCCAGGACGGCGAGGAGCAGCAGCGCCACGATGTTGGCGATCTTGATCATCGGATTGACCGCGGGGCCCGCCGTATCCTTGTACGGATCGCCGACGGTGTCGCCGGTCACCGCCGCCTTGTGGGCGTCGGATCCCTTGCCACCGAAATGGCCTTCCTCGATGTACTTCTTGGCGTTGTCCCAGGCACCGCCGCCCGCCGTCATCGAGATGGCGACGAAGATACCGGTGACGATCACGCCGAGCAGCATGGCGCCGACCGCCGCGAAGGCATCGGAGCGACCGGCAATCGCCGAGATCACGAAGAACAGCACGATCGGCGACAGCACCGGCAGCAGCGACGGGATCATCATCTCCTTGATCGCCGACTTGGTGAGCATGTCGACGGCACGGCCGTAGTCCGGCCGATCCGTGCCCGCCATGATGCCGGGCTTCTCCTTGAACTGCCGGCGGACTTCCTCGACCACCGACTGGGCGGCGCGACCGACGGCCAGCATCGACATGCCGCCGAATAGGTACGGCAGCAGGCCACCGACCAGCAGGCCGACCACGACGTACGGGTTCTTGAGCGAGAAATCGACCGACTTGATGCCCAGTTTGCCCTGCGCGATGAAGTAGTCGAGATCCGACGTGTAGGCTGCGAACAGCACCAGCGCACCGAGGCCGGCCGACGCAATGGCGTAGCCCTTGGTCACGGCCTTGGTGGTGTTGCCGACCGCGTCGAGCGCGTCGGTGTTCTTGCGCACTTCCTTCGGCAGGCCGGCCATTTCGGCAATGCCGCCGGCATTGTCGGTGACCGGGCCGTAGGCATCGAGGGCAACGATCATACCCGCGAGCGCCAGCATGGCGGTCGTGGCGATGGCGATGCCGAAGAGGCCGGCCAGGATGTAGCAGGTCACGATGCCGGCGCAGATCAGCAGCGCCGGGCCGGCCGTGGCTTCCATCGACATCGCGAGGCCCGCAATGACGTTGGTGCCGTGACCGGTGACCGACGCCTGCGCCACGGCCTTGACCGGACGGTAGTCGGTACCGGTGTAGTACTCGGTGACCCAGACGATCAGGCCGGTGATGGCCAGGCCGACCAGCGAGCACCAGAACAGCGACATGCCGGTGAACGAGCGATCGCCCACCGTCATCACCGTGCCCATGCCGACCAGCCGGTCGGTGGCGAAGTAGATGGCCGGAATCGACAGCACGGCGGCCGCGATCACGCCCTTGTACATCGCCCACATGATGTTGCCGTCCGAGCCGAGGCGGACGAAGTAGGTGCCGATGATCGAGGTGATGATGCAGGCGCCGCCGATGACCAGCGGATAGGCCATCAGCTTGGACACGAGGACCGGATCGGCCGCGAAGAAGATCGAGGCCAGGACCATCGTGGCGACGGTCGTCACCGCGTAGGTCTCGAACAGGTCAGCGGCCATGCCGGCGCAATCGCCGACATTGTCGCCCACGTTGTCGGCGATGGTGGCCGGGTTGCGAGGGTCATCCTCCGGGATACCGGCTTCGACCTTGCCGACCATGTCGCCGCCGACGTCCGCACCCTTGGTGAAGATGCCGCCGCCGAGACGGGCGAAGATCGAGATCAGCGAAGCGCCGAAGCCGAGCGCGACGAGTGCGTCGATCATGTCGCGGCTGCCGCCGGGGACACCCATCTTGAGCAGGACCGCGTAGTAGCCGCCAACGCCGATCAGGGCGAGGCCGGCGACCAGCATGCCGGTCACCGCGCCCGCCTTGAAGGCGAGGTCGAGGCCCGAGGCCAGGCTCTTCTGGGCGGCGACGGCGGTACGCACGTTGGCGCGGACCGAGACGTTCATGCCGATGAAGCCGGTGGCTCCCGACAGGACCGCGCCGATCAGGAAGCCGATGGCGGCGAACTTGCCGAGCAGGAGCGCCAGGACGACGAGGACAACGACGCCCACGATACCGATGGTCATGTACTGGCGGCGCAGGTAGGCAGCCGCACCTTCCTGGATGGCTTGCGCGATTTCTTGCATGCGCGGGGTGCCGGCGTCTGACGCCATGACCCGCGATGCGGTAACGACGCCATACAGCACGGCAATCAAGCCGCAGCCGATGACGCCCCAAAGAACGGTGGACATTTTTCCTAACCTATTGTTTTTTCAGCGCTTCTAGCGCATCGCGACCCGAAGCTTGTACTCCCCCCGGTGCGAGGCGCGCGAAAAATGCCATGATGCCCGTGTCGGCGCAACTCACGGCTGGGAAAAGCCCCGTCAACTCAAG
Organism: Rhodospirillaceae bacterium CCH5-H10; assembly: GCA_001557035.1. Classification (GTDB taxonomy): domain Bacteria; phylum Pseudomonadota; class Alphaproteobacteria; order Reyranellales; family Reyranellaceae; genus Reyranella. The sequence continues at coordinate 10,404 of LSKJ01000252.1, read as the reverse complement.
GGCTTGGCCTCACGCCCGCGAGGGATGCCGCAAGCGGAAGACGGTGACGACAACGAGGGCGACCAGCACCAGGGCGAGCGCGACGTAGTTCAGCGCCGCCCACCCCTGGAGTTCCAGCACGACGCTGGCCATGAGGCTGGCGACGGTGGTGACGCCGAAAACCATGAAATCGTTGAAGGCCTGCGCTTTGCCCCGCTCCGCCGGACGATAGGTGGTGGTGAGGAGCGTCGTGGCGCCGACGAACAGGAAGTTCCAGCCCACGCCGTTCAGGCTGAGGGCTCCCCGGAAGTGCCACTCGGTCACGCCCATGAGCGCCACCGCGACACCGGCCACCAGCAGCACGATCCCGGCGACCATGATGTTGAAGACCCCGAACCGCGCGATCAGGTGTCCGGTGAAAAAGGACGGGATGAACATGCCCATCACATGCACGAAGATCGTCACCGGGGCCTCGGTCGCCTTCAGGCCGCACTGCACGATGGCCAGCGGCGACGCCGCCATCACGAACGACATCACGCCGAAGGCGATCATGGCGCCGGCGCAGGCGACCATATAGGCCGGCTGGGTCACGATCTCGAACAGGGGCCGCTGCGGGCCGGCCGTCTCTTCCGACTTCACCTGCGGGAATTCGATGAAACCCAGCACGATGAACACGAGGACGTGGATGAAGATGACCGAGACGAAACTCGCCTGGAAGAGCGGCAACCAGAGATCCGGCGTGAACCGTGCCAGGGTCGGTCCGACGATGCCGGCCAGCACGCCGCCCGCCGTGACATAGGAAATCGCCTGCGCGCGATAGGCGCCGGGCGCCAGCTCGACCGCGGCAAACCGGTAGAGCTGCATGTTGGCGATGGCGTAGCCCAGGAACAGGCCGCCGATGCACATCACCGGGAAACTGCCGAGGCCGAGGCCGATCGCCGCCAGCGACGAGCCGATCATGCCCATCAGCGAACCGCTGCGAAAACCGAGCCTGCGGCCGCGCCGCATCATCAGCAGCGAGGCCGGAAACACCGACAGCATGACGCCGAGATGCTGCATGGTGACCGGCAGGTTGGCCCACATGCGCATGTCGGGCGACACGATGGTCAGCACCGCCAGCGCCGAGGACGCGAACATCAGCGTATTGCTGCTCTGCGTCAGCGCCTGGCAGATCGCCAGCAAGGCGATGTTGCGCATCGACCGGCGCGGCATGCGGCCGTCGGAAGCAGCGGGGGTTTCCTGTACCTTGATCGAACCGTCCATTGGGGCGGCACTCTAGTCGCACGCCCTGCCCGCGTCATGGCGTGCCGCGCAGTGCAGCTATGAGAAGGTGTACTTCTCTAGAAGTGAACGTATCCCTTGCGGGGCGCCGTGATCGGCTGCCCACACGCCGTCAGCCCGACGCCCGTCCCACGGGCAAAGCGCCCGATGCGCTTGACCTTCACGCCGGCAGCGCGGGCCGCCGCCTGCAGCGGGGCGGCCTTGCGCGCCGGCACCGCGATCACGAGTTCATAGTCGTCGCCCCCGCCCAGGACGTTCGCCCAGAGCCGGGAATCGGCCGCCACCGCCGCGCGCGCGGCCGCCGATAGCGGCACGTCGTCCCGCTCGATCGTGACGGCAAGCCCCGAGGCCTGGGCGATATGTCCGGCATCGGCCAGCAAGCCGTCCGACACATCGGCCGACGCCGTCGCGATGCCAACCAGGCGCGGCCCGAGGGTGGAGCGCGGTCGCGGCAGGCGATAGCGATCCTCCAGAGACGCGCGCTGGCGGACCGTCAGGGCGCGCATCCCGCCTTGCGTCGCGAGCAATCCCAAGGCGCCGTCGCCAATCGTGCCGCTCACCCAGAGTTCGTCCCCTGCCCGCGCGCCGCCACGGGTCAGACCCTTCCCGCGGGCAACGCGGCCGAAGGCGGTGATGGTCACGGTGAGCGGCCCCGGCGTCACCACCGTGTCGCCGCCGCACAGCACGATCCGATATCGCCGCTGGTCGGCCGCCAATCCTCTGGCGAAGGCGGCAACCCACGCCTCGGTCCAGTTCGACGGCAAGGCGAGAGAGAGTTGATAGACGAAAGGCGTCGAGCCGCCGGCCGCGAGATCGGACAGGCAAACGCGCAGCGCCTTGGCAGCGATCCGGGCCGGCAGGTCGTCGGCCAGGAAATGCACGCCCGCCACGATCGTGTCGGTCTTGACCACGAGATCTCGCCGCGGGTCGGCGGCGAGGAAGGCATTGTCGCTTTGCAGGCCGCCCGCGCCCCCGAAGCTACGGGCCAGCGGCGCGAAGTAGCGGGCGATCAGCTCGAATTCACCGATCCGCCCAGCCCGCGCCATGACGGCCTACTTCTGGTCGTCCGGCCGCGCCTGTCGCGCCACGCGGTCGAGAACGGAGTTGATGAAGCTCGGCTCGCCCTTGTCATAGAACGCGTGGGCGATCTCGACATATTCGTTGATGACGACGCGCCACGGCACGTCACCGCGATGCGCGAGCTCGTAGGCACCGGCGAGCAGGATGGCCCGCACCAGACGATCGACGCGCGCCCAGGTCCAGTCCTGCGCCAGCGAAGCCGTCACCATCGCCTCGAGCGCGTCCCGGTTGGTCGTGGTGCCTTCGACCACGTCCTTGAAGAGCGGCCGGTCGGCATCGCGGCGCATCCCGCCCTCGCCCGCCTCGCCGGTCCGCACCTTCAGGAACTGCTCGATGATCTCGGCCGGGGCATCCTGCCCCTCCTGCCATTGATAGAGCGCCTGGACCGCCGCCAGCCGCGCGGCCTGGCGACGGCTGGGCCCGGCTGGCTTGGCGTCGCTCACGATTTATTCCAGCGACGGGCCAGAGCCACCATGGCGAGACAGGCATGGGCGGCATCGCCGCCCTTGTCGCCGCGATCCGTGAAGGCGCGTGCCCGCGCCTGCTCGATGTTCTCCACCGTCACGATGCCGTAGCCGATCGCCAGCTTCTTCTGGACCGCGAGGTCCATCAGGCCGCGCGCACTCTCGCCGCAGACATAGTCGTAGTGGGTCGTCTCGCCGCGGATGACGCAGCCCAGCGCCACGTAGCCGTCGTAGCGCTTGCCCTTCTTGCCGGCCGCCAGCGCGATCGCGCCCGGAATCTCGAAGGCGCCCGGAACGACGACGCGGTCCACCTTGGCGCCGTTCCTGGTGATCTCCTGCTCGGCGCCCTTGATCAGCGCGTCGGCGATGTCGGCGTAGTAGCGCGACTCGACGATGAGGATGCGCGCGCCCTTGACGCCAGCGACCGCCGGCCGGGCCGTCGGGTTTTCCGTCCGTGTCGACATTCTTAGACCTTTGCGCGGCCGGGAACCGGCTTCTGCGCCACGATCGTGAGGCCGAAGCCTTCGAGACCGACGACGCTCTTCTGCGAATTGCTGAGCAGCACCATTTCCTTCACGCCGAGATCGATCAGGATCTGGGCGCCGACGCCGTAGTCGCGAAGTTCCTGCCCGGCCGGCTCGATCGCCTCGCCGGCGCGGCGACGCTGCTCGGCCAGGACGACGGTAAGCGGCTCGCGGATCAGCACGATGACACCACGGCCTTCCTTGGCGATCTCGCGCATCGAGGCCTCGATCTCGCCGCCGCGGCCGCCGCTGCGCTGGCCCAGCGTGTCGGTGAAGAGGTTGACGGCGTGCATGCGCACCATGACCGGACCGCCGGCCGCCGGGTCGCCCTTCACCAGCGCGACATGCTGCGCCATCGTCACCTTGTTCACATAGACGACGCAGCGGAAGTCGCCGCCCCAGGTGCTGTCGAGCGCCGTTTCGCTGATTCGCTTCACGATCGAGTCGTAACGGCGCCGATAGGCGATCAGGTCGGCGATGGTGCCGATCTTGAGTGCGTGGCGCTGCGCGAAGGTGATGAGGTCGTTGCGACGGGCCATCGTGCCGTCGTCGTTCATGATCTCGCAGATCACGCCGGCCGGGTTGAGGCCCGCCAGGCGCGCGATATCGACCGCTGCCTCGGTATGGCCGGTCCGCTCCAGCGTGCCGCCGTCGCGGGCAACCAGCGGGAAGACATGGCCGGGCGTCACGATATCCTGCGGTCCGCACGAAGGATCGATCGCCACGGACACGGTGCGCGAGCGATCGGCGGCCGAGATGCCGGTCGTCACGCCCTCGCGCGCTTCGATCGAGACGGTGAAGGCCGTCGAATGACGCGTACGGTTGTTCTGCGACATCAGCGGCAGGCCGAGTTGCTCGACCCGCTCGCGCGTCAGCGCCAGGCAGATCAGGCCGCGCGCGTGCCGGGCCATGAAGTTGATGGCCTCCGGGGTCGCCCACTGCGCCGGGATCACCAGGTCGCCCTCGTTCTCGCGGTCCTCGTCGTCGACAAGGATGAACATCCGGCCCTTGCGGGCCTCCTCGATGATGTCCTCGGCGGCGGCCTTCACTTCGCTGAAGGTGATCCGCCAAGCGTCCTTTTCGAGCGCACTCATGATTTCTGATGCTCCAACAGTCGCGCAACGTAACGCGCGAGCATATCCACCTCAAGGTTGACCCGCTGGCCGACCCGAGCCTGTCCAAGAGTGGTAACCGCCTGGGTGTGTGAAATCACGTTCACACCGAAGCGGTTGCCGTCCACTTCATTGACCGTAAGCGAAATGCCGTCGATCGCCACAGAGCCCTTGGCGGCGACGAAGCGCGCCAGTTCGGGCGGCGCCTCGAACACGAAGCGCACGCTGCCGCCTTCCGGCGTCATGGAGACGATCTTGCCGACGCCATCCACGTGTCCGTACACGAGATGGCCGCCCAGTTCGTCGCCGAGCTTCAGCGACAATTCGAGGTTGAGCCGGCTGCCGACCGACCAGTCGCCGAGATGCGTCTTGTCGAGGCTCTCCCCCGAGACCTCGACAGCGAACCGGCCGGCACCCTTCTCGACCACCGTGAGACAGCAGCCCGAGCAGGCGATCGAGGCGCCAATGGCAATCGGCGCCATGTCATGCCGGGTGGCGATCACGAACCGACGGTCTCCCGCCTTGCCGCCGGGGTCGACCGAGACGATCTCGCCGATGTCGGACACGATACCTGTGAACATGGCCGCTACTTAATCCTCCCGCCGCCAGGTTTCCAGCGTGTCGCCCTGCAGTTGCCGCGCCGAAACCAGCCGGAACCGGGGCGCGGAACCGAGCCGTGCAAATTCCAGTCCGCCGACCGCAGAGCGGCCGTCTCCGCCCAGGATCAACCCGGCGCGGTAGCTCGAAATGCCATCGACGAGGCCCGCCCTCAGGAAAGACGCGGCCACCTGGCCGCCGCCCTCGACGAGGACCCGGGTCAACCCGCGCGCGCCCAGCGCCTGCGCGGCCGCCGAAACGTCGATGCGCCCGTCCGCACCGCGCTCGACCTCGACGATCTCTACACCAAGCGCCGCGAGCCTGTCTCTTCGATCCGATGTCGCCGTGCTGGTGCAGACGAGCCAGACCGGCGTGGCCCGTGCCGAGGTCGCGAGTCTGGAGGCTGGCGACAGGCGCGCCTGCGAGTCGAGGACGATACGGACCGGCGAGTACGCGGCCAGTCCCGGCAGTCGGCAGGTAAGATCGGGATCGTCGGCGGCGACCGTCGCCGCGCCGACCAGGATGGCGTCGTGGATCGCCCGCAGGCGATGGCCGTCCTGCCGCGCCGCCGGTCCGGTGATCCATTTGCTCTCGCCCGACGCGGTCGCGATGCGGCCGTCGAGCGAGCCCGCCATCTTGAGATGGAAGAGAGGCCGCCCTTCGCGTACGCGCCGCAGGAACCCCGCGTTGATCTCCGCCGCTTCGGCCGCGCCTTCGCCCACCTCGACTCTGATGCCGGCGGCCTTCAGGCGGGCATGCCCCTGCCCCTTCACGCGTGGATCGGGATCCTCCAGCGCGGACACGACCCGCGCGACACCCGCGGCCACCAGCGCGTCAGCGCACGGCGGCGTGCGGCCGTGGTGGGAACACGGTTCGAGCGTGACGTAGGCCGTCGCGCCTTTCATGGACACGCCCGCCTTCGTCGCTTCGGCGATCGCATCGGCTTCGGCATGCGGCCGGCCGCCGTCGCGCGTGCGCCCACGCGCGATCACCTGACCGTCGCGCACGATGACGCAGCCGACGGCGGGATTGGGCCAGGTGCGGCCGAGCGAACGGCGCGCCAGCGCGAGCGCCGCGCGCATCATCGCCTCAGTCCTTGAAGTGGGTATCGGCCAGGTCGGAGATGAACTCCTCGAAGTCCCGGGCCTCGCGGAAGTTGCGATAGACCGAGGCGAACCGCACATAGGCGACCGGATCGAGCGCGCGCAGCGCGTCCATCACCAGCTCGCCGATCTGCGTCGAGGGAATCTCGCTCTCGCCGGAGCTTTCGAGGCGGCGCACGATGCCGTTCACGACGCGCTCGGTGCGCTCCGGGTCGACCGGCCGCTTGCGGCAGGCGACCTGTATGGAACGCGCCAGCTTGTCGCGATCGAACTGCACGCGCTGTCCGTTCTTCTTCACCACCGTCAGTTCGCGCAGCTGGACGCGCTCGAAGGTCGTGAAGCGCGAACCGCAGGACGGGCAATAGCGCCGCCGGCGGATCGCCGAATTGTCGTCGGTCGGCCTCGAGTCCTTAACTTGGGTATCCTCGTGACCGCAGAATGGACAGCGCATCTAGTTCCCCTGTTTTCTTCTGGCTTTGCGCCTTGTCAGTCGCGGTAGATCGGGAAGCGCGCGCAAAGCGCGTGCACCTTGGCTCGAACCTGGGCCTCGACCTGGGCGTCGCCGTCCGGACCGTTCTTGGCGATACCATCGAGCACGTCGGCGATCAGATGGCCGATCTGCTGGAACTCCGCGACGCCGAAGCCGCGCGACGTGCCCGCCGGCGAGCCGAGCCGCACGCCCGACGTGATCGTGTACTTCTCCGGATCGCCCGGAATGCTGTTCTTGTTGGTCGTGATGCCGGCGCGGTCGAGCACCTTCTCCGCCGACACGCCGGTCGCCTTCTTCGGACGCAGGTCGACCAGCATGACGTGACTGTCGGTGCCGCCCGAGACGATCTTCAGGCCGCGCTCGGTCAGCGTCGCCGCCAGCGCCCGCGCATTGTCGACCACCTGCTGCGCATAGACCTTGAAGTCGGGCTTCAGCGCCTCGCCGAACGCCACCGCCTTGGCGGCGATGATGTGCATCAGCGGGCCGCCCTGCAGGCCGGGGAACACCGCCGAGTTGATCTTCTTCCCGAGTTCGGCGTCGTTCGACAGGATCATGCCGCCGCGCGGGCCGCGCAGCGTCTTGTGCGTCGTCGTCGTCACGACATGGGCATGCGGCAGCGGGCTCGGATAGACGCCGGCCGCGACCAGACCGGCATAGTGCGCCATGTCGACCATGAAGTAGGCGCCGATCTCGTCGGCCACCTTGCGGAAGCGCGCCCAGTCGATGTGGCGCGAATAGGCCGAGGCGCCGGCGATGATCAGCTTCGGCTTCTCGCGACGGGCCGCCTCCTCCATCTGCTCGTAGTCGATCAGATGCGTGTCGGGCTTGAGGCCGTAGGACACGACCTTGAACCACTTGCCGGACTGGTTGGCGGGTGAGCCGTGGGTGAGATGGCCGCCCTGGTCGAGCGCCATGCCGAGGAACGTGTCGCCCGGCTGCAGCAGCGCCATGAAGACGGCCTGGTTGGCCTGCGCGCCGGAGTGCGGCTGCACGTTGGCGAACGAGCAGTCGAAGAGCTTCTTGGCGCGCTCGATCGCCAGGTCCTCGGCCTTGTCGACCTCCTCGCAGCCGCCGTAGTAGCGGCGGCGCGGATAGCCCTCGGCATACTTGTTGGTCAGCACCGAGCCCGCCGCCTCGAGCACGGCACGCGAGACGATGTTCTCCGAGGCAATCAGTTCGATCTGCTCCTGCTGGCGATGCAGTTCGCCCTTGAGGACGGCGTCGATCGCTGGATCGGCCTCGGCGACACCTACGGTGAACATCGGCAGCGGAGAATCGCTCATCTTGACGGCGGCTTGGCTCATGACACTCAACCCTTTGAAAGCTTGTCGACGCGGCCGGCGTGACGGCCGCCTTCGAATTTGGTCGCGAGAAAGATCTTCAAGGCCTCGCGCGCGACCTCGATGCCGGTCAGGCGCTGGCCGAAGGCAATGACGTTCGCGTCGTTGTGCTCTCGCGACAGCCGCGCCGAGGTCACATCGTGCGCGAGCACTGCGCGAACGCTGGGATTCCTGTTGGCCGCGATGGAGATTCCGATGCCGCTGCCGCAGACCAGCACGCCCCGCTCCGCCTTGCCCGACGCGATGGCGTCGCCCATGGCCTTGCCGAAGTCCGGATAATCGACGGAAGCGGTCGAATTGGTGCCGAGATCGAGCACCTCGTGACCTGCTTCCTGCAGGTCGCGCTTCAGGATTTCCTTAAGGTCGAAGCCGGCATGATCCGACGCGACCGCGATGGCGCCCCCCGGCATATCGACGATCGATCCCCTCTATCTATTGAGCCCCCCGATACCATATCGGGGACGGCGGTGTCACGGTCCCCCAAAATCGTGGGAATCGACACACAAGACACTGATTCGGAACGAAAAAGGCCCGGCGCATGCCGGGCCTCTCCCTCGCAGGGCTGATTTGCCCTACTTCTTGATCGGCGAGGACTTGCCGTCCTTCCAAACGTAGATGTCGTAGACGGCGTCCTTGATGTCGCCCTTGGCGTCGAATTCCAGCACGCCGACGGCCGAGTCGTACTTGCCCGAGCGCAGCGCCGCGGCGACCTTGGCAGCCTCGGTCGACTTCGCCTTGTTGGCGGCATCGGCCCAGGCCTTCACGGCCGCGTAGCTGAACAGCGTGTAGCCTTCCGGATTGTACTTGGCGTCGCGGAACTTCTTAACCAGGGCGGCATTCTTGGGGTCGTCCTCGGCCTTGGGCGGGAACGACATCATCACGCCGTTGGTGGCCGCGCCGCCCAGCTGGGCGAACTCGGCCGTCTCCAGCGCATCGAAGCCCATCATGTTTGCCGCCAGGCCCTGCTCACGCGCCTGCTTGATGATCAGCGCGCCGGCGGTGTGGTAGCCACCCAGCACGATGATGTCGATCTTCGCCTGCTTCATCTTGTTGATCAGCGCAGCGAAGTCCTTGTCGGTGTCGTTGTAGGCCTCGTACATCGTCTCGCGGAGGCCGCCCTTGTTCAGGGCCTTCTTGGTCTCGTCGGCCACGCCCTTTCCGTACGGCGACTTGTCGTGAAGGATCGCAACCTTGGCGGTCTTGTTGTTCTTCAGGATGTAGTTGCCGACCGTCGTGCCCTGCACGTCGTCACGGCCGCAGGTGCGGAACACCGTGGTGTTGCCCTTGGAGGCGGCATCGTCCGTCAGTTTCGGGTTGGTCGAGGCCGGCGTGATCTGGAGGATCTTGCCTTCCTTGTAGATGTCCGACGCCGGGATCGACGAGCCCGAGCAGAAATGCCCGGCCACGAACACGACCTTGTCCGACACCATCTTGTTGGCGACGGCAGTCGCCTGCTTGGGGTCGCAGGCGTCGTCGCCGATCACCAGTTCCAGCTTCTGGCCGTTCACGCCACCGGCGGCGTTGATGTCGGCGACCGCCATTTCGGCGCCGCGCTTCAGCTGCTCGCCGAAGGCCGCGTTTGCGCCGGTCATCGGGCCGGCCGAGCCGATCTTGATCTGGGCGAACGCGGGCATCGCCATCAAGGCAACGGCTGCGACAGCCAAAGTGCCGTACATCTTCTTCATCCGGAGACTCCCTGTTTATTGCGGCCCCTCCGCCATGGCGGAGCATGGCGTTAGATTAGTGCCGCTCGTCCCAGCCCAGCAAGCCTTTGCGCCGGTAAAGCCACGGATATTGGCGCACCATCTGGCGCGCCCGCGTGAGCCGGTAAGCAAACGCCGCGATCGCCAGTTGTACCGCCCAGCCGAGTCCGAATCCGGCGAGCGACAGAAGCTCGCCATTGGCCAGCGCATAATCGAGGAAGCGCAGTGTCGCAGAAAGCAGCGCGCTGTAGAACACGATCTGCGGCCACGGCCGCCAGGTGAGCGCCACCGCGTGACCAGCCGCGAACGAGGCCGGTCCGATCAGGACGAGGTTGAACAGCACCACGTTGAACAACGTGTCGCCGAACCAGTCGAACATGAAGGTGTCGAGCGGGCTCATCCGTGACCGCCCTCGAGATAGGCCGCGCGGACTTCCTGGTTGGCCAGCAGCTCCTTGCCGCTGCCGCTGAGCCGCACGCGGCCGTTGGCCAGCACGTAGCCGCGGTCGGCCAGGCGCAGCGCATGAAAGGCGTTCTGCTCGACCAGGAAGATGGTGACGCCCTCCTCCCGCGCGATGCGGCCGATCGAGTCGAAGATCTGCCGCACGATCAGCGGCGCCAGACCCAGCGACGGCTCGTCTAGCAGCAGCAGGCGTGGCCGGCTCATCAGAGCGCGCCCGATCGCCAGCATCTGCTGCTCGCCGCCCGACAGCGTGCCGGCCGCCTGGCGAC
>LSKJ01000251.1 GCA_001557035.1 Rhodospirillaceae bacterium CCH5-H10 | reverse complement strand
CTGCTGGGACCCCAGCGGCATGCTCGTCGCCGTGACGGCGGCGGCCCGGAGCCGCTTCAGCGAGAAGCGGGGCCGCCACTGGAACCACCGCCGCGGCCGCGACGACGGATTGGCTGGCAGCGTGAGAGCCATCAGAGGAAAGTGACGCGAGTCTCGCGGCCCAGAACCTGCGGCATGCTGGACGGGTCGTCGAGCTGGATCTCGACCTGCACGACACGAGCATCGGTCGAGGAACCGCCATCGGGCTCCATGCGCTGCATCCGCTTCACAGTCGGCGCCACCCGGGAAATCGTACCCGCGTAGACGGTCGGACTGCCACGGAACGTCACCTCGACCTTTCCACCGGCGGCGATGCGCCCGACATTGAGCTCGTCGACGTCGGCCAGGACGCGCAGCTGCGAGAGATCGACGATCTTGGCGATGCCGTTCGGCGAGATACGCTCGCCCTGGCGCGTGTAGATCTGGATCACGATACCGTCGAGCGGCGAGCGGACCAGGGCCTGCTCACGCGTGCTGCGGGCATTGTCCAGTTTCGCCTTGATGATGGCGATGTCGTTGTCGCTCTGCTGCAGGTCGCTCGCGAGCGTTTCCTTCTGGATGCGCAGCTTGGCCTGCTCACGCTCGAGGCTCTGCTGCGAAATGTTCAGTTCGAGCTGCTTCTGGTCCGGCGGCTTGCCGGAACGCTGCATTTCGAGGATCTTGAGCTTGTTCTCCTCGACCGCCGACTTGACCACGACTTCCTGCATGGCGATCTCGGCCGTGCGGTAACCGCTGACCATAGCCTCGCGGGCCTTCTCGGTCTTGGCAAGTTCCGCCTCCGAGGTGCGCACGGCGATGTCGGCCTTCGGGTAGTTCGAGAGGACGGCGATGATATCGTTGCGCTTTACCTTCTGGCCGTCGGTCACCTTGAGCTCGATCAGAACGCCACCACCCGCCGGATCGCCGGCGATCAGCGCTGTGCCCGAGGGCGCATCGGTATAGCCGCGCGAAATCAGCGGCGGCAGTGGCCTGGGGCCATCCTGGGCACTGCTGGTCTGCCGGCTGGGCATCATCCACAGGACCAGGCCCGCGATGACGACGAACGCGGCCAGCCCTGCGGCGCCCCAAGTGAACTTTCTTGCCTGCGCCATAATAGATAGTACCAAAAAACGCCCGGGGACGCTGCCCCTAGTTGGAAGGTGGCCTCTAGAAGGTCGTCGAGGTGATCAGATTGCCTCTCAGGACGCCCACGATCGAGAAGGTACGATAGATTGATGTCAGGATCTTGTCGTACTCGTAGAGCGGGGCATTCGTGATGTAGACGACGTCCTTCGGCAGCACCGGGAACTGCTGAGCAATGAAGATAGATACCGGCTGATAAAGGTCCAGTCGGAAAACGCGGGCCCGGGCGGTGGGATTGTTCTGCAAATCCCCCATTCTGAACACATAAACGCCCGTTTTGTTTGCACGGGCATCGTTGAGGCCGCCGACCATGCCCATCGCCTCGAGCAGGCTGATCGTGTGCTTGGGCATATCGACGTTGCCGGCCTTAACCACCGCTCCCAGCACGGTGAACATGCGGGCATTCGGGCGAACGACGATCTCGTCGTTCTTCTGGAGGCCGACATCGGCTCCGGCCAGCAGGTCGGAATACTGCGACTGGAGAACGATCTGGCCGTTGCGCCGCATCACGACTTCGAGCTGGTTGGCGCCGACGCCGGTGCCGCCCTGCCCGCCTACGCCCGACGGGCCACCGGCCTTGTTGATCGCCTCGACGACGGTCCGGACCCCTTCCAGCAGGGAAACCCGACCGGGCTGCCGCACGTCGCCGGACACCATCACGGTGTGCGTCCGATCGGCGACGAACTCGACGATGACCTGCGGGTCCTGGGCCTTGCCCGAGGTCGCGACCTGCTGGGCGATCTTCTTTTCGATCTGGTTGAGGTCGAGGCCGGCCACCTTCACGGTGCCGACGAAGGGAACGTTGATCGTGCCGTCATCAGTCACGCGCTGGACGCCGAAGTCCGCGCCGGGCCGCTGGATGGTCGGAAAGATGCTGCCTTCGTAGGGCTCGAAAATGCGGACCTTGATGGCATCGCCGGGCGCCACGGATATCCGGGCCCCTGCCGACAGGTTGCTCACGGTCGACGGACGGTCGACGGGCGGCGGCTGGCGGTAGTTGGCGATGGTGGTCGGCGTGAGGTCGATCACGTCGAACGGAAGAGCTTCCGTCGTCGTCGTTGCCGCGCCGCCCATCCAGGGACCGTCGCCGGGCATCGCGGTACACGCCGCCAAGCCAAAACCGAGGCTGAGGACAATTGCGGTAGGTCGCGCGGCGGCGCGCAGCCAGCTCCAAATTGTCAAATCCCGATCTCCGTCCGGGACAGTCGCCGCACTGAGTACCGCGCCATGCCCCAACCTATTGATAAGTCGCTCAGTCCAACCGCTAATTAACCTGTGGCGCCTCGCCGGTGCAAGCTTTCCCCACCAACATGTGGTGGCTCCCTCTCCAACCGCGACGAGGCCTCCTCCACCGTCGGCGCAATCTCGAGCAATTCGGAAAAACCACTGACCAGCAGACAGTCCCAGGCCGCGCCGGCGAAGCGGCAAAAAACGATTCGAGCCTCGGCTTCAGCCGCCTTGTGAAGGACCGACGCGAAGGTGCGCACGCCCGCGGCGCTCATGTAGGTGACCTGGCTGCCGTCGACGATGATCCGCGCACCGGGCCGGAGCGCGGCCACCAGCATCACCTCGACCGACGCCACGGTGACGGAATCGACCTTGGCCGGCAGCATTACGGTGGAGATCGGCTGTCTGCGATTCACACTATTCATACGGACTTCCTCGAAGCGGCATCCCTCGTCGGCTCCCTGGAGGTCCCCCGCCACTGGCCACCCAGATCGGTCCCCCGCCAATAGATCGTACGGCCCCAAAGCGCATTCACGATGAGAACCGGCGCCAGCGCCTCGCGCAGGAGGGCCGCCGCCGCCGCCCGCATCCCGAACGACAGGCCGCGTCCCGTCATGAACCATTTTTCGGCGAGGAGCCAACCGACCGTATGGACTGCCCATCCGGCGGATATCGCCGCGGCGTTCGCCCCCAGACCGAGAAGGCCGATCGTCCCCGCCCCGCCCGTGGCCGCCCAGCCGATCGCCGGCTCCCAGAGCACGAGTGGCCAGACCGGCAGGCGCAGTCGGGTGCGGGCCCATCGCACCTGGCGCCGCCACACCGCGGACCACGACCGCCTCCCGAGCGGCAGCCGGGGCATGACGGTGCCGAGGCAGGTGCCGAG
>LSKJ01000250.1 GCA_001557035.1 Rhodospirillaceae bacterium CCH5-H10 | reverse complement strand
GACGCAGCCGCTCGTCGGCGATGCGCGGATCCTCGTCCCATACCGTGACGGTCACGGTGCAGTAGGCGGCACCGACCGCGTCCGAGCCGAGCTCCTGCAACGCTGCATCGGCGTCGATCGCCTTGTTGTGCGCATCGGTGTCCACGAGCGTCGACGCCTCGTTGGTCATGACCTCCTTGAGGATGGCCGCGATGGACTTCCTCTTGGCGAACCACTGACGGCGGATGCGCGT
>LSKJ01000249.1 GCA_001557035.1 Rhodospirillaceae bacterium CCH5-H10 | reverse complement strand
AACAGCCCGATCCGGGCCCGCCAGCCCCAGTTGTCGTGGTGAGTCACGTGACGCCTTTCGTGATGACAGACCTGAGCAAAGGTCCCTCGCTGCGCTCGGGATGACAATGGGTGTTTGTATTGGCGCATTGCGTCAACCCCGACAACGTTGTCATCCTGAGCGCAGCGAAGGACCTTTCCCTTTCTCAGGGATACGCCGTACCGTCCGCCCTCATGTGCGAACTCTTCTGCCTCTCCGCCCGCAAGCCGACGCGCGCCAGCTTCTCGTTGCGCCGGTTCGCGGGCCATGGCGGGGCGAGCACGGGCAATGTCGACGGCTGGGGCGTCGCGTTCCATGAAGGCCACGAGGTGCGGCTCTACAAGGAGCCCGAGCCGGCGAGCCACAGCCCGTGGCTCGACTTCATCGAGCGCCACACGCTGCCGACGCGCCAGCTCGTCTCGCACATTCGCCGCGCCACGCAGGGCGGCAACAGCCTGGCCAACACCCAGCCCTTCGTGCGCGAGCTGGGCGGGCGCACGCATCTCTTCGCGCACAACGGCGACCTGAAGGACGTCGTGGCCCGCGCCGCCGATCCGGCGCATCGCTTCCACCCCGTCGGCCAGACCGATTCGGAAAGCGCCTTCTGCCTGCTGCTGGAGCGCCTCGCGCCGCTGTGGCACCGCCGCGTCCCGCCGCTCGGGCTGCGGCTCGAAACCATCGCCGACTTCGCCGCCGCGATGCGGCCGCTCGGCACCTTCAACTTCGTCTACAGCGACGGCGATTTCGTGTTCGGCCACGGCCATCGCCGCCGCGCGACCGACGGGACGATGGGGCCGGGCCTGTGGTTCCGCCATCGCCATCGCGCCGAGCATGGTGCGCATCAGACGGTTGCGGAGCATGGCGGGCGAGAGAGCGACGCCGGCGTTGCACTCCATTCCACTGAGGACGCGCAGGACCTGTCACTGCTCGCCAGCGTCCCCGTCACCGCCGGCCACTGGCGCCCGCTCGCCGAGGGCGAGATCGTCGTGCTGGCCGCCGGTGAACTGGCGACGACGTCGTCGCAATAATCCCCGTCGTCCCGAGCGGAGCGTAGCGAAGTCGAGGGACCTCTTTTCGCTTCGACACACCGTGCGCCGGAAAAGAGGTCCCTCGACTTCGCTCGGGACGACGGGGAGATCAGAACCCGTAAAGCGCCTTCGGATTGTCGACGAGAATCTTCTTGCGCACCGCCTCGTCCGGAACACACCGGAAGAACAGCCCGAGCAGGTCCTCCTCCTGCGGGATCGCCTCTGCGCCGTGGCCGACATGCGGCCAGTCGCTGCCCCAGACCAGCCGGTCGGGATTGGCCGCCACCAGCGCCTGCATGAACGGCGCGGTATCGGCATAGGCGGCGCCCGGCCCGGCGCCCTGGCGGGTGTTGCGGTCGGCGCCGGAGAGCTTGCACCAGTAGCGGCCGGTCTTGAGCTTCTCGCAGAAATCGCGGAAGCCGGGCGTGTCGACGCCCTTGTCGGCCATGGTGCGCCCCATATGGTCGATCACGAAGTCGAACGGCATCTTCTCGAGCGTCGGCGCCAGCTCCTTGAGGTCGCCGGTCTCGACCCAGAGCTGCACGTGCCAGCCGCGCGCGTGCAGCCGCGGCGCCAGCGCCACCAGGTCCTCCAGGCTCATGCCGCCCGAGGAGACCGGCTTGCCGTCCTGGCGCAGCAGGTTGATGCGCACGCCCCGAAATCCGGCCTCGCTCAGCTCGTCGAGCCGGCGCTCGCTCACCTCGGGCTTGAGGATCGCCACGCCGCGCAGCCGGTCGCGATGGCGGCGCAGCGCATCGAGCGTCACCTCGTTTTCGCCGCCGGCCGCCAGCGCATGGACGATCACCCCGCGCGCGATGCCCATCCGGTCCCACAGCGCCCGCAGCGCCTCGACCGGCGTCGCCTGCAGCGGCGAGAACTTGCCGCCCTGCACGGCGGGGAAGCGGTCGTAGGGACCGTAGACATGGACGTGGCAGTCGGCGCTGCGGGCGCTGT
Source organism: Rhodospirillaceae bacterium CCH5-H10 (assembly GCA_001557035.1). Classification (GTDB taxonomy): domain Bacteria; phylum Pseudomonadota; class Alphaproteobacteria; order Reyranellales; family Reyranellaceae; genus Reyranella. The sequence continues at coordinate 35 of LSKJ01000249.1, read as the reverse complement.
GGGACCGGATGGGCATCGCGCGCGGGGTGATCGTC
>LSKJ01000248.1 GCA_001557035.1 Rhodospirillaceae bacterium CCH5-H10 | reverse complement strand
GCTGGGACCGCAGATGGAGGAATACTTCCGGCGCGCCATGCTGCTCTCGCGCGGCAACGCCATGGTGTTCCTGGAGCGTCCGATCAGCCTCGGCCTGCTCATCACGACGGCGGTCCTGCTGCTCCTGATGGCCTTGCCCAGCTTCAAAAAGGCGCGCAAGGAAGCATTCGTGGAAGAGGAGGGCTAAGGCCCCTCCTCCCGAAGATCCGGAGGAAGACATGTCGGACCTGCCCAAGCGAGTGACGATCAACGAGGAGGGTCCTCGCGAGGGCTTCCAGTCCGAGAAGAAGATGATCCCGGTGGCCGACAAGGTCCGCCTGATCGAGGCGCTTGCGGACACCGGGTTGAAGCAAATCGCCTGCGTCTCCTACGTCAACCCGAAGCGCGTGCCGACGATGGCCGATGCCGAGGAAGTGGCGGGCAGGATCAACCTCAAGCCCGGCGTGCAGTACAGCGCGCTGTGGCTGAACCAGCAGGGCCTCGAGCGCGCGCTTCGGGGCCCTCTGCATGTCGACGGCGGCGTGCGCGTCACCGCCTCCGACACCTTCTCGCGCAAGAACATCGGCAAGTCGGTCCCCGACGCCATGGTCGAGCAGCGCATGTCGCTCAAGACCTTCAAGGATCGCGGCATGCCGGTCGAATGGGGCACCATCCTCGGCGCCTTCGGCTGCAACTACGAAGGCGAGCTCTCGACCGACCTCATCCTGCAGCGCGTCCAACTGGCGCTCGACGAGGCCGAGCTGGCGGGCTTCACCCTGAAGGGCATCAAGCTCACCGACGCGATGGGCTGGGCCACGCCTGCTTCCGTCGAACGGCTGATCGGCGCGGTGCGCTCGAAGTGGCCCGATCTCGAGATCTCGCTCCACCTCCATGACACGCGCGGCACCGGCGCCGCGGCGGCCTATGCCGGCCTGCGCATGGGCGTCACGAAGTTCGACGCCTCGGTCGCCGGGCTCGGCGGCTGTCCCTTCGCCGCGACCGACGGCGCGGCCGGCAACATCTGCACCGAGGACTTCGCCTTCATGTGCGAGGAGATGGGCGTGGAGACCGGCCTCGACATCGAGCGCCTGATCGACGTCGCGAAGCTTGCCGAGGAAATCGTCGGCCGGCCCCTGCCCGGCCACCTCATGCGCGGCGGCACGCTGAAGGCCGCGCGCCGCAAGGTGGCCGCATGAACGCCGAAACGCTGGCGGGCCTGGTCCCTGACTCGACCTATGTCGACGTCGGGAACGTGCCGTGGCAGCCGACGCGCTTTCCCGGGGTCGAGTGGAAGATCCTGATGGAGCAGAAGGAGACCGGCCTCTCGACGGTGCTGATGCGCTGGGCGCCGGGCGCCCGCCTCCCGGCGCACGAGCATGTCGCGATCGAACAGACCTACGTGCTCGAAGGCTCCTTCGCCGATCACGCCGGCGTCTGCCGGGCCGGCAACTATGTCTGGCGGCGGGCGGGAAGCCGCCACGACGCCTGGACCGACGAGGGCTGCCTCATGCTCGCGGTCTTCCTGAAGCCCAACACTTTCTTCGACTGAGCGCCCGCGGCCGCAACGCGGCCGGGGCGAATAGAACGGCCGAACGACCTCTGCTAATGCTCCGTGGTAGCCGGCCCATCCGTGCCCGGCGCAAGGGAGGATAAGGTCACATGTCAGGCGTTCTCGAAGGCATCCGCGTACTCGATTTCGGCCGCTACATCGCCGGTCCGTTCTGCGGCACCATGCTGGCCGACCTGGGCGCCGAGGTGATCCGGATCGAGAAGCTCGAGGGCAGCGAGGACCGCTGGGTGACCCCCGTCGTCGAGGGCGGCGACGGCGCCATGTTCCTGCAGATGGGACGGAACAAGCTCGGCCTCACCCTCAATCCGATGAAGCCCGAGGGCCGGGAGATCGTGAAGAAGCTGGTCGCGACGTCCGACATCGTGATCGCCAACCTGCCCTACGAAGACCTGCAGAAGATGGGAATCGACTACGAGACCATCTCGGCCATCAACCCGCGCATCATCCTCGCCACCACCTCGACCTTCGGCTCGGAGGGTCCCTACAAGACCCGCGTCGGCTTCGACACGATCGGCCAGGCGATGTCCGGCGCCATGCACCTGTCGGGCGACGGCGAGACGCCGACCCGCATCAACGCACCGGTCGTCGATTTCGGCACCGCCCTGCTCAACACGGTCGGCGTGCTGGCCGCCCTCATGGACCGCGCCAAGAGCGGCAAGGGGCAGAAGGTCGAGACCGCGCTGCTCCGCACGGCCATCAACATCACCAACAGCCACCTGATCGAGCAGGCGATGCTCAATCTCAACCGGGTGGCCACGCTCAACCGCGGCTTCACCGCCGGCCCCTCCGACACCTTCAAGTGCAAGGACGGCTGGATCTACGCCATGACCATCGGCCAGCCGCTGTTCGTGCGCTGGTGCAAGCTGATGGGCGACGACACGCTGGCGGCCGATCCGCGCTTCAAGGACGACCTTGCCCGCGGTGACAACGGCGAGGCCCTGTCGGCCCTCATGCAGAAGTGGTGCGACACCCGAACCGTCGCCGAGGCACTGGCCGCGCTGGAAGCCAACCGCATTCCCGCCGGCCCGGTCTATACGCCGCAGCAGGCGCTGGACGACCGGCACGTCCAGGAGGCGAAGTTCTTCCATCCGATGGAGTACCCGGGCGCCAGTATGCCGGTGCCGGTGCTGCAGGAGCCCGTGAAGCTCTCCCGCACCCCCCTCACCATCCGTCGCCGGGCGCCCCAGCTCGGCGAGCACACGGAACAAATCTTGCAGGAACTGGGGTATGATGCGGCCGTTATCGCCCGGCTCAAAGCCGATCGGGTCGTCTGAGGGATCCGGCGGCCGTCCCGTGCGTATAAGGGGACAGGAGGCACTGATGAAGCGTCGTCTGATTCTCGCGATCATGCTCATGGGCTGCGGCACGGCCGCCGCCCAAGCCACGTCGGATTTCCCCTATGGCTCCAGCCACGTTTTCGCCGCTTTCCGGAATGGCGAGCGCATCGGCACGCACACGCTCACCTTCCAGCAGAACGGCGACAAGCGCACCGTCACGACCTCCATCGATTTCGCGGTGAAGGCGCTCGGCCTGACGATGTACCGCTACATGCATCGCGGCCAGGAGGTCTGGAACGGCAATACCTTTGAATCGATCTCGACCCAGACCGACGACAACGGGACCAAATACGGCGTCAAGGCCCAGCAAGCCTCCACGGGCGTGTCGGTGGTGCGGGAAGGCAGCGGCGCGCCGAAACTGGCGTCGAGCGATGTCGGCTTCCAGCAGGGAAGCGCGAGACAAGCCACGCTGCCGCCGAACACCCTGCCCTCGACCCACTGGAACCTGAACCAGGTGAAGCAGTCGGCGATGCTCAATTCGCAGAACGGCGACCTGGCGAAGGTCCAGATCACGCCGCGGGGCCGCGAGACGATCAAGACGGCCAACGGCAGCCTGCAGGCGACCCGCTACACCTATACCGGCGACGTCCAGATGGATCAGTGGTTCGACGACCGCGGCCGCTGGGTGAAGTCTGCTTTCAAGGCTTCCGACGGATCGACGATCGAGTACATACTGCAGGAATGATCCCTGCAGATTGTTTCGCCAGACTGCCTGCCCTTCTTGCCGACGACACCGACCTGCTGCGGCGCGGCCGCTGGGTGAGCGTCGAATGCCGGGTCGATATCGGCAGTGAGCCCTTCCATCTCACCCTGAAGGACGGCGCCCTCGCCGCCCTCGACCGCGGACCGCGGCTGATGCGGTCGACGGTCTTCACGATTCGCGGCAGCGACGAGGCTTGGCAGCGCCACTGGCGCAGGATGCCCGAACCCGGGTGGCACGACCTGTTCGCCCTCACCAAACGCGGCGCCGCTTCCATGGAAGGCGACATGCGCCCCCTTCTGCAGAACCTGCAGTATTTCAAGGACCTGCTGGCGCTGCCGCGCCGGTTGCCGGAGGCCAACTGACATGGCGCCCGTTCTCGATCCCATGGTCGGCCGTTACGTCCGGCTCGACATCGACGGCACGCCGCATCGCGTCTATTTCGAGGAAGCAGGACAAGGCATTCCCCTCGTCTGCCTGCACACGGCCGGTGCCGACAACCGCCAGTTCCGCCACCTCCTCGCCGATCCGGAGATCACGAGCCGCTATCGCGTGCTGGCCTTCGACATGCCCTGGCATGGCAAGTCGACGCCGCCCACCGGTTGGGAGACCACCGAGTACCGGCTGACGACGGCGTCCTACACGGCTGCCATCCGCGCCTTCTGCCAGGCCATGGAACTGGACAGGCCGGTAGTGATGGGCTGCTCGATCGGCGGCCGCATCGTGCTCAATCTCGCCATCGCCCATGCCGCCGAGTTCCGTGCGCTGGTGGCCCTGGAGGCCGCCGACTTCCAGCAGCCCTGGTACGACACCTCTTGGCTGCACCGTCCCGACGTCCATGGCGGCGAGGTCTGCGCTGCGCTGATCTCCGGCCTGATCGCACCGCAGAGCCCGCCGGTCAGCCGCCACGAGACGCTTTGGATGTACATGCAGGGCGGGCCCGGCATCTTCAAAGGCGATCTCTATTTCTATCGCGTCGACGGCGACCTGCGGGAGAAGGTGAAGTCGATCGATACCGGCGTCTGCCCGCTCTACCTGCTGACCGGCGAATACGACTTCTCCTGCACCGCCGAGGACACGCTGCGCACGGCGTCGCAGATTCCGGGCGCGTATGTGCAGGTCATGAAGGAGCTTGGCCATTTCCCGATGAGTGAGAACCCGGCGAAGTTCCGCGAATACATCCTGCCGGTGCTGGAGAAGATTGCGGCGACAACAGGTTAAGTCGAGTCAGTCTTATTGGAGCGCGCAACTCCAGTTGCGCTCATGTCTTGTGGATCGATGAAGCTTGAGCGCAACTGGAGTTGCGCGCTCCGTTGACAGTCACTGCCTCGCGTCGAACGCCAGTCTCGTCGCGAGGGCGGCAAAGACGGCGCCGAGGAAATATTGCGACACGCGACGGAAGCCGCCGCGACCGGCGAAGGCGCGGCCGAGACGGCTGGCGCCCAGGATGACGGCGCCGTTCACCACCAGGCCGATCGCGTTGAGCACGGTCGCCAGCACCATGATCTGCACCGCGACCGAGCCTGCTTCCGGCTGCACGAACTGCGGAAACAGCGCAAGGACGAACAGGGCCATCTTCGGGTTCAGGATATTGGTCAGCAGCCCCTGCCGGAACATGGTGCCGATGGCGTGACGCATCGCGCCGGCCTCGGGTTCAGCCGTCACGGCGCCGGAGCGCACCGTCTTCCAGGCGAGATAGAGCAGATAGGCCGCGCCCGCGTAGCGCACGGCGTCGTAGGCATGCGGCACGATCAGGAAGAGCTGCGACAGGCCGAACGCTGCCGCCAGAGCGTGGCAGTAGGTGCCCGCCTGGATGCCAGCCAGGGTCGCGAAGCCGGCCGCCCTCCCCTGGCTCGCGCTGCGCGAGGCGATCAGCAGCATGTCGGGGCCTGGCGTCAGCGTAAGCGCCAGCGCCGCCACGGCGAACAGAGCGAGCGTCGAGAGATCGACCATCAGAGGATCTGGAAGACTTCGTAGACCGGCCCGGTGGGGTCGCGGCGGCCGGTAGAGACGCAGACGATACGGTTGAGGAAGCGGTACTTCTCCGATGCGGTCTCGAAGTACGGCGTGGCGCGGAAGTAATACTGGCTGGGATCGACCTTCTCGCCCTTGTTGAGCTGCTCGAGCACCCAGGCCGGGCCGTGCCGCATGCCGCGATAGCTCATGTAGACGAGATGACCGTCGTCGGTCTTGAGCGTGAGGCGCACGTCCAGCATCAGGATGCCGTCTCGTCGCTGCAGCAGCCAGTCGCCGGCCGGCGTCGGCAGCACCGTGCCCCGCAGTTCCTCGCCTTCGAACGTGCCGCCCGTCACCGTCGCGATGCGGCGGCGGCCATAGGGCGTCTCGCCCACGTCGGTGAAGTTCGGATCGACCTGCAGGGTCAGCGTGAAGAGATGGGCGGAACGCAGCATTGGTCCGGTCATGGTACTCCTCAAATCTTGGCCGTCCGGCCTTCCCAATAGGGAGCCCGGAGTTCGCGCTTCATGATCTTGCCGATGGTGCTGCGCGGAAGCGAATCGCGGAATTCGACGGCGACGAGCCGCTGCGTCTTGCTGAGCTGGCCGTTCGCCCATTCGCGCACTGCGTCTTCGCTCACGCCGGCGCCGTCACGGCGCACGCACAGCGCCATCGGCGATTCTCCCCACTGGTCGCTCGGCACGCCGATCACCGCCGCATCGATCACGTCGGGATGCTTGAGCAGGAGGACCTCGATGTCGGCGGCATAGACGTTGAAGCCGCCGGAGATGATCATGTCCTTCTTGCGATCGAGCAGGATCAGGAAGCCGTCCTCGTCGATCCTGCCCATGTCGCCGGACTTGAAGAACAGGCGGCCCTTCTCGTCGTACCAGAACAGCTCGCGCGTCTTGTCGTCCTGCTTGTAGTAACCCTTCATCATCATCTCGGCGCGGCCGGCGATCTCGCCGACCTCGCCCTGCGGCAGTTCCCGGCCCTGCTCGTCGAGGATCTTCAGCTCGACACCGAAGCCCGGCGTGCCGACCGTGTGAAGCTTGCCGGGATGCAGGTTGGCTTCGAGCATGCAGCTCCCGCCACCCTCGGTCAGGCCGTAGATCTCGATGAGGCGCCCGGGCCAGCGCTTGACGCAATCATCCTTCACCTGCGCCCTGAGCGGCGCGCTGGTCGACAGCTTGGTCTTGAAGGCACTGAGGTCGTATTTGTCGAAATCGGGATGCGCCAGGATCCGCTGGTATTGCACCGGCACCAGCATCGCGTGCGTGACGCGCTCGGCCTGGGCCAGCTCCAGGAACTTCACGACGTCGGACTTGCGCATCAGGATCGACGTGCCGCCGACGCCCACGGTCGCCAGAAGTGCCACCAGCGTGGTGTTGGAATAGAGCGGCGTCGATACCAGCGAGATGGTCTCGGGCCCGTAGTCGAAGGCGGGAAACCGGATCGGGAGCTGGCTGCGCAGGGCGTGCGAGTGGAGAATGCCCTTGGGCAGGCCGGTCGTGCCGGAACTGTAGATGATGTTGAAATCGTCGAGCGGCTCGATCGCCGTGGCGAAGGGCGCATCGCTCGCCGGCGCCAGCCACGCTTCGAAATCCTGCCAGCCGGCCCGGGCGAAATCGTAGGCGATGCGACCGCCTTCGACGAGCTTGCCCAGCCGGGCCTCGTAGGGCTCGACCAGCGCGCGATACTGATCCGACAGGAACAGGACCTTGGCGTCGCAATCGTCGAGCATCTTCTCGAGCGCATCGGCCGCTGCCATGGTCGACAGCGGCACGACGCAGACGCCGGCGCGAAGCCCGCCCATGAAGGTTTCGAGATATTCGATCGAATTGGCGGCAAGGATGGCGATCTTGTCGCCGCGGCCCAGCCCCATCTCCGACAGACGACGGGCGATCCGGTTGATGCGCCCGTCGAATTCGGCCCAGCTCCGCACCACCCCGTCGCACTTCACCGCCGGCTTGTCCGGATGGCTGCGCGCATGCCGCGCGACCAGGGCCGGGATCGACGTGAAATCGGGAATGTCGTCGATGACCGGCTGCGGGACGACAGGCTGGTCGGGGCTCATCGGCCGCGACTTACTTCTTGGGCTCGACCGTCTCGACGGGACCGCCGGCCTTCTTCCAGGCGCCGAAGCCGCCCTCGAAATGCGCGACCGGTGTCAGGCCCATGTCCTGCGCCGTCTTGGTCGACAGTGCCGAGCGCCAGGCCCCCGCACAGAAGAAGACGAACTTGTTGCCGGTCTGGAAGTAATCCTTGGCGTAAGGGCTCTTCGGATCGATCCACATTTCGAGCATGCCGCGCGTCACGTTGATCGCGCCGGGGATCGTGCCGTCGCGCCACAGCTCGCGCGGATCGCGGATGTCGATGAAGGTGACGCCGGGCTGGCCGTGGATCTTCATCGCTTCGGCCAGCGACATCGTCTCGATCTGGCTGTTGGCCTCGTCGACCATCTGCTGGACCGTCTTCTTGATCTCGAGCGGCATCGAATTCTCCCTACGCTGCACTCGGGGCCTTGGTAGCATTTTGGTCCGAGCGCGCAAACGACGGCGAAGCGAAGCCGGCTACTTCTTCCTGGCCTTCGCCTTCGCCTCCGGAATGGCCTTCATCTCTTCGAGCCAGATGTCGGGGCTGCCATCGGAGGGCGCACGCCAGTCGCCGCGCGGCGACAAGGAACCGCCGGACGAAATCTTCGGCCCGTTCGGCACCGCAGAGCGCTTGAACTGGTTGGTGAAGAAGCGCCGCAGGAAGAGCGCCAGCCACTTGCGGATTTCCTCCAGCGTGTAGGCGCGTCGCGTTCCCTCTTCCATGTTGGCGGGCCACGCGCCCTTGCCGATGTCGTGCCAGGCGTTCCACGCCATGAAGGCGATCTTCGAGGGGCGGTAGCCCAGCCGCGTCAGGTAGAAGAGATTGAAATCCTGCAGCGCATAGGGACCGACGAAGCTCTCGGTCGCCTGCACCACGCCCTTCTCGCCGGCGGGAATGAGTTCGGGCGAGATCTCGGTGTTCAGGATGTCGTGCAGGATGTCGGCCGTCTCGGCGCTCACGTCGCCCGAGGCGGCGACGAAGCGGATCAGGTGCTGGATCAGCGTCTTGGAGACAGAGCCGTTGGGATTGTAGTGGGACATGTGATCGCCCACGCCGTAGGTGCACCATCCGAGGCCGAGTTCCGAAAGGTCGCCCGTGCCGACCACCATGCCGCGCTGCTGGTTGGCCAGGCGGAACAGGTAGTCGGTGCGCAGGCCGGCCTGCACGTTCTCGAAGGTGATGTCGTAGACCTTCTCGCCGCGGCCGAACGGATGGCCGATATCGGCCAGCATCTGCGTCGCCGCCGGCTTGATGTCGATCTCCGCCGCCGTGACGCCCAGCGCCTTCATCAACCGCCAGGCGTTGGTGTGGGTTTTGTCCGAGGTGCCGAAGCCCGGCATCGTGTAGGCGAAAACGTTCTTGCGGCTGAGGCCGAGGCGATCCATCGCCCGGCAGATGACGATCAGCGCATGCGTCGAATCGAGGCCGCCCGACACGCCTATGACGGCATTCTCGGTGCGGCTCGACTGCAGGCGCTGCGCCAGTCCCTGGACCTGGATGTTGTAGGCCTCGTAGCAATTGTCGCGCAGCTTGGCCGGATCGGACGGCACGTACGGAAAGCGCTCGATCGCGCGCTCCAGCGCCACGCTCTCCTTCGGTGGATCGAAGGCGAAGGAAAGCGTCCGGAAGCGCTCGACCCTCTCCTTCTCCTGCAGCGCGCAATCGGCGAAGCCGTTGTAGCGCAGGCGCTCCTGCCGGATGCGACCGAGGTCGACGTCGGCCTGGATCATCGTCGAGTCCTTCTCGAAGCGCGCGGACTCGACGAGCTGGTCACCGATCTCGTAGATCGCGGCATGGCCGTCCCAGGCGAGGTCGGTCGTCGATTCGCCTGGCCCCGACGCCGAATAGGCATAGGCCGCGACCGCGCGCATCGACTGGCTGCCGCAGAGCAGTCGCCGCGCCTCGGCCTTGCCGATGGTGATGTTGCTGGCCGACAGGTTCACCAGCAGTTCGGCGCCGGCAAGCGCCGCGTGGCTCGACGGCGGGATTGCCACCCACACGTCCTCGCAGATCTCGACATGGAAGGTGAGATCGATGCCGGCCGCCTTGAAGAGGAGATCGGTGCCGAACGGCACGGTCTCGCCCAGCAGTTCGACTTCGCGCGTGATCGTGTTGGCGCCGGAGATGAAATGGCGCTTCTCGTAGAATTCGCGGTAGTTCGGCAGGTAGGTCTTGGGGACCACGCCCAGCACCTTGCCGCGATGGACGACGACGGCGGTGTTGTAGAGCCGGCCCGAGACGCGCAGCGGCGCGCCGACGATCAGGACCGGGAACAGCTTGCGCGAGGCCTCGACGACCCTGGCGAGCGACCGCTCGACCTCGTCGAGCAGCGCGTCCTGCAGCAGCAGGTCCTCTATGGCATAGGAAGACAGGCCGAGTTCGGGGAAGACCATGACGGCGGCGCGCACCTTGTCGCCCTGCGCGGCCAGCTTCAGCGTCTGGCTGAGATTGTAGGCGGCATCGGCCACGCGGGTGCGCGGCACGCAGCACGCCACGCGCACGAACTCATGGGAATAGAGCGAGAAGAAATCGGACATCGGAACTCCAGCCATGGCCTACTGGTGCCCCGGCGGGGACTTCCAATCAAGGCCTGCTGGAAAGAAGGGCGATGGTGGGCGCGACAGGGATCGAACCTGTGGCCACTGCCATGTCAAG
>LSKJ01000025.1 GCA_001557035.1 Rhodospirillaceae bacterium CCH5-H10 | reverse complement strand
GTGCAGTTCAGGACTTCGGTGAGGGCTGCGTAGGTGCCGTCCAGATTGAAGGCATAGGTATTGCCCATGGCGCGCACGGTCATGCGATTGCCCTTGCGCATGACATCGAACAGTTCTTCCTTCGCCGGCAGCTCGGCGAGAGCCAGATTCTCGGTCGCGGCCACGGCCTTCAACGGGAACGGCCCGGCATTGTCGACGAGAAGGGTGAGATCGACGCTCTGCCCCTTCGTGAAACGCCAAGATTCGTGCGTCCAGCCCACGCGCCAGGTCTGGTTGCCGGAGACCGAGAAGAGCATCCGGATTCCGCTCTTGTAGGGCGCGGAGATCGCGCAGTGGGAAAACTTGCCGCCGGCCCGATCGTGGGCGCTGAGCGACCACCCTCCGACCGTGGTGCGCGACCCCGGAATCAGGTCGGCCCTCGCGGGATTCTGCCAGAGGCAGACGGCGACCAGGGCGATGGCTAGGGCGCGCTTCATACGCAATTCCATTTGCAGGACGACTGACGGGAGCCTCTCAAAGTCTGCCACAGATACCGGAAGAGTCGAGCCGCATGAAATGAGCGGGGTTGCGCTGGAGCGGGCATTCGACTATCAACCCCGCTTCCGGCCTCCGCTCCCTTCGTCTAGAGGCCTAGGACGTGGCCCTCTCAAGGCTAAAACACGGGTTCGAATCCCGTAGGGAGCGCCAGTGGCAGGCGGATCACTTTGATTCTCCTTCCTTTTTCGCCGGTTTCCCCAAACTCATTACAGCGGTTTGGGTAACCCTAATGCCAAGACGGTCGAGCTTGGCGATCGCTTCCTTGCCGCCCCTCCGACGATCTGCTTCGCGCGTGTAGCGCTCTGCCTCGGAGAGCGTCGTGTGTCCCAGCGCGGCCATGATCTCGTGAGCGGTGGCGCCGGCATCGGCCAGCAATCGACCCAGCGTCTTGCGAAGACCGTGCGGCTGACACTCTGTCGGCAGGCCGGCCGCCGTGATCGCGTCGCGCATGAACCGCGAGTAGCCGTCGACGGTGAACGGCTTGCCGTAGGCCGTGTTGATCATGGTGACGTGCGTCCTGGGCCACTCGTCGATCGCCGCCTTCAGGTTGGCCGCGACGGCGGTTTGCACGGCGACGCCGGTCTTCGATCGCTCATAGTAGGACTTCTCGACCTGCGGCCAGGTGATGAGGTGCGTGTCGACGCGCGCTGTCCCCATGTAGAGGTGGATCGCGTACGCCGTCCGCTGCTTCGTTCCGAGTGGCCATCGCTCTTCGAAGGCGTCGAGTTCGTGGTCCTGCCAAGCGCGGATCTCGTTTCCCTTCGGCCGCTTGATGCCGAGCGACGGATCGCGGTCGAGCCACTCGATGTGAATGGCGTGGCGAATCAGGACGCGCAGCTTCTTCAACGTGTCGAGCGCCGCACCGGGACGATCGGCGAGCGGCTGCAAGATGCCGATCCGGATGCGCTTCGCCGTCAACCCCTTGGCGCTGCGGTGCCCGTGATCCCTGTCGATCAGCTCGAGCCGCATGTCGTACTGAGGCTTGCTGGTCTTCTCCCGCAGTCGCTTGTACTCGGCGCTTTGCTTGTAGGAGAGAATCAGCGCGCTGATGCTGTATGGCTCCGCCCGGGTGACTTTCGCGCGGCCTTCATCGATCGGCTTGCCCGCCAACGCAGCGTTGTACGCTTCCATGAACTCGTCGCTCGTCGGATCGTTGGGCAGCCGGATCCGCGCGCCCTTGCCCTTGCGGAACGACAGGTAGGTCTTGCCCTTCACGTAGTTTCGCTCGACGTACAGAGGGAGCCTACGCGCCATCGACGTCGCTCCACGTTGCATCGGCCGCTGTCTTCTGCTCGGGCTCGGGCTCGGGCTCGACCTCTTCAACCGACTGCTGTGGCTCGCCAAAGAGGAGCGTCGCGCCGTGCCTGTCGAGCCGGACGCCTGCGATGTTCTGCTTGCTGACCCCGGCCGCAATGGCTGCCTTGATGAGGCGGGTGATATCGGCCTGGGTACAGAGTGATGTGCGGCGGCTCATCGGTAGATCCTCAAATTTTGCCGGCTCACGCCCCTTGCCTTTCATCATGCCACCCGCCTCAAGGATAAGACGGGCACCCGCACGGGCTGTTCGAGGGGCGCTTGGTGTACTCGGGCGGCCGGCCGCCCGTTGCAACGCGCGTGCGGGCAACTCGGTCTATTCGTCGCCGTCGTCGACTCCGATGATGCTGCGCTCGAAGGCGATCCCGTCGGCAACGTGCTTTCGGATTGCAGCAACATCGAATGTTCGGAATGAGTAGATCTCGCCGATACCCGGGTACACCACGCCCTTCTTCCGGTGATCGGGGTCGAACTCACCGGCGGGTAAGACGTGTTGCGATCCTCGGCCGCCAGTAATCCAGTAGATCATCGGCACGTCGGGCAACGCCCGCGCCAGACCGCCGATGTCACAAGCCAAATGACCGGCGAGGTTGGTCTTGACGCTCTGTCGCAGCAGATCGCCATACACGAAGAGCGTCAGGATATCGTTCTCACTGAAGACACGGGACTTCCCGTGCATGATGTTCGGCGCACAGGTGTAATAGCCTTTCGAGACAGCCTCATTGAACGCTTGCCGATCAACTTGGGCGATCCGCGTCGCCACCGACGTCCGAACGAAGTTCATTGAGATGTCCTGTATCTGTGTTTGCGATGGTTTTCATAATAGCTTTTACCATCATATGCGCAACCACATTCTCGGAGATTTCCACACGTCACAGCTACCGCCGCGACGGCGGTAGGTCTGATCGCGAAGTCGCTGACTCAGCGAGGGCGGGCGCAGCCAACCGCGGCATGTCAGGGACCCTTGCCAGGGGATTCGTTCTACAATCGGCCCTGCAGCTGCCCCAGGTCCTCGATCGCGCTTTGCAGGAGTGCGCAGTAGCCTTCCTCCTTCCAGAACGCCCCGCTCCGTTGGGCTTCGACATAGAGGCGCAACTTGAGCTGGACGCCGGCCGGCGTTCCCGCCCTGGTGTTGCAGAAGCGGGCGTGCGCCGCCCGGAACGCGTTCAGAGGCTCGTAGGTGGGCTCCAGCAGCTCTTCCAGCCGCTTACTTGAGGCACCGGCCGCCCTAGCTTCCT
>LSKJ01000247.1 GCA_001557035.1 Rhodospirillaceae bacterium CCH5-H10 | reverse complement strand
GCGAAGTCGGTGCGTGAGACGGTGGCCGAGTATTTCGCGACCAAACCAACGCCGGACGCGATGCTGGCCAAGGCACAGGAATTCGCCAAGGCCGGCGACACGGCCGCTGCCTTCCTGGTCTATCGCCACGCCGCCGAGCAAGGCAGCGTCCCCGCGCAGGTCGAACTCGCGTCGTTCTACGATCCGACGGCACCGGCCAGGGCGGGCTTCCCGCACGACGGCGCCCAGGCCGCCGACTGGTACGAACGCGCCGCGCTGACCGGCCTCGCGGAGGCGCAACGCAAGCTTGGCCTGTTGCTCGCCAAGGGCGGCGCCGGTCTCACCGCCGATGTGACAAAAGCCAAGGTTTGGCTACAACAGGCGGCGGCACAGAACGATGCCGATGCGAAGAAGGCGCTGGACGGTCTCCCCAAATGAAGTTGAGTCTCTTGCTGCCGGTGACGGCGGCGCTCCTCGCCGGACCGGCGCAGGCACAGACGGCAAAACCCGCAAGCCCGCCGCCACCACTGACCAACCTCGCCTGCGGGGTGCTCAAGGCGGAAACCTCGAAGACGGGCCCGACCTCCAACTGGACGGTCTCCGGCCCCGCGGGGAAGAGCACCGAGACCGGCGTCCTGAAGAGCGGCCCGCGCTTCGAGTGTCTCGCCGGCGCCGTGTTGACCGTCGAGTTCACGTCGACGGCCGGGCACTCCTTCTTCGACGCTTACTTCCCCGACGGCACCAATATCGGCTACGGCCGCCAGCAGATCGACCGTCGCGGTGGGCGTGTCGTTCTGCCGATCCAGGCCAAGGCCCGCATCGCCGCGCCCTATCGCGCCGCGTTCGACTATCACTGCAAGCTCACGATGCCGGCCGATCCGATCTCACCGGCCATGCGCGCGGAGTGCGCGTTCTAGGGCTGACAAAGCCTCTCAATGGAGCGCGCAACTCCAGTTGCGCTCACGCTTCGTCGATCGGCAAGACATGAGCGCCACTGGAGTGGCGCGCTCCGATGACAGGTCTTTGCCTTTATGCCCGGCATGACAGCTCGTCCTCAAACCAGCCGATAGCCCACGCCCGGCTCGGTGAGCACATGCTGCGGCGAGGCCGGATCGGTTTCGATCTTCTGGCGCAGCTGGCGGATGTAGACGCGCAGATATTGCGGATCGACCGCCTCGTCGCGCCACACTTCGCGCAGCAGGTGGCGATGCGTCAGCACCTTGCCCGCATGGATCGCGAGCTGTTCGAGGATGTCGTATTCCTTGGGCGATAGTTTCACCGCCTCGCCGTCGCGCTCGACGAGCCGTCGCACCAGATCAACCTTCAGCGTGCCGCTGGCGAAGCCGCGGTCCGCGCCCTGCTCCTGTAGCCGGTGTCGCAGCGCGGCGCGCAGGCGCGCCATCAGTTCCTCGGCCCCGAACGGCTTGGTGACGTAATCGTCGGCGCCCGAGTCCAGCGCCACCACCTTGGCCGCCTCCTCGCCACGCGCGGAAAGCACCACGATCGGCACAGGTCCGAGCTTCCGGATTTCAGCGATCAGCTCGAGCCCGTCGCGGTCGGGCAGGCCGAGATCGAGCAGCACCAGATCCGGCCGGTGATGGCGCATCGCCTGCAGCGCCTCTGCGCCCGTCCCGGCCTCGAGCGTCCGGTAATCATGCGCAGCGAGCGTCGTCCGCAGCAGGCGCCGGATCGGCGGCTCGTCCTCGACGATCAGGATTGTGGCGCCATCAGCCGCCATCGGAGGACACCGGAAAACTCACCACGAACTCCGCACCGCTGCGATCGCTCCTGTTGCGCGCCGTGAGCGTGCCGCCCATGGCCTCGACGAAGCCACGGGCGATGGCGAGGCCCAACCCGGTCCCCGCCCGCCGCCGGTCACCCGATTCGGTGCGATAGAACTTCTCGAAGATACGGTCGAGATCGGCCTCGGCAAGCCCCGGCCCTTCGTCGCGGACCACGATCTCGACCCGCGCGCCCGCCTGCTGCCTCGTCTCGACGGAAATGCGCCCACCGGGGCCGGAATACTTGGCGGCATTGTCGAGCAGGTTGAACAGGACCTGCTCGGCCAGCACGAAGTCGAGCGACAGTGCCGGCAGTCCGGACGCCATCGCGACCGAGACCTCGTGCCCCGCCACCAGAGGCGCGGCCCTGCGCAATGCCGTGGACACCAGGTCGCCCACTTCGACGGCTTCGCGCCTGGGGGCGATCGCTCCGGCATCGAGGCGCGTCATGTCGAGCAGGTTGCCGACGAAGCGGTCGAGGCGCTCGGCCTCGCCCTGCGCCGTCGCCAGCAGCTCCTCGCGCGCAGAAACATCGTAACGCTCGCCGAAACTGCGCAGGCTGGAGAGCGCGCCGATGATCGAGGCGAGCGGCGTGCGCAGGTCGTGCGAGACCGATGTCAGCATCGAGGACCGCAGGCGCTCGCGCTCCGCGCCCAGCCGTGCCCGGTCGATATCCTCGGCCAGGGTCACGCGCTCGATGGCGACGGCGGCCTGGTTGCCCACCGCTTCGAGAAGCCGGCGCTCGCCCGCAGTGAGCTCATGCCCCTCCTTGTTCGGCAGCACGCCGATCAGGGCGATGGCCGAGCGGCTGGTGCGGATCGGCAGGAACAGCCAGCGTCCGCCCGGCAGCGTATCGGTGCCCCGTCCGGCCGGCCGATCCGCGTCCCACGACCAGCGTGCGGCGGCAAGATCGGCGTCGCTCAGCGCCCCGTCCGGCGGGAAGGCCGCGCGGGTCGTGAGTTGCCCTTCTTCGGGCATCAGCACGACGATCTCCGCCTTGAGCAGCCGCGCGAGATGCGACACCACGATCCAGAGCAGGTCGTAGAGATCGACGACGCCGGCGATCTTGCGGCTGAAGGCATAGAGACCGGCCGTGGTGCGCGCCTCGCGTCGCGCCGATTCGGCCTGGGTCCGCGTGCGGGCCGCCAGCGCGCTCGCGATGACCGCCACGATGACGAACAGGATCAGCGCCATCACGTTGGCGGGATCGGCGATGGTGAATTGATAGAGCGGCGGCAGGAAGAAGAAGTTGAAGCAGGCGACGCTCAACGCCGAGACCCAGAGCGACGGCACCAGCCCGTGGCGCGCCGCCGAGAAGAGGACCGGCAGCACATAGACCAGCGAGATGTTGGGCAGCACGATCAGCCGGTCGATCAGGATGCCGGCCGCCGTCGCCACGGCCGCCGCCAGTGCACCTTCGAGATAGGGACCCGGCGACAGCGGCACGTCGCGCAGCCAGTCCCGCGGCGCGACCGCCTGCTGGTCTTCGGCCAGCGGCGCGACCTCGACGGCAAGCCCGGCGCCGGAGCGCACGAGCTCGTCGACCACGGACCCGTGGCGCAACTCGAACCAGCGCGAGCGGCGCGACTTGCCGACCACGATGCGCGTGGCGTTGCGCGAGCGCGCGAAGGCCACGATCTCCTCGACCACGGAATGACCGGGCACGGTCACGACCTCGGCGCCGAGCTGGCCCGCCAGCCGCGTCGCCTCGGCGAGGCGCGCATGCTCGGCCTCGGACAGGGTCGCATGCCGATCGGTTTCGACATAGAGCGCGATCAGCTCGGCATCGAGCGCGTCGGCGCTGCGCTTGGCGGCGCGCACGGCATTGGCGGCGCCCGGCCCGGGATCCAGGCAGACGATCACGCGTTCGCCCGCCGCCCACGGACCGGCGATGGCATGCTCGCGCATATAACTGCGCATCTGCTCGTCGACGCGGACGGCGGTACGGCGCAACGCCAGCTCGCGCAGGGCCGTCAGGTTGCCGGGCGAGAAGTAGTGACGCAGCGCACGCTGGGCCTGGTCACGGACATAGACCTTGCCCTCGTTGAGGCGGGCGATCAGGTCGGCGGGCGTCAGGTCGATCAGTTCGACCTCGTCGGCGGCATCGACCACGCGGTCGGGCACTGTCTCGCGCACGCGGATTCGGGTGATACGCGCCACCACGTCGTTGAGGCTCTCGATGTGCTGAACGTTCAGGGTCGAATAGACGTCGATGCCGGCGGCCAGCAGCTCCTCGACGTCGAGGTAGCGCTTGGGATGACGACTGCCCTCGGCGTTGGTGTGGGCGAGCTCGTCGACCAGCACCAGCGCCGGGCGCCGCTTCAGGATGGCATCGAGGTCCATCTCCTCGAGCGTTCGCCCGCGATGGTCGACGGACCGGCGCGGCAAGGTTTCCAGCCCCTTGAGCTGGGCCTCGGTTTCCACCCGGCCGTGGGTCTCGACGACGCCGACCACCACGTCGACACCTTCTCGACTGCGGCGATGGGCGGCCGACAGCATCTCATACGTCTTGCCGACACCGGGTGCGGCACCGAGGAAGATCTTGTGCTTGCCGCGCGACTCTTTCTCCGCCGCCTTCAGGAGTGCGTCGGGCGAGGGCCGGAGATCGTCAACGGCGGTGGGCATGCAGCCGGATCATTGTCACCGCTTGGGCAGCGCGTCGAGGGCGAGGTTGAGCTGCAGCACATTGACCCGGGGTTCGCCCAGCAGGCCGTACATGCGGCCTTCGGTGTGCTGCGCCACCAGCGCCTGCACCTCGATCTCGCGCAGGCCGCGCGCCCTGGCGACGCGGGCGACCTGCCAGGCCGCCGCCGCGGGCGAGACGTGCGGGTCGAGGCCACTGCCCGAGGTCGTGACCAGATCGACCGGCACGCCCTTGCCGAGCCTGTCGGCGTCTTCCTTGACGCGGTCGACCAGCGCCTTCGAGGTCGGCCCGAGGTTTGAGCCCATCGAGTTGGCCGCGTTGTAGGGCGAGGGGACGGTCTTGGTCGCGTCCGCCGGATCGGTGTCGGTCGTGGCCGACGGCCGGCCGTGGAAGTAGGTCTCACCGGCAAACGACTGGCCGATCAGCGTCGATCCGACGACCTTGCCGTCCTTCTCGACGAGCGAACCGCCAGCCTGGCCGGGGAAGGCCGCACCGGCGACGCCCACCATGGCGAGCGGATAGGCGAGACCCAGCAGGACGGTCATCAGCACCAGCATGACGACGGACGCACGAAAATGGCGAAGCATGACGATCTCCTTCAGGCGAGGCCGGCGGCCGCGACCACCACGTCGATCAGCTTGATGCCGACGAAGGGCACGACGAGGCCGCCGATTCCATAGACGAGCAGGTTGCGGCGCAGCAGGGCCGCCGCACCGCTCGGCCGATACTGCACGCCGCGCAGGGCGAGCGGGATCAGCGCGATGATGATCAGCGCGTTGAAGATGATCGCCGACAGGATGGCGCTTTGCGGCGTCGCCAGGCCCATGACGTTCAGCACGCCGAGTTGCGGATAGAAGGCGATGAACATCGCCGGGATGATGGCGAAGTACTTGGCCACGTCGTTGGCGATCGAGAAGGTGGTGAGCGCGCCACGGGTCATCAGCAGCTGCTTGCCGATGGCCACGATCTCGATGAGCTTGGTCGGGTCGCTGTCGAGGTCGACCATGTTGCCGGCCTCGCGCGCGGCGTTGGTGCCGGTCTGCATGGCGACGCCGACATCGGCCTGGGCGAGCGCGGGCGCGTCGTTGGTGCCGTCGCCGCACATGGCGACCAGTTTTCCCTTGGCCTGCTCCTCCCGGATCAGGCGCAGCTTGGCCTCGGGCGTCGCCTGGGCGAGGAAATCGTCGACGCCCGCCTCGGCCGCGATCGCCGCCGCGGTCTGCGGATTGTCACCGGTGATCATCACCGTGCGGATGCCCATCGCGCGCAGCTCGGCGAAGCGTTCTCGAATGCCGCCCTTCACGATGTCCTTCAGGTAGACGACGCCCAGGATCTGGCCGTTGCGCGACACCGCAAGCGGCGTACCGCCCTCCTTGGCGATGGTCGTGGCGATGCGGTTCACCTCCTCGGCCGGCGGCACGATGCCGAGCGAGCGCGCGTGCTCGACCACCGAATCGATCGCTCCCTTGCGGATTACCGCGCCCTCATGATCCACACCGCTCATGCGGGTCTGGGCCGTGAAGGGCACGAACTGCGCGTGCAGCTCGGCCACGTCGACGCCGCGCAGGCCATGCTTCTCCTTGGCCAGCACGACGATCGAGCGGCCCTCGGGCGTCTCGTCGGCCAGGCTGGCGAGCTGGGCCACCCGCGCCACCTCCTCTTCGCTGATGCCCGTCACCGGGATGAACTGTGTCGCATGACGGTTGCCGAGCGTGATGGTGCCGGTCTTGTCGAGCAGCAACGTGTCGACGTCGCCCGCCGCCTCGACGGCACGGCCGGAGGTCGCCAGCACGTTGAAGCGCACCAGACGGTTCATGCCGGCGATGCCGATGGCCGACAGCAGCGCGCCGATGGTCGTGGGGATCAGGGTGACGAACAGCGCGATCAGGACGACGACGGACACCGCGCCGCCGGCATAGGTCGCGAAGCTCGGGATGGTCACGACCGCCAGAACGAAGATCAGCGTGAGCCCCGCCAGCAGGACGCTGAGCGCCAGTTCGTTAGGAGTCTTCTGGCGCGCCGCGCCCTCGACCAGGGCGATCATGCGATCGAGGAAGCTCGATCCCTGCTCCGCGGTGATGCGGACCTTGATCCGGTCCGAGAGCACGCGCGTGCCGCCGGTCACGGCCGAGCGGTCGCCGCCGGCCTCGCGGATGACGGGCGCGGACTCGCCGGTGATGGCCGATTCGTCGATGGTCGCCACACCCTCGACGATCTCGCCGTCGCCCGGGACGAGGTCTCCGGCCTCGACCAGCACCTTTTCGCCGACCTTCAGCGTATGGGCCCGCCGCGGCTCGAACGTGTCGCCGACGCCCAGCAGCACCTTGGCCATGGTCTCGCTGCGCATGCGCCGCAGCGTGTCGGCCTGGGCCTTGCCGCGGCCCTCGGCGACCGCCTCGGCGAAGGTGGCGAACAGCACGGTCGCCCACAGCCAGACCACGAGCTGGATCTGGAAGCCCGAGCCGGTTGCACCGGTTACCAGGTCACGCACGGTGAGGACGGTCGCGACCAGCGCCACCATCTCGACGGTGAACATCACAGGGTTCTTCACCAGTTCGCGCGGGTCGAGCTTGGTGAGGCTTCCCAGCAGGGCCGGCTTCAGGATCGCGGGGTCGAAGAGCGACGGTGACTTGTCACGTTTACTCATGAGGGGCCTCGTCAGAACAGCGTGCCGGCCAGCAGGGCGAAATGCTCTGCGATGGGCCCGAGGGCCAGGGCCGGAAGGAAGGTGAGACCGCCCACGATCAGTACGGCGCCGATCAGCAGGCCGACGAACAGGCCGCCATGGGTCGGGAAGGTGCCGGCCGAGATCGCGGCCTTCCGCTTGGCGGCCAGCGAACCCGCCACGGCCAGCATCGGGACGATGATGGCGAAGCGGCCGACCATCATCGCGACGGCGAGCGTGCCGTTGTAGAAGACGGTGTTGCCTGACAGGCCGCCGAAGGCGCTGCCGTTGTTCGCCGCCGCCGACGTATAGGCATAGAAGATCTCGCTGAACCCGTGCGGCCCCGCATTGGCCGGACCGGCAAGGCCCGCCGGCACGACGCTGGCCAGCGCCGTGAAGCCCAGCACCGCCAGCGGCACGCACAGGATCGCCAGCATGGTGAACTTCACCTCGCGCGCCTCGATCTTCTTGCCGACATACTCGGGCGTGCGGCCGACCATCAGGCCCGCCAGGAAGATCGCCAGGATGGCGAACAGCAGCATGCCGTAGAGGCCCGCGCCGACGCCGCCGATGATGATCTCGCCCAGCAGCATGTTGATCATCGGGACCATGCCGCCCAGCGGCATGAAGCTGTCCATCATGGCGTTGACCGCACCGCACGACGCAGCGGTGGTGATCACCGCGAACAGGGTCGACAGGGTCGTGCCGAAGCGCACCTCCTTGCCTTCCATGTTGCCGGCCGCATCGTCGACGCCCAGCGCGCTGATCAGCGGGTTGCCGCCGGCCTCGGCCCCGTAGCAGACGACGACACCCGCGACGAACAGGAAGCCCATGGCCGCCAGGATCGCCCAGCCCTGGCGCTCATCGCCGACGGCACGACCGAACACGTTCGTCATCGCGGCGCCGATCACGAAGATCGACAGCATCTGC
The DNA here is from genome assembly GCA_001557035.1 of Rhodospirillaceae bacterium CCH5-H10. GTDB lineage: Bacteria > Pseudomonadota > Alphaproteobacteria > Reyranellales > Reyranellaceae > Reyranella. Next base: position 10,281 of record LSKJ01000247.1, on the reverse strand, counting down.
ACGAGATTGGAGAGTGCAGTCGGATTCTCGTAGGGATGCGCGGAATTGGCATTGAAGAAGCCGCCGCCATTGGTGCCCAGCATCTTGATCGCGAGCTGCGAGGCCACCGGGCCCTGCGCGATCGTCTGCTTCGCGCCCTCCAGTGTGGTCGCTTCGACGTAGCCCGACAGGTTCTGCGGCACGCCCTGCCAGACGTAGAAGACCGTCAGCAGCACGCACAGCGGCAGCAGCACGTAGAGCGTGGTGCGCACCAGGTCTGCCCAGAAGTTGCCGATGCCCCTGGATTCGGCCCGCGCGAAGCCGCGGATCAGCGCCACGGCCAGCGCGATGCCGGTGGCGGCGCTCAGGAAGTTCTGAACGGTCAGCCCGGCCATCTGAGACAGATAGCTCATGGTCGATTCGCCACCGTAGTTCTGCCAGTTGGTGTTGGTGAGGAAGCTGACCGAGGTGTTGCCGGCGAGGTCGGGCGCCACGGCGGACATGCCTTGCGGATTGAACGGCAGCAGGTCCTGCAGGCGCAGCAGCAGATAGAGGAACGTGAAGCCCACGATGTGGAGGACGATCATGGCGCGGGCATAGACCCACCAGCTCTGGTCCTCGGCCGGATCGATGCCGGCCAGGCGATAGAAGCCGCGCTCGACCGGCCGCAGCAGCGGCGACAGGAAGGTGCGCCGTCCTGCAAGGACGTCGTCGAGGTAGCCGCCCAGCGGCCGCGTGAGCAGCAGCACGAGGCCGCAGAAGAGCGCGATCTGCGCCCAGCCGTTGATCGTCATGGTCGCCTCAGAATTTCTCCGGCCGCGCCAGCGCGACCGTCAGATAGACGAGCAGGAGGACGGCGAGCGCACCGCCCAGCAGGTAATCGAAGGTCACGACCGCCTCACAGCCTGCGGCACAGGCGTTCGTAGGCGATCAGCAGGCAGAACAGGACGAGGCCGCCGCCGAAGAACAGGATGTCGAGCATGGGGAACTCCTTCGCCGCCATAGAAGAGCGTCGGGGCATAGGAATTCGAGCCGGCGACGCGGCGGCCGGCATAGGAAATTCATAGGAATTTCAGGAGCGGCCGAAGCAGGCCGGCCGGCGTGTGTCCGCTAGGTACGGAACCGCAGCGCGACCGCCAGCATGCGCAGCGACAGAACGGCGAGGCTGAGGCCCAGCATGGCGAAGAGCAGGCTGGGCTCGGCGAGCGGCTGGCCGCGATAGGGGAAGATCTGGCCGCCGATCAGCATGAACACCCAGATGCCGCCCCAGCTCGCCATCTCGAACAAAGAGGCCGAGCCGGGAACATAGGCCGGCGGCTTCTCATAATTGGGCGCGAACCGCACGCGCCAGAACATGTAGGCCGAGGCCAGGATGAACCAGAGGAAGGCCAGGAACTGAACGGCCGCCAGCAGCGTCACCGGCTTCGGCACGCGGCACCACAAGGCCGGCAGCCCGGCGGCACACAGCCCGTCGAGAGTGCCCGCGGTGAAGCCGACCGCCGGGCCTTCCAGCGACAGGTGGCTGAGTGCGAGATAGGCGACGACCGTCGCCGCGACGGGCGACAGGCCGACCATCCACTCCCAGCGCAGGAGCGGCGTCATCTTCGACTTGGCCTGGGCCATCGACGAGGCCGCCGGCTAGAGCGCCATGCGGGCGTGCAGGTCGAACATGATCCAGAAGCTGCCGCCCACCATGATGAAGAGCAGAATCGCGGTGAAGACCAGCGCGAGCACGTTCTCGCGCGGCGTGGTCGTGAAGTTGATGTGCAGGAAGAAGCGCAGATGGACCAGAACCTGCAGCACCGCGGCGATGCCGATCACGAGCAGCGTGCGCTGCGGCGGCAGGGCGTGCGTGTAGACCAGCCAGAACGGCACGGCGCTCAGTACGACCGCCAGCACGAAGCCGATCAGGTAGGAGCGCAGCCCGTGCGTGGTTTCGGGAGGACGTTCCATCACAGCAGCCCCGGCAGATAGACGATGGAGAAGATGCCGACCCAGGCGATGTCGAGGAAGTGCCAGAAGAGGCCCAGCCGGTGCAGCCGCGACGCGACCGGCATCGTGACCCCCTTGAGCGCGACCTGCGCGCCCAGGATCACGATCCAGAGCAGACCCATGGTGACGTGGACGCCGTGCGTGCCGACCAGCGTGAAGAACGCCGAGAGGAAGCCGCTGCGATCGGGACCGGCGCCCTGGGCGATCAGGCCGGCGAACTCCCGCACCTCGAGGAAGACGAAGGCCGCGCCCAGCACGAAGGTGATGGCGAGCCAGGCCAGGACGGCGCCGCGGTTGCCGGCCTTAACCTGCAGGCTGGCGAAGCCGAAGGTCATGCTGGAGACCAGCAGCAGGCCCGTCTCGATGGCCGCATTGTTCAGGTCGAAGATCTGCTTGCCCGTCGGGCCGCCATCCGTGCCGGGGATCATGATGGCGTAGGTGGCGAACAGCAGGGCGAAGATCACGGCATCGCCCATCAGGTAGAGCCAGAAGCCGAACGCCCGCTGCTCGTGGGTCTCGATCTCTTCGCGCTCGTGCTCGCTCATGTGGGCGACGCTCATGGCCGGCTCCCCATGAGTCGGTACCGTTCGTCCTCGATCGCCTTCACCTCGGCGGCCGACATGGTGAATTCCTGGTCGTCATTGGACGACCGCACGATCACCGCGGCGAACACGACCGCGCCGGACGCCAGCACCAGCCACCAGATGTGCCAGATCATGGCGAAGCCCAGCACGAAGGCGAAGGCGCCAACGATGACGCCGATCGGCGTGTTCGACGGGATGCGGATCGCCTCGTAGCGGGCCGGCCGCTGGTAGGCGACACCCTTCTCCTTCATCTCGAGGAAGGCCTCGCGGTCGCTCACTGTCGGGATCACCGCGAAATTGTACGGCGGTGGCGGCGAGGAGGTGGACCATTCCAGCGTGCGACCGTCGAACGGATCGCCTGTCAGGTCGCGCGTCTTGTTGCGGTCGCGCAGCGAGGCGTAGAGCTGCATCACCATGCAGCCGATGCCGCACAGCACGACCACGGCGCCGGACAGGGCAACCAGCAGGTAGGGCTGCCAGGTCGGATCGTTGTAGGTCTCCATGCGGCGCGGCATGCCCTTCAGGCCGAGCAGATAGAGCGGCATGAAGGCGAGATAGAAGCCGATGATCCAGCACCAGAAGGCACCGAGGCCCCAGCCGCGGTTGAAGGCGAAGCCGAAGGCCTTGGGGAACCAGTACATGTAGCCGGCGAGATAGCCGAACAGCACGCCCGGGATGATCATGTTGTGGAAGTGCGCGACCAGGAAGGTCGTGTTGTGCATCAGGAAGTCGGCCGGCGGGATGGCCAGCAGAACGCCCGTCATGCCGCCGATCACGAAGGTCACGATGAAGCCGATGCTCCACATCATCGACGGATGGAACTCGATGCGGCCGCGATACATGGTGAGCAGCCAGTTGAACACCTTCACGCCGGTCGGAACCGCGATGATCATGGTCATCACGCCGAAGAAGGCGTTGACGCCCGCGCTGGAGCCCATGGTGAAGAAGTGGTGCAGCCAGACGGTGAAGGACAGGATGCCGATCGCCGCCGTCGCATAGACCAGCGATTCGTAGCCGAACAGGCGCTTGCGCGAGAAGGTCGACACGACCTCGGAGAAGATACCGAAGGCCGGCAGGATCAGGATGTAGACTTCCGGATGGCCCCAGATCCAGAACAGGTTGACGTAGTTCATCATGTTGCCGCCGTTTGCATTCGTGAAGAAATGCATGCCGGCGAGGCGGTCGAGGGCGAGCAGGCCGCAGGCCACGGTGATGGCGGGGAAGGCGAAGGCCATCAGGACCGAGGCGACGAGCGCGGTCCAGACGAAGGGCGTCATGCGCATCAGGGTCATGCCCGGCGCGCGACGCTTCAGGATCGTCACGATGAAGTTGATGCCCGACATGGTCGAGCCGACGCCCGATATCAGGATCGCCCAGATCCAGTAGTCGACGCCGACGCCCGGACTGTACTCGATGCCCGAATAGGGCGGGTAGCCGGTCCAGCCCGCGGTCGAGAACTTGCCGATGACCAGCGAGACCATGACCAGCGCCGCACCGGCCGCGCTTAGCCACAGGCTGACGGCGTTCAGCCACGGAAAGGCCACGTCGCGGGTGCCGATCTGCAGCGGCACGATGACGTTGATCAGTCCCGTCATGAACGGCATCGCCATGAAGAAGATCATGATCGTGCCGTGCGAGCTGAAGATCTGGTCGAAGTGCTCGGGTGGCAGGTACCCGCCGCTGTTCAGCGCCATCGCCTGCTGGGCGCGCATCATGATGGCATCGACGAAGCCGCGCAGCAGCATGATCAGCGCCAGCACGATGTACATGACGCCGATGCGCTTGTGGTCGACGCTGGTCAGCCAGTCGGTCCAGAGATACTTCCAGGCCTTCAGGTAGGTGAGCACGACGGCGACCAGCAGCGCGCCGCCAACGGTGACGGCGGCGCCGCCCGCAGCGATCGGGCTGTAGAACGGCAGGGCCTCGATCGTCAGTTTGCCGAACATCCGCTATCTCCGCGCCGGCGCATGCTGCGCATGGCCGCTGTGCCGGTATTTGTCGATGATCGAGTCGAACAGCTTGGGCTCGACCGTCGAGTAGTAGGTGATCGGATTGGCGCGGCTCTTGGCCGCCAGCGCCGTATAGGCCGTGGCATCCAGCGCCTGCCCGCTCTGCTTGGCCCGCGCCACCCAGGCCTCGAAGTCGGCCGGCGTCATTGCCAGGACCTCGAAATGCTGGTCCGAGTAGCCGCCGCCGCTGTACTGGCTGTTGCGGCCGACGAACTTGCCGGGCTGGTCGGCCAGCATCTGCAGGCGGGTCTGCATGCCGGCCATGGCGTAGATCTGCCCGGCGAGCTGCGGCACGTAGAAGGAGTTCATCACCGTGTCGGAGGTGATGCGCAGGCTGACCGGACGGCCCGCCGGAAAGGCGAGCTGGTTCACCACGGCGATGCCCTGTTCCGGATAGATGAACAGCCACTTCCAGTCCTGGGCCACGACCTGGACGTCGAATGGCGGCTCCTTGGATTCCAGTGGACGGTAGGGGTCGAGCCTATGGGTGCTGCGCCACAGCAGCACGGCGACCGCGATGACGATGACGGCCGGGATCAGCCAGGTGATGGCGTCGATCGTGACCGAATTGGCCCATTTGGGCGTGTATTTGGCCTTGGTGTTGGAGGCCCGGTACTTCCAGGCGAACCACAAGGTGAGGATGATGATCGGAACGATCACCAGCACCATCACGTAGAAGGCGTCGAACAGGAGATCGCGCTCGGCGAGGGCGATCGGGCCCTTCGGGTCCAGTACAGGAGCCCGCTTGAGGTCGCAGGCGCTCGTCAGAAGGGCCAAGACGGCCGTCGACGCCGCGCCTTGCCATCGGTTAACAGCCAGCCTCACGCTCCCCCGCCCGACCTATTGCACTGTCAGGGCAGAGTGGCGCTACCTCTTGTATAGAGCAACGATTCTTTTGTTACGTTCAGGTCTTCAAATCAGGTCTTCTGACCGGGAGGCGCTGGCGTCGCGGCTGGCGGCGTCTTGCCGGCGGGATCCTTGGCCGTGCAGACGTCGGCGCGGAGGCGCTCCTTCAGCGTGGCGATCTGCTCCTCGATCTGCTTGTTGGCGGCCTTCTGCTTCTCGATCTGCTCCTCGATCGCCTTGACCTGCGCGGCGTCGGGTCCGGCCGGCGCGGGCGGCGCCGGCGGCGCGGGGAGTTGCACGGCCACGTTCACAATCGGACGGTAGAAGAGATACCAGCCCAGTCCGAGGCCGGCGGCCAGGAGGAAGAATCCCCCGACCAGGCCGCCCAGGATCCAGGGCCAGCGCGGCGTCGAATGCTCTTGGGTCTGAGAGGTATCGGCCATGTGCCAGTGAGGCTCCCGTTGAAGAGCGCAGTCAATACCCGCCGCGCGGCGGAATTTGGGCGTCGCGCGGGCCGCCGCGAGGCTCTTGCGCGCTCGAAAACCGGATATATGTGTATATGCACAGACTGGCGCCCCACTCGACCGGCCACACGGCCGCGTCTAGGGTCGCCGCCACGAACCAAGGAGAGTTTCCATGACCGCGTGCATCGTCGGTTGGTCCCACGGAAAATTCGGCAAGCTCGACGGCGAGACCAGCGAGTCTCTGATCGTCAAGGCGGCCAGCGAGGCCATCGCCCACGCCGGCATCGAGCCCAGGGACGTCGACGTGATCTACATCGGCAACATGAACGGCGGGTTCGTGCGCCAGGAGTTCCACTCCTCCCTGCCGCTGCAGACCCATCCCGACCTGCGCTTCAAGCCCTCGACCCGCGTCGAGAACGCCTGCGCGACCGGCTCGGCCGCGATCCACATGGGCCTCAACACGCTGGCCGCCGGCAAGGCGCGCTTCGTGCTGGTGGTCGGCGTCGAGAAGATGACCGAGCTCAACTCGACGCAGGCCGGCGAGGTGCTGATCAAGGCCTCGTACGTCGCGGAGGAAGCCAACATCGAGGCGGGCTTCGCCGGCATCTTCAGCAAGATCACCTCGGCCTACTTCCAGCGCTACGGCGACAAGTCCGACGCGCTCGCCCGGATCGCGGTCAAGGCGCACAAGAACGGCGCGAAGAATCCGTACGCGCACTTCCAGAAGGAGTTCGCCTACGAGTTCTGCCGCACGCCGTCGGACAAGAACCCGTTCGTCGCCGGCCCGTTGAAGCGCACCGACTGCTCGCCCGTCACCGACGGCGCGGCGGCGGTGATCCTCACCGACGTCGGCACGGCGCTGGGCATGAAGCAGGCGATCGCTTTCCGCGCCGCCGAGCACGTCAACGACTTCCTGCCGATGAGCAAGCGCGACATCATCAAGTTCGAGGGCCCGCAGCTTGCCTGGCAGCGGGCGCTGAAGTCGGCGCATCTCGACCTGCTCGATCTCTCCTTCGTCGAGAGCCACGACTGCTTCACCTCGGCCGAGCTGATCGAATACGAGGCGATGGGCCTCACGGCGCCGGGCGAAGGCGAGCGCGCCATCCTCGAAGGCTGGGTCGAGCGCGACGGCAAGCTGCCGGTCAACGTCTCGGGCGGCCTCAAGGCCAAGGGCCATCCGGTCGGCGCCACCGGCGTCAGCATGCACGTGATGACGGCCATGCAGCTCGCCGGCACCGCGCCGGAGGGCCTGCAGCTCCCGAAGGCCAAGCTGGGCGGCGTGTTCAACATGGGGGGCGCGGCGGTCGCCAACTATGTGAGCATCCTCGAGCCGCTGCGCTAGGACGCGTGCGCACCGTCGGCCCGCGCGAAAGCGACGCTATCCTGGGCGCCATGCGTCAGGTGGCGTTGGCCGGCGGACACACGATCACCTACGCCGACACGGCGAGCATCCGGGCGGCGGCGCACTATCTCCTGCGCCGCCACGGGCTGGTCGATCTCGGCACCCTGCCCGCGTCGGAGCCGGCCGACCTGGTCGCGATCTTGAAGGACCGGTCGCTCGCCGAGGAGGCGGTGAAGTACCTGGCCATCATGGCGATGGTCGACGGCTCGCTCGACCACAGCAAGCTGAAGCGCGTGCTGGAATATTCCCGCGCGCTCGACATCGAGGCCGACTATCTCACCGACCTCGTCGAGGCGGCGTCGGGCCATCTCGCCTGGGCCACCGCCGACATGTGGCGCAAGAATTTCGACAGTATCCTGAGCCGGTCCTCCGAGGGCCTCGACCCCAACACCTGGATCCGACCCTATACCGGCGCCAACGCCGATCCCGCCCTGGTCGCGCGCTACGAGGCGCTGGGCGGGCTGCCGCAGAACACGTTCGGCAAGGCACTGTGGGATTCCGACAAGACGAACGGCTACCCCTTCCCCGGCGATCCCATGGCGCTGAACGCCACCTTCGGCACGGCGCACGATTCCACGCACGTCATTTCGGGCTACGACACCAGCGCGCGCGGCGAACTGCTCGTCTCGACCTTCACCGCCGGCATGCATCCGATCAATCCGATGAGCGGCCACATCCTGCCGGTGATCTTCTTTTTTCACTTCGGCGAGCAGCTGAACGATGTGGGTCACGCCGGCAAGGGCGGCCTCGATCCCGACGAGTTCTGGCACGCCTGGGCGCGCGGCGCGGAAATGACGGCCGATATCTTCGATCCGAAATGGAACGTGTGGGACTGGGTCGAGCACGATCTCGACGCGCTGCGCCGCCAGTGGAACGTGACTCCGCCGGGGAACCGGCGCTAGAGGCTTCGCTTCGAGTTCACCCGCACCACCTCATCCTGAGGAGCACGCCGCAGGCGTGCGTCTCGAAGGATGGGCAACAGGCGCAGTGCTCGTGCCCATGCTTCGAGACGGCTGCTGCGCAGCCTCCTCAGCATGAGGTTAGTGTTGATGGTCGCGCTCGCTCAGACCACCGGGCTTGCGCCGCCGTCGACGTTGATGGCGACGCCGGTGATGAACGAGCCCGCATCGGAGCAGAGGAAGCAGGCCATGCGGGCGAACTCCTCGGCCTTGCCCATGCGGCCAAGCGGGATGCGGCCCTTGGCCATGCCGGCCAGGAACTCCTCGTAGGTCTTGCCCTCGCCCGCCGCGGTCTTGTGGCGGCGCGCCCACTGGTCGCTCTCGATCAGGCCGACCAGCATGGCGTTGACGAGGATGTTGTCCTTGGCGAGTTCCTGGCTCATCGCCTTGGTGAGCGCGAGGCCCGCCGCGCGGCTGACGCTGGTCGGCGTCGAGTTGGCAGTAGGGGCCTTGGCGCCGATGTTCAGCACGTTGACGATGCGGCCCCACTTGCGCTCGCGCATGCCGGGGATCGTCGCGCGGCTGAGGCGGATGGCGGCGAACAGCTTGAGATCGAGGTCACCCTGCCAGTCCTCGTCGGTCACGGTCTCGAACGACTTGGCGTGGCTGATGCCGGCATTGTTCACGACGATGTCGATCTTGCCGAAATCGGCTTCGATCTTCTTGACCGTGTCGGCGATGGGCGCCGCCTTCGAGACGTCGCAGGAATAGGCCTCGATCTTGATGTTGGCCTTGCCGGCCGCCTTCTGCACCTCGGCCTTGGCCGCGGCGAGCGCATCGGCCTTGCGGGCCAGCAGCGCCACCGAGGCGCCCGACGCCGCGAATTCCTTGGCCATCGCCAGGCCCAGGCCGGTGCTCGCGCCGGTGATCACGGCCACGCGGCCATCCATACGTACGTCCATCTTGTCCTCCCGAATGTCGGCAAATCGGGCGACACCATATCCATCGATCAGCGTGGCAGCGAGTCCGGCGCGTATTGCTGGGCGAACTCGGCACTGGGCGGGATCGGCTTGATCACGTCGATGGCGATGCCGTTCGGATCCTCCGTGATGAAGTGCCGCTGGCCGAAAGGCTCGTCGCGCAAGGCGAGATGGATCTTCAGGCCCTCTGCCTGCGCCCTGGCGTAGAGTGCATCGACATCATCGACCTCGAAGTTCACCAGCACGCCTGACGCCTTCTTGCGGAACGGCACGGGAATCGTCTCGTGGCGATAGTCGAGGATCGCGATGTTCGCCTTTTCCGACGCCGTGCTGGTGAGATGGACGTACCAGTCCGCCTCGAAGGCGCGACGAAAGCCGAAGTGCTTCTCCCAGAAGGCGGCGGTGCCGGCGACGTCGTCTGTGCAGAGCACGGTGTAGAAATCCCTGAGCTGCATTGCCCTCTCCTGCGTTGCGATTTACATACAATCTGTATGTGACGTTCGTTCATTTAGATACAGGCTGTATGTATGTCAAGACCCCGGACCCAGGCCGAACGGCTGGCCGTCACGCGCGCGACCCTGCTGCGGGAGGCCCGGCTGATCTTCGCCGCCTCCGGCTACGACGCCGCGGCGACGGAGGAGATCGTGCAGCGCTCCAACGTCACGCGCGGCGCGCTCTACTATCACTTCAAGGACAAGCGGGCCGTGTTCGAAGCCATCGTCGAGGAGGTGGCGCGCGAGATCGCGGCGGCGATCGACGGCAAGGCCGAACCCGTCGGCGATCCCCTGCTGGCACTGATCGAGGGTACGCGCGCCTTCCTAGATGCCTGTCTCGATCCCGCGGTGCGCCGCATCTACCTGATCGATGCGCCCGCCGTGCTGGGCTGGCATCGCTGGCGCGAGATCGACGCGCCGCATGGCGTGCGTTCGCTGCGCGAAGGCGTCGCCGCCGTGCTGGCGGCGCGCCCCAATCCGGGCCTCGGCGTTGAACCAGTCACGTTCCTGCTTTCAGGCGCTTTCAATGAGGCGGCTCTCTGGGTCGCCGAAGCCAAGGACGAGAAGGCCGCGCGCCGCGAGATGGACCGCGCGCTGGTCCAGCTCATGGAGCGGCTGTTCGGCCCTCCCGC
>LSKJ01000246.1 GCA_001557035.1 Rhodospirillaceae bacterium CCH5-H10 | reverse complement strand
CGGACTGCGGTCGCGGCGCTGCCGGGCATTGGACCGACGCCGCCTCGGCCGAACATGGCGATCTCCTCGACGTCATCCGTGAGAGGCTCGGCCTTCTCGAGTTCAAGGACGTTGCCGAGGAAGCACGTCGATTCCTGTCGCTGCCACGTCCCGAACCGGAGAAGACAAGGAAACCGGCCGGCAGGACGCCGGGTAGTGCCGTTGGTTCGCCCGAAGCAGCGCGTCGGCTCTTCGCCATGTCGCAGCCGATCGGCGGCACTCTTGCGGAGGTCTACCTTGGAGGACGGGCGATAACTTCGCTCTCCGGCGCCACCGCGTTGCGCTTCCATCCACGCTGCTACTATAGGCCGGACGAACACTCACCTACCGAGATCTGGCCTGCGATGATCGCGTGCGTCACCGACCTGGCCGGACGGCAGACCGGCGCCCACCGCACCTGGCTCGCTCCGGACGGTTCGGGCAAGGCGCCGGTCGAGACGCCGCGACGCGCCATGGGCGATCTGCTCGGCCATGCGGTGCGCTTCGGCGTGCCGTGCGAGGTGATGGCCGCCAGCGAAGGCATTGAGACGATTCTGTCGCTGCGCTGTGCGCTGCCTGCCATGGCGATGGCAGCCGCGCTCTCGGCCAACCACCTCGCCGCGCTTCTGCTCCCGCCGACGCTGCGACGGCTCTACATCGCCCGCGACGCTGATGCCGCAGGTGACACGGCGTTCGCGACGCTGACCGAACGCGCCGAAGCGGCGGGAATTGAAACGCTTGCCCTGTCGCCGCGGGCAGGGGACTTCAACGCGGATCTCCGCACCTTCGGCCTCGGCGCGCTTCGGACGGCGCTGCGCATCCAGCTCGCGCCGCAGGACGAATGCTTTGTTCCAGATGATTGAGCCGCTCCATACGCAACATGACTTGATCACGGCGCCCGGTGCGGAAGCTTGGACCTCCACCCACACGGAGGCACAAGCATGTTTGAAGAGATCTTCTTTCCCCGAACCGCTGACAAATATCGAGCAGCGCCCCTTGTCGACGAGCGCGAACGATATCTCGTTCATCTCAAGGAGAGCGGCGCCAGGCGACCGACTTTGCGAAAATGCGCCAACGATCAAGTGAGCTTGATGGGCCTTCTGAACCTGGAAGAAGGTGCCAGGGTCAGTATCGACCAGATCGAGGCTGCCGCGGCGACCTGGTCGCGGCCGAAAGGACGGAGATGCATTCGAGCGGCCTCTCCCAAGGCGCGCAAACGGTTCATCAGTCACGGGATCGGATGGCTTCGCTTTTTGCTCTGGCTCGATGAGCGCGAGAAACCAAGCCATTCGCATTGCGCCGAGGTTGCGACCTTCGAGAAGTGGCTGCGCGACGAGCGCGGCTTGTCCGACGAGACGGTTCAAAGCTACTGCGCGGCCGCCGATCGCTTCTTCTCCTGGTTGGTCGGGAGCGATGTCGCGCTGAGCGCCGTGCGGATGCACCACATCGACGATGCGGTCGCTGCCGAGCACACGCGGGGAGCTTGGACTCGCCGGACCCTGCACGATTACGCGCAGCGTCTGAAGGCGTTCTTCTTGTTCGCCGAAGCCCGCGGTTGGTCCTTGTCGGGGCTGGCCGCGGGCATCCTGCCGCCCCGCTTCATGGCGGACGAGACCGTCCCCAAGGGCGTGAGGCGCGAGCATGTCGTGCGCCTGCTCGCGTCCGTCGAGGGCGTTCGTGCTGTCGACAAGCGCGACCGGGCAATCCTGATGCTGTTCATCGCCTACGGGCTGAGGGCCGGAGAAGTCGCCGGCCTCCGGCTGGACGACCTGAACTGGGAAGGCGGGACGCTCCGTGTCCGCTGCCCAAAGCCGGGCCGAACGCATCACTGGCCGCTGTCGCGGGGGGTCGGGCACACCATCCTCCGGTACATCCGCGAAGCACGGCCCTCTGGCTTCGGGCGCGGCCTCTTCTTCACGTCGCGCGCGCCGATACGACCGCTCACCAGGAGGACGCTGGACAAGATCGTTCGTGATCGCCTGGCGGCGATCGGCGTCGTCGACGGGCGGCGCGGTCCGCACGCGCTGCGACATGCGGCGGCCCAGCATCTTCTGGATCAGGGCATGTCGATGAAGGTGATCGGGGACTTTCTCGGGCACCGTGATCCGTCGTCCACCGCGATCTACGCCAAGGTCAATCTCACCGCGCTCCGCGAGGTGGGGGCCCTCGATCTGGAGGGTCTGGCATGATGCTGCGCGAGGCCATCGAGCACTATATCCTCTGGCGTCAGGCCCATGGCGCGAGGTTCTCAACCGCGGCGAACCTGCTGCGTCACTTCCTCGAATACGCCGACGGAGATGCTGCCTGCGATGCGGCCCCTACGGCACAGGTCCTGGCCTTTCTGGCGGGTAAGGGGCCGCTGACCCGGCACCGCCAGAACAAGTATTACGTTCTTGTCGGGTTCTGGCGCTATGCGATCAGCCGCGGGCATGCGAGCCGGTCGCCGCTCCCTGACAACGAACCGAGATCGCCGGTCCGCGCCCCGCCCTACATCTACTCGCGCGACGAGCTGCGGCGTCTCTTCGATCCCGCGACCGTGGAGATGAGCCGACGCGGCGCGGTTCAGTTGAACGCCGTGACGTTCCGGACCTTGCTCCTTGTCTTGTACGGAGCCGGGTTGCGCTTCAGCGAGGCGGCGCGCCTGACGTTGGCGGACGTCGACTTGACGGAAGCCGTCTTATCGGTGCGCGGCACGAAGTTCTTCAAGGACCGGCTGGTGCCGATTGGTCCGCAGCTCGCCAAGGCGCTGGTGGCCTATGTGGCTCAGCGCCGACACGACGGTCGTGCGCAAGATCGGGATGCCCTTCTTCTCGGCAACCGCGACGGATCGCGGCTGGCCAGCAGCACCGTGCAAGCGGCGTTCGATAGCTTGCGGCGCCGCGCCGGCGTCCACCGCACGGGAGGCGGGCGACGAATCCCACGCCTCCATGATCTCCGACATAGCTTCGCGGTCCACAGCCTGACCACCTGGTATCGCGAAGGCGCCGATGTGCAGCGGCGGTTGCCGCTGCTCGCCACCTATCTCGGCCATGCCGATCTCGAAGGCACGAAGGTCTATCTGACGATGACGCCCGAGCTTCTGCACCAGGCGTCGCTGCGCTTCGCGCGCTATGCGGAAGGAGGCGGCGATGCGTGAGCTCGTAACCCTCGGCCCGTGGCTTCGACGCTTCCTCACCGAACACATCGTCACCGAGCGCAACTTGGCCCGGAACACCCGCACGAGCTATCGCGACACCTTCAGCCTGCTGCTCCCGTTCATCAGCGGCAAGGTGCGCAAGCCGGTGGACCGGCTGGCCGTCGCTGATCTGACGTCCGGGCGAGTGCTGCAGTTCCTCGCGCACCTCGAGAAAGAGCGAGGCTGCTCCGCCCGCACCCGCAATCAGCGGCTCGCCGCCATCCGGGCGTTCGCCCGCTTCGTC